>NZ_JBEZCX010000028.1:0-78362 GCF_040647835.1 Micromonospora sp. NPDC049240
GCAAGATCGAACCCCCGGCCCCCATCGACAAGGACCTCTACGACCTCCCCCCGGAGGAGTGGGGCGACGTCAAGCAGGTCCCCGGCTCGCTGTCGCACGCGCTGGCCTCGCTGGAGGCCGACCACGACTACCTGCTCGACGGCGGCGTGTTCACCGACGATCTGATCTCCACCTGGATCGACTGGAAGAACGCCAACGAGGTCGACCCGGTGCGCCTGCGGCCCACCCCGCACGAGTTCGCGATGTACTTCGACTGCTGACGCCGTATCCCGTTCGTCACCGACCCCGCGTGCGGAGCCCGCAGGGTCGGTGGAAACGGCATCCGGGAGGCCACCGGCCTCGTACCGTCGAGACATGGCGCAGCCCCGCGACGACCGGCCCGGAACGGCGGTGCGGCCGCGACCGACCGACGCCCCGGCGACCGCCGACCCGCTCACGCTCGGGGTGGAGGAGGAGTTCCTGCTGCTGGACCCGGTGACCGGGGAGAGCATGCCGGTCGCCGACCGGGTCCGCGACGCGCTCTCCGGGATCGCCCGTGCGCAGAGCCGGCAGGAGTTCCGGCACAGCATGGTGGAGATGGTGACCCCGGTCAGCCTCGACCTGACGTCGCTGCGGGAGCACCTCGTCGCGCTGCGTCGGGCCGCCGCCCGGGCCGCCGACGCGGTCGGGGCGCGGCTGGTGGCGGTCGGGGCGACCCCGGTCTGCGAGGGCCACCGCACGGTGCCCGACGAGCCGCGCTACCACGACATGTCCCGCCGGTTCGGGCCGGTCGCCCACGATCCGGCGGTGTGCGGCTGTCACGTCCACGTCGGGGTGCCCGACCGGGAACTCGCCGTCCGGGTCTGCAACCACCTGCGCCCGTGGCTGCCGGTGGTGCAGGCGCTCACCGTGAACTCGCCACTGCACGACGGGCGGGACACCGGACACGCGAGCTGGCGCTCGATGCAGTTGGAACGCTGGCCGAGCATCGGGCCCACGCCGCACTTCGACTCCGCCGCCGACTACGACGCCACCGTGCAGGAGCTGATCACCGCCGGGATCATGCTCGACGCCGCGATGGTCTACTGGTACGCCCGGCCGTCCGCGTCCTACCCGACCGTGGAGATCCGCGTCGGCGACGTCTGCCCCACGGTGGACGACACCGTGCTCGTCGCCGGGCTGGTCCGGGCGCTGGTCGCCACCATGATCGACGAGATCCGCGCGGGCGTCCCCGCGCCGCGGATCCGCGACTGCCTGGTCGCCGCCGCGCACTGGCGGGCCGCCCACGACGGTCTCGACGGGGAGCTGGTGGACCTGCGCACCGGCCGACCCCGGCCGGCCTGGGACCTGGTCGACGAGCTGCTCGCCACCGTCGCGCCCGCGCTGACCCGGCACGGGGACCGGGAGCTGGTCCTGCGGGAGGCGGAGCGGCTCCGGCGGGACGGCACCGGCGCCACCCGGCAACGGCGGGTCATGGCCGACACCGGCGGCGACGTCCGCGCCGTGCTGGAGCGTCTGGCCGCGCAGACCACCGCGGCCTGACCGGTGCCGGCCGTGCCGTCAGCGCAGACCGGCGAACAGGTCGTCCTCCGGCGTCGGCGCGCCGGTGGTGTCGCGGACCCGGACGAACGTCTCCGTCCCCATCAGCTCGACGAACCGCTCCTGCCCGAGGCGCAGGAAGAAGATGTTCTCCGCCTGGCTGGCGTGCGCGGCCAGCGAGGCGAACTTCTGCTCGCCGTGGGCACGGGTGTCCACCCAGGTGGTGATCTCCTCGTCGGGCAGGCCCAGCGGCGGCGTCGAGTCGGTCGCCTCCGGATCCGGGAACTCCACCCCGATCTCCTGCATGACCTTGCCGAACTCCCGGAACGCGCTGCGCGGCACCGTGGTCCAGTAGACCTTCGCCGGGATGCCGGTGCGCTCCACCGCGGCCATCGTGATGCGGTGCGCCTGGATGTGGTCGGGGTGGCCGTAGAAGCCGTTCTCGTCGTAGGTGACCACCACGTCGGGGCGGTAACGCCGGATCAGCTCGGCCAGCCGGTCGGCCGCCTCGGTGACCGGCGTGTTCCAGAACGCGCCGGGCGCGTCGTTGGTCGCCCAACCCATCATCCCGGAGTCGGCGTAGTCGAGCGTCTCCAGGTGGGTGACCTTCAGCGCCTCGCAACTGGCCGCCAGCTCCGCCCGGCGCATCGCCACCACGGCCTGCGGGTCGTGCCCGGCCTCGCCCGGCTTGACGCCGTCGGGGCCGTCGCCGCACCGGCCGTCCGTGCAGGTCACGAGCACTGTGGTGACGCCTTCGGCCGCATAGCGGGCGAGGACGCCGCCGGTGCTCGTCGCTTCGTCGTCGGGGTGCGCGTGCACCGCCATCAGGGTCAGGGATCGCTCAGCCACCCCGTCACCATACGAGCATCCACCGACGCACTAGCATTGCCCGGTCCGCAGACGGCGACGGAAGCGAGGCACGATGGGTTGGCTCCGGCGGTTGCTGGGTGGCGGCGGTGGGGTCGAACTGGACCCCGAACGCCAGCAGACACTGCTGCGGGACGTCCGGCACTCCTACGGCGCGCACGCCCCGATCCGGTTCCCCGAGCAGGTCGACGCGATCGGTCGGCTGCTCGCCGACGACGACGGTCTGGTGGTGGCCGCCGGGATCGTGTGCGAGGCCGCCGAGGAGGCCCACGCCGACCTCCAGTTCCAGGCCCAGGAGGTGTTCCGGCGCACCGGCCGGCGGCTGCTGGTGCACCGCCGCAACTACCGGCCCCTGTGGAAGGAGGCCGGGCAGTGGCTGCGCTGGCCGCTCGCCGCGCTGCCCAGCGGGCTGCACCCGTACGCGCAGGTGGCCGCCGCCGTCACGGTGGTCGGCGGCCGGGCGAAGCGCCTCGACCGGGTGACCGACCCGCAGCCGTTCGTGACCCGCCTGTTCGAGGTGCTCGACCTCACCACCGCCGGCTGGGAGTTCGGCCGGGTACGGGTGGACACCGACAGCGCCACGCTTGTCGAGCGGCTCACCGGCACCGCCGCGCAGGTGCTCGCCACCATGGACGATCCGCCCCGGCTACCGCCGCCGGTCCGCGAGATGATGCGCCGCAACCACAGCATCGACGTGTACGACCCGGCCGCCCCCCGGGTGGTGGGTCGGATCAACCCCGGGGCGCGGCTGCGCGAGACGCTGCTGGCCTGACGCCGCCCACCCCGGGGTGTTCCCGCTCGGTCAGGTGGTCGTGCAGGTGAGGTTCGTCGGCGGGTTGTTGGCACCGGTGACCGTGCCGATGAAGCCGAACGTGGTGGACGCCCCGGCCGCCAGCGCGCCGTTGTAGTCGACGTTGCGCACCGACACGTTCGCGCCGCTCTGGGTGTGGGAGCCGCCCCAGATCTGGCTGATGACCTGCCCGTCGGGGAACGTCCAGGCCACCGTCCAGCCGCGGATCGCGGTCGCGCCGGCGGTCACCGTGACCTCGCCCTGGAAGCCGCCCGACCAGGAGCCCGTCACCGCGTACGTCGCCCGGGCGCCGGACGGCGCGGGAGATCTGGTGGTCGGCGTCGGCGTCGGGCTCGCCGTGGGGGTGGGAGTGGGCGTGACGGTCGGCGTCGGTGCCGGGGTCACGCCCGGTCGCGCCGCCCGGTAGGTGCGGCCGGCCCGGACGGTGAACTGGACGACGTCCGTCTCCGGTCGGGTGGTGGCCGGCGTGCTGTCGTCACCGGCGTCGACGAGGGTGAAGCCGCCGGTGAACAGCCGGGACCGCAGCCGCAGCGTGCCGTCGCGGTCGGCGCGGACGACGATCTCGTCGGGCTGGCCGTTCGACCAGGCCAGCGCGACCGTGTACCCGCCCCGACCGCGCAGGCCCGCGACCTGCCCGGCGGGCCAGGCGCTGGGCAGCGCGGGCAACACGTTCAGCTCGCCGGTGTGACTGTGCAGCAGCATCTCGGCGATGCCGGAGGTGGCGCCGAAGTTGCCGTCGATCTGGAACGGCGGGTGCAGGTCGAACATGTTCGGCGCGAGCCGATCGGTGCGCACCAGGTCACGCAGGAGCTTGTGGGCGCGGGCGCCGTCCTCCAGCCGGGCCCAGAAATTGATCTTCCAGGCGAGCGACCAGCCGGTCCCGTCGTCGCCCCGCAGCTCCAGCGTCCTGCGGGCGGCCTCGTAGAGCGCCGGCGTGCCGCGCTTGGTGATCTGGTTGCTGGGATGCAGCCCGTACAGGTGGGAGACGTGCCGGTGGGTCCGCTCCAGCTCGATCCAGTCGGCGAGCCACTCCTGGACGTTGCCGCGGGAGCCGACGCGGATCGGGGGCAGCCGGTCCTTGGCGGTGCGCACCTGCGACCGGAACGTGGTGTCGACGCCGAGAACCTCACTGGCCCGGGCCGCGGCGTCGAACAGGTCGCGCAGGATCTGGTTGTCCATCGTGGGGCCGGCACAGACGCTCGCGTTCGCGTGGTGCGGCAGCTCCGGCGAGTTCGACGGGTTCGTCACCAGGTAGCCGAGCGTCGGGTGGGCGACCAGGGTGTCCAGGAAGAACTGGGCGGCGCCCTTCAGGGCCGGGTAGTTGGCCTGGAGGAAACCGAGGTCGCCGGTGAACAGGTAGTGGTCCCAGATGAGCGTGCTCAGCCAGGCGCCGCCGGTCTGCCACATGCCCCACAGCGCCCCGTCGACGACCGAGGCGCCCCGCCACGCGTCCGTGTTGTGGTGGGTGACCCAGCCGCCGGCGCCGTACTGCGCCTGGGCGACCCGCGCGCCGGTCACCGTCAGGTCCTTGATCATGTCGAAGACCGGCAGGAAGCACTCGGACAGGTTCGTGGTGTCGGCCGGCCAGTAGTTCATCGGCAGGTTCGCGTTGATCGTGTACTTCGAGTCCCAGGACGGGGCGAGCGAGTCGTTCCAGATGCCCTGGAGGTTCGCCGGTTGGGTGCCCGGACGCGAGGAGGAGATCAGCAGGTACCGCCCGAACTGGAACAGCAGCGCGGCGAACTGCGGATCGTTGGTGCTCGCGTGTTGCGCGATCCGGACGTCGGTCGGCTGGTCGGCCGCGGCCGTCCGGCCCAGGTCGATCGTGACCCGGTTGAACAACGCCTGGTAGTCGGCGAGGTGGCGGCTGCGCAACTGGTCGACCGCCACGCTCCGGGCGGCGCTGAGCCGGTTGCGCGCGATGCCCTGGTAGTCGCCGTTGACGGTGCGGTAGTTGACGTAGCTGGAGCCGATCGAGATCAGCAGCGTCACGCTCGTCGCGCCGGAGACCCGCAGCGTCCCACCGGAGCTGCTGACCGTGCCGCCGGTCACGGCGGCGTTGGCCAGGGCGAGGAACCGCACCGAGCCGGTGACACCCTCCATGCTGCCGGAGATGCCGTCGAGCCCGACGGTGGCGGAGTCCGGGCTCGACACGCTGGTGCGTTGCGGGCTGTCGAAGGTGGCGGAGAAACTGATCGAGTTCGCCCGGTCGGCGGTCAGCCGGACCACGACCACCTGGTCGGGCGCGCTCGCGAACACCTCCCGCTGATGTCGTACGCCGCCCAGCACGTAGCTCGTGGTGACCGTGGCGGTGGTGAGGTCGAGCGTCCGGCGGTACTGCGTCGCCCCACCGGACGAGCCGAACGCGAGCCGGAGATTGCCCACGATCTGGTAGGCGAGCTGACCGCCGGGGGTCCCCATCATGGTCTGGTTGATGAGGTCCTGCGCCGAGGTCCACTGGTCGGCGAAGACGCGCCGCCGGATCTCGGCCAGGTTGGCCGCGCCCCGGGTGTTGGCGGAGTCGTACGGGCCGCCGGCCCAGACCGTGTCCTCGTTGAGCTGGAGCCGTTCGGTGTCGACGTTGCCGAACACCATCGCACCGAGCCGCCCGTTGCCGATCGGCAGCGCGCGGAGCCAGTCGGTACCGGCCTCCTCGTCGTACCACAGCGCCAGATCGTTCGCGGCCAGCACCGCGGGTGGCGCCGCCGAGCCGGCGCGGGCGGCGGCGGTCCAGGCGGCCGGCGCCAGCGCCGCGCCGGCGCCGGCCGCGGAAGCCTTGAGGACGTTCCTTCGGGAAACTTCGGACATGGTCTCTCCCGGTCACACAATCAAGGATGACGGGCAACTGTTAGCGCTAACATCAACGCGCCGCGCCCAACGATGCCCACTGCCACGATGCGCACGCCGGAGCTCCCTTACCGCGCACTACATCAGCCCATATGGACTTTCATGGATGAGACGCCGGTCGTCAAGAAGTGACGAGCAGGTTTTGCGAACGTTGCCATCTCGGATCCGGCGTGCCGAGCGGGGCGCCGCAGCGACCGGTCGCCCCACCCGGGTCACGTGCACGACCCGCTGCGGCGCCACGTCCAGCAGCGCGCCGAGCGTGTCGCGGGTGGCGGCGACGTCGACGAGCTGGCTCAACGGGTGCGCCGCCAGGCCGGCGGCGTGCAGCGTCAGCCACACCCGCATCAGCACCCGGCCGAACTCGACCTGGCCGGGTGCGTCCAGGTCTGGCGGGGCCACCAGCGCGAGCACCGCGCCGCCGCGCGCGAGCGGATCGTCGCCGGCGGCGAGCAGCCGGGCCAGCCCCAGCGGGCGCAGCACCGGATACGCGGCCAGCGCCGCCCGCAGCCCGGTGGCGGCCGGCCGGGACAACCCGAGGCAACGATCGCTCAGCCCGTCGGCCCGGTAGTCCGGCCGCGCCGGGTCCAGCCGCAGCCAACGACGCAGCTCGGCCACCACCGCCGGGTCCGCGTACACCTGCCGGTCGGCGGCGCGCAGCAACGCGCCGAGCCGCCCGGCCCCGGGCACGAGGTGGACCCCGCCGCCGGCCCGCCGCGCCACGGCGTCGACGGCGGCGAGCACGTCGGCGTCCGGGCCGCTGGTGAACCGGCCCCGGTCGGTACGCCGGTCCCAGACCTCCGAGGTACGGAACGGCGTGCGGTACGGCTGCCGCGCCGGACGCAGCCGACCCACCCGGCGGTCGTGCTCGTCGTGGTCGGCGACCCAGTCCAGTCGCAGCCCCGCGTCGGCGGCGACGATCAGGCAGGTCTCCACGAACGCGCCGAGTGACAGCCGCAGGTCCCGCCCGCTCGGGTCGCCGGCCGGCAGCGTGTCGGCCGGGTCCCAGCCGACGGTGATCGCCCAGCGCTCGTAGCGCAGCCGCCACGGCTGGGTGTTGTGCGCGCTCGGCGCGCGCCAGCACAGCGGCTCCAACGCGCGGAACGCGGCGAGGTCCATGTCATCGCTCCTTCGCGTAGAACGTGTAACCGTGCAGCGGGCGGCCACCGAGCCGGCGGTACTGCGCCGCCGAGGCCGGGTTGTCCCGCCCGACGTAGGTGCTGCGCAGCGTGGTGTAGCCGCCGGCGTGCAGGTTGTGGTGCAGGTGCGCGGAGAGCAGCCGCTGGTAGCCGCGCCCCTGGAACTCCGGCAGCACACCCTTGACGATCAGCACCGCCTCGCGGCGGTACCGGCGGCGGGTGGCCAGCAGGCGGAGCTGGTTGACCGGGCCGAGGTCGCCGCGCGTCGCGACCAGGAACGCGCTGATGTCCGGTACGCAGAGCACGAACGCCACCGGCTGCCCGTCCCGGGTCAGGTACAGCAGCAGCGCGGAGTCCAGCAGGTACGCCAGCCCGTCGGTCTGCCGGCGCAACTGCGCGGCGGAGATCGGGGTGTAGTAGCCGAGCTGGGCGAACGAGTCGTTCAGCATGCCGCGCAGCAGGTCGAGCTGCTCGTCGAGGCGCCGCGCGTCGCCCCGGTGCAGTTCCAGCCGCGCGCCGTCCGGCTGCCCGCCCCACGCCGGCGGCGGCCCGACCGGGGCCGGCACCGGGCAGATCCAGGTGTCGGAGACGAACCGGCGGGCGAAGCCGTACGCCTCGTAGGCGGCCGGGTAGCGCGGCGGGTTCCAGGCGCTGTCCACGAAGCCCCGGTCGTCGAACCCGGACGTGATCACGCCGCCGGCCTGGTTGGGCAGCAGCGCCACCGGGCCGAACAGCAGGTCCCGGTCGGCGCCGGCGTGCGCGGTGACGGCGTCGAACAGCGGCCCGGCGGCCGGCGCGGTGAACTCGGTGAGCCCGAACAACTGGCACCGGCGGCCCAGCTTCGCGTCCAGGTCCGCGTCGGTGTGCAGCGTGGTCCGCCCGACCACCGCGCCGTCGGCGTCGCGCAGTACGTACAGCGGCACGCCGTCGGCCCACCAGCGGCGGATCTGCTGCCGGGGCGTCGGCACGTACCGTGGCTGGTCCGCGTACAGCCGGTCGGTGAGCGCGAGGAACTCGGCCAGGCCGCGCCGGCCGGTGACCCGCTCGAACCGGTGGCCGCTCACCGGCGTACCGCCGGTCCGGTGGTCTCCGCACCCAGCGGGGTGAACGTGTCGATGTGGCCCATCGCGCCGTCCTCGGCCCGCCACGCGCCGTTGGAGTAGCCGTCCGGCGAGGCCGTGTAGAGCCGGATGAACCCGGCGGTCGCGTTGCGCCCGCCGTCGGTCAGCCAGGCCATCAGTTTGCGGTGGTGCCGGGTACGCGCGAAGCGCAGCATCGCGTCCCGGTCGGTGAAGAACGCGATCGTCCCCAACGTCAGTGGGAACTGCCAGTAGACGGTATGCCAGCAGTAGCCGGACATCCTGCGCATGTCGCGCACCATCCGGAACCAGTCGGGGGCCAGCCGCAGCAGCACCAGCGGGCTCGCGTAGCGGGTGCCGCCGATGAACATCGCGCCGGCACGGGCCTGCGCCGGGGCGCGGGAGAAGTCTCGGGTACGCATGGTCACTTCACCACCAGGTAGGCGTTCTTGATCTTCTGCGGGCCGGCGAACGGGCCGGTTCCCGGTTCGTGCAGCTCGACCCGCAGGTCACCGGCGGACGGGTCCTCCAGCAGGGACTGGGCGAAGTCGCGCGACACCGAGGTGAGGTGCCGGCGTACCCCGTCGCGGCAGGCGGTGGCGAGCGCCGCGCGGTCGGCGGGCGCCAGCGGGCCGCGCAGCTCGACGTGGATCACCGGCCGGGTCTCCAGCGTCGCGTCCTCGACCAGCGCCAGGCAGAACCGGCTGATCGCGGCGGCGTGCGGGTTTCCGGTGTAGAGGCCGTACTCGACGTCCTGCGGGTAGAGGTTCGCGCCCAGGTAGGAGATCGTGGAGTCGCGCCGGCCGAACAGCAGCAGCAGCGGCAGCGTCATCCGTTCCTCGGCCGTCGCGGCGCGGAACTCGGCCGCGCGCACCGGGTCGGCCGCGGCCAGTTCGGCGATCCTGCGGTACGGCACCAGCAGCGCCTCGTCGCCGACGTTGTAGCGCAGCCGGGGCTGGAGCACGTCCGGCCCGGCCACCGTGCAGACCAGCTCCCGCCGCTCGTTGGTCTCCAGGTAGGTCGCGAACGGGTTGTACTGGAACACCATCGGCAGCCGCTGCTCGCCGTCGCCGAGCAGGTCCGCGCGCAGCCCCGGGTCGGTCCGCAGCCGGCGCCGCAGCCACACCGTGAACCGGGTCTCCGCGCCGATGCCGATGGTCAGGTCCGACGCCCCGTACGCCGAACGCACCCGCACGAACCGCTGCTCCAGGTAGTCCCGCAGCGCCTCGGTCATCCCCTCCCCGCCGCAGCTACCGAAGATCCGGTACCGCGACCAGGGGAAGTCCTCGGCGTCCAGCCGGTCCCGCAGGTGCTTGAGGAACGGCGGGTACGCGGTGACCAGGTAGTCGTGCCCCGGGCCGAACTCGCGCAACGTGTCGATGATCTTGCCGAGGTCCGGTCCGGTGTTCTTCACCACCGCGATCCGGGCCATCGCCGCGCCGGTCGTGGTGCCGGTCGCCCAGGCCCCCATCGAGTACGCGTTGATCACGAACGGCCGGCGCATCGGGAACACCAGCCCGGTGTAGCCGGCGATGTCCCGGTGCACCGCCCGCAGCTCCCGCTCGCCGCGCGGCCAGTTGAACGGCCGCCCCGACGACCCGGCCGACTCGTCGACCACCACGCCCCGCTCCGGCAGGCGCCCCCGCCGGCACCGGGCAGCGGCGTCGTGGCCCACCACGTACCCGAGCTTGTCGGTCTCCGGGAAGTCCCGCAGCCGACGGCGGACGCCCGCCGGACGGGCCCGCAGGAACTCGCGGTAGGCCGGCACCCGCCGGGCCGCACGCACGCACGCCGCACGCGCGTTCGCCTCGGCCAGCCGGTCGAGCGCCGGGTGGTGCCGCCGGGCCAGCCACCGCCACCCGGCCGGGTGCCGGCCGACCAGCCGGACCAGCGTGGCCACCGCACGGCCGGCGGCCTCCCCCAGCACGGGCGTCTCGACGGTACGCAGGGCGGCGGGTCGGTGCAGTGTCTCGGCCATGACAAGGATCCTGCCGACGCCGACGCGCCGACACCTGAGCCACCGGACGGGAGTTGTGCTGAGTACGCGTACCCAGCGGCGCTACGGAGTCAGCAACGCGCCGTCGTCGACCGCGCGCGGCATCCGCCGCGCCACACCGGCGAGCAGATCCGCGACCTGCACGCGCGGGTCGTCCCGGGAGTCGGTCATCACCAGGCCGGCCAGCGGCGACTCCCCCGCCGGCAGTCCGGCGCGCTCGGCCAGCGCCCGCTGGAGGCGGCGCAGCCGGTCGGCGGTGAGCGCGCTCTGCTCGTCGTGGGTCACCAGCACCCGCCGCCGCCCCACGCTCCAGAACAGCACGGTCTCGGCCAGCGCCGGCAGCAACGGCTCCAACGGAGGCGGAACCGTCCGGTCCTCGGCGTAGAGCCGGGCCTGGACAGCGGCCACCCGGCTCCGGTCCAGCGCGGTGAGCACGGCGTCGGTCGGCGCGTGCCGCAGCAGCGCGTCCCGGGCCGCGAAGAAGCGGTCCACGCTGCCGTCGTCCGCCCGGTCCCGCCGTTTGGTCCGCAGCATGTCGACGAACGCCGCCAGGAAGGCGTCCCAGTCGGGGCCGGCCGCACGCCCGGCCCGGTGCAGCGCGCGGGCGTCGGCCCGGCGTTCCCCGGCCAGGCGGGTGCCGGCGGCGTAGGACGGTTCGGTCAGCAGCAGGTCAGCGACTCGGGTGGCCAGGAAGAGGTGCTTGTCGACGAGCTGGACGTGTGCGCGCCCGCGCAGCGCGGCCAGGAACCAGTCCACCGCCGGCGCGGCTCCCGGCTGACGGAGGAACTGGCGGGACTTGACCTCGTCCGGCGAGAACCGGAACCCGGACCGCAGGGACGCGAGCAGCGCGGTCGCCTCCTCGGCCCGCAGGTCGACGCTCGCGTGGGCGATCAGCGGAGTGGCCGGGTCGAGCAGGTTCGTGCCGGAGAACCCCGATTCGTCGCAGGCGATCTCCACCATGCCGTCGACCGGCCCACCCGTCGGCGGCAACCCACCCTGCAACGGCAGCCTCATGCCGACCATGGTCGCCGACCCGTTCCGGTCCGGCCAACGGATTGCGTCCGCCGGCCGCCGACGCGCCGGGGTGCGGCGTCGAACCGGGCCGGCCGGCCGGACCTGGCCGGGAGCGGGCCGGGTCGGGGCCTAACCTTGGGGCACCGGGCCGATGGCCGGCCCCGCACTGGGAGACCGCGATGACCGAGGGTGGCCGCCGGCCGGGACCGGCCGGGACCGGCGACGACGGGTGGCTGACGAGCGTGGCCCGCGAGGCGAGCGCCGACGCCGCCGGCGTACCGGTGGAGCTGCTCGGCGACTATCTGCCGCTCCTGCGGGACGCGGCGGTCACCGGCCGCCGGCCGCGCCGGGGCGAACTCGACGCGGTGGGCGCCCTCGGCCGGCGCGCCGCCGAGCAGGGCGTGTCGGCCGGCCGGGTGGTGCAGCTCTACCTGTCCGCGGCGCGCCGGCTCTGGCAGCAGCTTCCGCACCTGGACCGGTCCACCGACAGCGAGACGGTACGCGCCACCGCGGAGGCGGTCCTGCACGTGGTGGACGCCGCCGTCGCCACCCTGGCCGAGGGCTACGCGGCGGCCCGCCGGGACCTGGTCCGCCGTGAGGAGTCGCTGCGCCGGGAACTCGTCGACGACCTGCTGCGGGGTGACTCCGACCTCGGCGGCCTGGTGGAGCGGGCCGAGCCGTTCGGGCTGGACCTCGCCCGGGTGCACCAGGTCGCGCTCGCCGCACCGGGCCGGCGGCTACCGGACACCGGGGCGGCGATCAGCACGCTCGAACGGGTCATTTTCGACCGGCTCGGCGACCGGGACGTGCTGGTGGCCACGAAGGAAGGGCTGCTGGTGGTGATCGCGCCGGCCGACGCGGTGTCGCCCGGGCGCGGGCCCGCCGGCGGTGAGCCGCCCGGGGAACTGGGCCGGCTGATGCACGGCGAGTTGGACCGGCTGGTGCGGGGCCGCCCGTGGCAGGTGGCCGTGGGCCGGCCGCATCCGGGTCTCTACGGCATCGCCCGCTCCTACGAGGAAGCCCGGGAGGCGTTGACGACGGCCCGGCGGCTACGCGCCGAGACACCGGTGATCGACGCCCACGACCTGCTCATCTACCGCGTCCTGCTGCGGGACCAGCCGGCGATGGTGGACCTCGTCCGGGCCGTGCTCACCCCGCTCGGCCAGGCCCGGGGCGGCGCCGGTCCGCTGCTGGACACGTTGACCGAGTACTTCGCCTGCGGTGAGGTCGCCACCGAGGCGGCCGGCCGCCTGCACGTGTCCGTACGCACCGTCACCTACCGGCTCAGTCGGGTGCGCGCGCTGAGCGGCTACGACCCCGCCGACCCCCGGGACCGGTTCACCCTGCACGCCGCCGTGCTCGGGGCGCGGGCGCTGGACTGGCCCCGCCGGCCGCTGCCCGCGTAGGCGTCAGGCCGGCACGAGCGCCAGCTCCGGGAACCCGAGCAGGTTCGCCAGGGCCGTCGCCTCGTCGCGGGTGAGGGCCAGGTTGACCGTGCCGTCGGGGTCGGTCGGGTCGTCGTGCACGACGTCCCGCCGACCACCGAGCCGATGGACGACGACGCCGATCCGACGACCCTGTTCGGTGGTGATGGTGTGTCGGACCCCGATGCCGGGCAGGACGGTGCGTTCGATGATCACGAGAATTCCCCAGGGACGGCGGCCGGGCCGCCCGGGAGCGGGCGGACGCTACGGCGACGCGGTGGACGGGCGGGCGTGGACCGTGCTGGTGGGCGGCGCCCGGTCGGCCGACCGGGCAGGCACGCAATTGCCGTGGTGGCGCTGGTCGATGCCCATGCGTCAACCGTAGCGTCCGCCGTCGCCGGCCCCGGTGTCGCTCCGATCGCCGCCCGAAGCCGGCGAAAGCGGTGTGGAGCAGCGCGATCGGCGCTGGACGCGGCGGCCCGGACGCCCGCACCTCTCCGGCCACCGGCAACCAGGCAGCCACATGTTGGCCGGCCGCTGGCAGTGCCGGTCCCTGCCACGCCGACGACGATGGAGATCCGACCCGGTGGCCGAGCAGCGAGGAGGCGGTGATCATGAGCGGCACGTCGACGGCTCCGCCGCCCGTGCTCGCCGGTGTCGCGCTGCCGCGCCGGCCCGAGCCGGCGGTGCGCACCGGTCCGGCCGGCGACGGTCGCGTCCGGCCCGTCCCGGACGGCCCTCGCCGCCGCTGAGGCGACGCCGACGCGACGTCGTCACGCGCGCCCCCCGACCCTGGCCCCGCCGCACCCGCCCCGATGCCCGGGCGGCCGGGCCGTCATCATTCCCGAAAGGACCATCCGGCCATGACGCACACCCTCGACGACCGCACCCGAACGCTGCGCGAACTGCTCGAGCGGCAGTCCGCGGAGTACACCGCCCAGCTCGGGGAGCTGACCGGGCAGCACCGCCAGCCCGAGCACGGCGGCCACGACCCGGACACCCTGCGCCGACTGATCGAGGCCGCCGAGCAGGGCGCCGCGGACACCGCCCGGGCGCTGACGCGGATGGCCGAGGGCAGGTACGGCGTCTGTGAGCGCTGCGGCCAGGACATCCCGACGGCCCGCCTGGAGATCCGGCCCGCGGCCCGCTTCTGCGTACCGTGCCAGCGGCCCCGCTGACCCGGCTCACGGCGGCAGCGGCCCTCGGCCCCCGGCCACGCTGAGTCACCATGGCGACACTCCTCTGGCGTGCCATCAGCGGTCCGGTGACACTTCGGCCATGACAGACGCCCAGCGTGAGCGCACCGACGAGCGCTTCGAGAAGGTGGCCGAGGAGACCTCGGAGACCGTGACCCACGCGGCCACGGTGCTGGAGGAGGAACTCGCGGCGGGGCTGGCCGGCGCCCGACGGCTCGAGGAGAAGCTGACCGAGAGCCGCCGGGTCGACCCGGAGGCGTTCGACGAACTCGTCGCGCGGGTCCGCACCGACGGGCACGCGCTGATCGACACCGTGGTCGGGCAACTGAAGATGGCCGACGACCAACGCGGCGAGGTGATCCGCCGGTACACCTCGGACGCGCACGACGCGCTCGACACCGTACTCAATCTCGCGCGGCTGGCGCCCGACGTGGCCAACGGGCTCGCGGACCGGCTGTCGTCGCCGGGTCCGGCCGGTCCGACCCGGACGGACCGGTAGCGGCGCGGTGGCGCCGACCACCGGGGTGGCCGGCGGGCACGTGGACCGCATGCTGGCGCGCTACCGCGGGCTCGCCCTCGACGCGCTGCTCGACGACCTGCCCGACGGCGGGCCGCGGTACCTCTACGACCTGGTCGCGGAGTATCCCCGGCGCTGGGGCAAGGGACTGCGCGCCGCGCTGTGCCTGGCGACCTGCCGGGCGTTCGGCGGCGCCGAGCCGGTGGGGCTCAACGCCGCGGTGACCGTGGAGCTGTTCCACAACGCGTTCCTGATCCACGACGACATCCAGGACGCCAGCGAGCAGCGACGCGGCGGGCCGACCCTGCACGCCGAGTACGGGGTCGGCGTGGCGCTCAACGTCGGCAACATGACGAACCTGCTGGCGTTGCGGCGGCTCGCCGCGAACCGGGCGGCGCTCGGCTCGGGGATCGCGTGGCGACTGTTCACCGAGACCGAGCTGATGCTGCGCCACTCGCTGGAGGGGCAGGCCATCGAGGTCGGCTGGATCCGCGACAACGTGTGCGACCTGGACGCCGACGACTACTACCGGATGTGTCTGAAGAAGACGTCCTGGTACACCTGCATCTATCCGTGCCGTGCCGGCGTCCTGGTCGCCACCGGGCGGGAGAACGCGGTCGACGTCCTGGACCGGTACGGCTGGTACCTGGGCGCCGCGTTCCAGATCCAGGACGACGCGCTCAACCTCACCGGCGACTACGCCCGGTACGGCAAGGAGATCGCCGGCGACCTGTGGGAGGGCAAGCGGACGCTCATCCTCATCGACTTCCTGCGGCGGTGCACGCCCGACGAACGCGAGCGGGCCCTGCGCTTCCTGGGCCGGACCCGGGCGGCGCGCACCGCGTCGGAGGTGCGCTGGCTGCACGGGCGGCTGCTCGCGTACGACTGCGTGGAGGCGGCCCGGCGCAGCGCCCGGGAACTGGCCGCGGCGGCCCGACGCGAGGGAGAACGGGCCCTCGGCGCCGCTGCCGACACCGAGGACGGTCGTTTCCTGCTCGACCTGACCGCCTACGTCGTGGAGCGCAACCGCTGACCGGCGGGCACCGGGGCGGTCAGTCCTCCACCCAGCCGTGCTGACGCCCCAGCGCGATCAGCGCGCGCCGGGCCTGGACGATCTGCCCGCCGGTCATGGTGGGCGCGTTCGCCAGCAGCAGCTCGGTGACCGACGCCTCGAACTGGCCGACCGTCAGGACGTCGAACTCGTCGTCCTCCATCGGCGCCGCCCCGGCGCCGGCCGGCACGGCGGATGTCGCGCCGTGCAGCGACACCGGCGGCTGGTCCAGTGTCACCCGCGCGACCTTCAGACCCCGCTCGGACTGCACGACCTCGTAGCTCACCTTCATGCCGACCGCCACGGAATGCCGCTGGTCGCCGAAGTCGTTCGCGTGCACGAAGACGTCGTCACCGCCGCGCACCGGCGCGATGAACCCGTAACCCCGAACGTCGTCGAACCGGACGATAGTGCCCTTTTCCATACCCACCAACCCCGCCACCCGAACCAACCAACAAAACCACGGGTCAGGATAGCGGAGAAACGGTCAGGCCGGGGGCCGCGCGTCGCGCCCGGGCGCGCCGACCGTCGACGGGGTCTCCGCCGCCCCGGCCCGGCTCGCGCGGACCCGGTCCAGCCGACCGGCCAGCTCGTCGGTGAGCAGCAGGTCCCGCCGGATGTCGTCGTGCGGGTAGGCGGCCCGCCCGACCATGTGCGCCGCGACCGGGGCGGTGGCGAGCTGGAACATGCCCACCAGCACCAGCGTGGTGATGTCCACGCCGGTCCGCAGCCGCAACGCGCACCCGAGCAGCACCAGCAGCAGCCCCAACACCTGCGGCTTGGCCGCGGCGTGCATCCGGGACAGCACGTCCGGGAAACGGACCAGGGCGATGCCGGCGGCGAGGCTGAGCAGGGCACCCGCGATCAGGCAGACGCCGGCTGCGGTGTCGAGGAGGGCGTCGACGGTCACTTGGGATCTTTCCGGGCCGCGAACCGCGCGACACTGACCGAGCCGACGAAGCCGACGACGGCGAGGACCACCAGCACCGGCAGCGCGGTGGCGTCCCGGCTGTAGGCGGCCTCGGTGGCGATGGCGGCGACCGCGACGGCGAGCAGCACGTCGGTGGCGACGGCCCGGTCCAGGATCGACGGTCCACGGATGATGCGGAGCAGGGTCAGTCCACCGGCCACGGTGAGCAGCACGGTGACGATCACGGCCACGACTGTCACGTCGGTGCCCCTTCCAGGTCGACCGGCTCGGGCTGGCCGGTGGGATCGGGGTCGCGGAGCCGGCGCAGTTCCCCGGCCGAGCCGACGGCGGCGACGATACGTTCCTCCAGCTCCCGCACACCGCGCCGGAACCGTTCCACCTCGTCAAGTGTCCGGACACCGATGACGTGCACGTAGAGCGTGCCGGTCCCCCGGTCGGCCTCCAGGATGAGGCTGCCGGGCACCAGGGACAGCGCCTCGGCGGTGAGCGTCAGGTTGAGGTCGGTGTTCACCCGCAGCCGCACCGCGATGATCGCCCCGCGCGGGGTGTGCCCGAACCGGATCGCGAGCCAGGCCACCTGCGCGGACGCGACCACCAGGTCCCACAGGAAACGGGCCAGGAAGCGGGCCAGCGGCACCGGCCGGATCCGCCCGGCGAACGTCACCGGCGGCAGCGGGAAGACCACCAGCAGCACGGCCGCGACCGCCAGGCCGCTGATCACGTTCGCCCAGGTGAACGTGCCCCACAGCAGCACCCAGACGGTGACCAGGCCGGTCACCGCGACGGCCCGGTTGCGCCACCGCACGTGGCGGGTCAGCGGCGCACGCGGATGAGTGGTCACGGCGCACCGTCCGGGAAGACGGCCTCGACGTAGGGGGCACGCCGCAGCAGGTCGTCGGCGGCGTCGGTGCTGATGTCGAAGAGCGGCCCGGCCACCACCGTCAGCCCGAGACCGAGCACCACCAGCGCGGCGGTGGAGGCGGTCATCAGCCGGGGCAGCACGGCGCCGGCCGGCGACGGGTCGCCGTGCGGCTGCTCGGCGCCGTCGGTGCGGGCCGCCCGGGTGGTGTCGTCGGGGACCGGCATGGCCGGGTGCGGGTCCCGCCAGAACGCGAGGTTCCACACCCGGGCGATCGCGTAGAGCGTGAGCAGGCTGGTGAGCAGCCCGCCGGCGACCAGCGCCCAGGCCAGCACGCCGCCGTCGGACACGCCGGCCTGCACCAGGCCGACCTTGCCGAGGAACCCGGAGAACGGCGGTATGCCGGCCAGGTTGAGCGCGGGCACGAAGAAGAGCACCGCCAGCAACGGCGACAGCCGGGCCAGCCCGCCGAGCCGGTCCAGCGCGGTGCTGCCGCCGCGTCGTTCGACCAGACCGGCGGCGAGGAACAGGGTGGTCTGGATGGTGATGTGGTGCACCACGTAGAAGATCGCGGCGGACAGCCCGAGCGCGGTGGTCAGGCCGACCCCGAACAGCATGTAGCCGATGTGGCTGACCAGTGTGAACGACAGCAGCCGTTTGATGTCCGACTGCGCCACCGCGCCGAGGATGCCGACCACCATGGTCAGCGCCGCGATCACCAGCAGCAGGTCGGCGGTGCGGCCACCGGGGAACAGCAGCGTCTCGGTCCGGATGATCGCGTACACGCCGACCTTGGTGAGCAGGCCGGCGAAGACCGCGGTGACCGGCGCCGGCGCGGTGGGATAGCTGTCCGGCAGCCAGGCCGAGAGCGGGAACACGGCGGCCTTGATGCCGAACGCCAGCAGCAGCATGCCCTGAAGGACCAGCCGCAGGTCGTCCGGCAGCGCGTCCAGCCGGTCGACGAGCTGGGCCAGGTTGAGCGTGCCGGTGGCGGCGTAGATCAGGCCGATCGCGACCAGGAAGATGAGCGACGACAGCAGGCTGACCACGACGTACGTGGTGCCGGCGCGGATCCGGTTCTCCGTGCTGCCGAGCGTCAGCAGCACGTAGCTCGCCACCAGCAGGATCTCGAAGCCGACGTAGAGGTTGAACAGGTCACCGGAGAGGAACGCGTTGCACACGCCGGCGGTCAGCACCAGATAGGTCGGGTGGTAGACCGACAGCGGTGTCTCCTCGTTGCCGTCGGCCAGGCCCTGCCCGATGGAGTAGACGAGCACGCACAGCGTGACCGCGGCGGAGACCACCAGCATCAGCGCGGCGAGTTGGTCGGCGACCAGCACGATGCCCAGCGGCGCGACCCAGCCGCCCACCTCGACCACCAGCGGACCGTCGACTGTGGCGCGGACCAGCAGCAGCGCCGCGACCGCCACGGTGGCGGCGAGGACGGTGATGCTGACCCACCGCTGGGCGCGGGCCCGGCCGACGAGCAGCAGCGTCAGGGCGGCGCCGAACAGCGGCATCACCACCGGCAACGGCACGAGCCAGCTCATCGGGTCCGCCCCGGCCCACCGGCGGCCACCCGCCGGTCGTCGTCCGCCCCGGCGGTCGGTACCCGGTCGGTGGTCTCCGGGTCGGCGGTGCCCGGCCCCTCGTCCCGCTCCGCCAGCTCCATGATGCGCTGGTCCTCGACGTCGTCCTGCACCTCGTCGTGCCCGTTGAGGTGCCAACTGCGGTACGCCAGGGCGAGCAGGAACGCGGTCATGCCCAGCGTGATGACGATGGCGGTCAGCACCATCGCCTGCGGGAGCGGGTCGGACATCTCCTCCTCGGCGGTGGTGCCGACGATCGGCGGGCCGCCGGCCCGGCCACCGGTGAGCAGCAGCAGGTTCGCGCCGTTGCCGAGCAGGATGACCCCCATCAGCACCCGGGTGAGGCTGCGTTCCAGCAGCAGCGTGACGCCGGTGGCGAACAGGACGCCGACCACCACGACGTAGACCAGGTTGGGGCTCACACCAACTCCTCTTCCCGTGCCTCGGTCGGGGCGGTCTCCCCCTGGTCGGTCTCCCCCTGGTCGGCCTCCTCCTGGCGGTCCATCTCCGCGCCCAGGCTGCGCAGGATGTCCAGCACCAGGCCGACCACGATGAGGTAGACGCCGACGTCGAAGAAGACCGACGTGACGAAGTGGACGTGACCCAGCACCGGAAGGTGGAGGTCGAGCGCCGCGCTCTGCAGGAAGTCGCCGCCCAGCGGCATCGCGGCCAGCCCGGTGCCGACGGCGACGAACAGGCCCGCGCCGAGCACCCGGCCGGCGTCCACCGGCGCCGCGCCGTTGAGTTCGGTACGCCCGCCCGCCAGGTAGCGCACGGCCAGGCCGAGTCCGGCGACCAGTCCGGCGGCGAACCCGCCACCGGGCTGGTTGTGGCCGGAGAAGAGCAGGTAGATCGAGAAGAGCAGGATGGCGTGGAACAGCACCCGGGTGACGACCTGGAGGATCACCGACTGCGCGCGGGTGGTGGCGCCGCCGGTCAGCCAGCGCGGGCGCGCCGAGCTCTGCCGGCCGACGCCGGGAATGCCGCTGCGCAGGTCCAGGGCGCGGGACCGACGGAAGATCAGGCTGGCCACGCCGGTCGCGGCCACCACCAGCACGGCGATCTCGCCCATCGTGTCCCAGGCCCGGATGTCGACGAGCGTCACGTTGACCACGTTCTTGCCGCCGCCGTAGGAGACCGCCTCCTCGGGGAACCCGACCGAGATCGGCGTCGCCACCCGCGCCCCGGCCGCGACGTACGCCATGCCGGCGGTGACCACGCCCACGGCCACGCCGAGCGCGACGCGCACCCGCCGGCTGGACCGGATCGGGCGGGCGGAGAACTTCGTCGGCAGCCGGCGCAGCACGAGCACGAACATCACGATCGTGACGGTCTCCACCAGGAACTGGGTCAGCGCCAGGTCGGGCGCGCCGTGCAGGATGAACAGCAGCGCCGTGCCGTAGCCGGTCACCCCGACGAGGATCATCGCGGTCAACCGGCGTCGGGCGCGCGCGGCGGCCACGGCGGCGACCACCACGGCGGCTCCGGCGGCGGCCTGCAACGGGGTGTCCCAGAGCTGGTAGCGCTCGGGCCACGGCACGCCGACCAGCAACGCGCCGCCGGGCAGCACGACCAGCACCAGCAGGATGACGCCGAGGTAGAACGGCAGCGATCCGCGCTGGGTGGCGCCGGTGAGTTCCACCGCCGCGCGGTCCACGGCGCCGGCCAGCCGGTCGTAGCCGGTGGCGCCGTCGAAGGGCAGCCGCGGCAGGTGCGGTCGGCGTCGGTGCAGCAGCAGGAACAACACGACGCCGGCGGCGACGGCCAGCGCCGACAGGCCGAGCGCCGGGGTCGGCCCGTGCCAGAGCGCGAGGTGGTAGCCCGCGTCGGCGCCGGGATACTGGTCCGCGTACGGGGCGAGCACCCGGTCCACGGCCGGGGCGAGGACGCCGACCGCGAGGCCGGCGACGGCCAGCACCACCGCGGGCGCCAGGAACGCCCGGTCGACCGGCTCGGGCCGGGTGGCCGGCACGTCGGGTTTGGCGGCGAACGCGCCCCAGAGGAAGCGCGCCGTGTAGGCGACGGTCAGTGCCGAGCCGGTCACCAGCCCGGCGAGCACCACCAGCTCGACGGCGCCGCCGTGCCGGAACGCCTCCAGCGCGGCCTCCTTGGCGACGAACCCGGCCAGCGGCGGCAGGCCGGCCATCGAGGCCGCCGCGAGTCCGGCCACCACCGCCAGCGCCGGCGCCCGCCGGCCCAGGCCGCTGAGCTCACGCAGGTCCCGGGTGCCGGCGACGTGGTCGACGACGCCGACGACCAGGAACAGGGTCGCTTTGAACAGCGCGTGGGCCAGCACCATCGCGGCGCCGGCCAGCGCGGTGTCCCGGGTGCCGGCGCCGAGGATCACCATCAGTAGGCCGAGCTGGCTGACCGTGCCGTACGCCAGCAGCAGCTTCAGGTCGACCTGCCGCAGCGCCGTCCAGCCGCCGAGGAACATGGTGACCAGGCCGCCGGCCAGCAGGACGCCGCGCCACGCGGTGGCCTGGCCCACCGCCGGGCCCATCAGCGCGACCAGGAACACCCCGGCCTTCACCATGGCGGCCGCGTGCAGGTAGGCGCTGACCGGGGTCGGCGCGGCCATCGCCCGCGGCAGCCAGAAGCTGAACGGGAAGATCGCCGACTTGCTGGTCACCCCGAGCAGGACGAGCACCAGCGCGACGGTCAGGTAGCCGCCGTCCGGCAGGTCCTGCGAGATCTCCGACCACCGGTACGAGCCGGCGTGCTCGCCGAGCATCACGAAGCCGGCGAGCATCGCCAGGCCACCCAGCGTGGTCACCAGCAGCGCCTGCATGGCGGCGTGCCGGCTGGCCCGTCGGGTCGGGTCGCTGCCGATCAGCAGGTACGAGAAGACGGTGGTGAGTTCCCAGAACACGTAGAGCAGCAGCAGGTCGTCGGAGACCACCAGGCCCAGCATCGCGCCGGCGAACGCGACGAACACCGCGGCGAAGCGGCCGAGGCCGGGATCGTCGGAGCGGAAGTAGCGGGCGCTGTACGCGAGCACGAGCGCACCGACGCCGCCGACCAGCAGCACCATCAGCCAGGACAGCGTGCCCATCCGCAGCGCGAGGTCCAGGCCGAGTTGCGGCACCCAGGTCACCGTCTCGACCTCGGGCGTGCCCGAGCGGACCGAGTCGGTGCGGGTCAGGGCCCAGGTCAGCGCCGCGGCCGGGACTGCGGCCAGCAGGTAGAGCGCCCGACGGCCCCAGATGCGTACCAGCGCCGGGGCGGTCACGGCTGCGAGCGCATGGACCGCCACCAGAACCAGCACACAGCCCCCTCAAGATCGACACCCGGTTAGTCAACCCTAACCGGGCTTGGCGCGATCGACCACGTGTGGTTCCGTGCCTCCACTCGAGGGGGAGCGCTGTTGCGCGGGCGTATGCCTTTTCGATATGCCCGGCGAACCGGTCGCCGTGACGGCTCTCACCACGTCACCGCGGCTGATCAGCGGCGTTCTCCGGGTAGGAGAGGTGGGTATGACGTCGGCATCCGAGGTAGCCATGAGCAACGAGACCGGCCCGGTCGACCCGGCCCGCCTGCGGGCCGTGCTCGACGGCCCGTGGGCCCGGGTCCGCGACGCGCACCGCGAGCACCTCGACGGGCGTTTCCTACCGGTGTACGGCGAGACCGGCGACCAGGCGCGCGAGCGGATCAGCCGGCTGCTCCGCGAACTCCCGGTCGAGCTGGGGATCGGCGGGGGCTTCCCCACCGAGTACGGCGGCGACTCCGACGTCGGCGCCTCGATCGTCGCCATCGAGATGCTGGCCCAGGTCGACCTGTCGCTGATGGTGAAGGCGGGCGTGCAGTGGGGCCTGTTCGGCGGCGCGGTCGCGGCCCTCGGCACCCGGCGCCACCACGACGCCTACCTGCGCGACATCATCGCCGGCGAGGTCTTCGGCTGTTTCGCGATGACGGAGACCGGCCACGGCTCGGACGTCCAGCAACTGCGCACCACCTGCGTGTACGAACCGCGGACGCAGACGTTCGACCTGCACACCCCGCACGAGGCGGCGCGCAAGGACTACATCGGCAACGCGGCCCGCGACGGCCGGATGGCGGTGGTCTTCGCCCAGCTGGTCATCGAGGGGCGGCGACACGGCGTGCACGCCTGGCTGGTCCCGATCCGCGACGCGCACGGCAACCCGCTGCCCGGGGTGACCATCGGCGACGCCGGGCCGAAGGCCGGCCTGCTCGGCGTGGACAACGGGCGCCTCAGCTTCGACCACGTGAGCGTGCCGCGCGACATGCTGCTGGACCGCTACGCCCAGGTCGCGGCGGACGGCACCTACTCCAGCCCGATCGAGAACGACTCCCGGCGCTTCTTCACCATGCTCGGCACCCTGGTCCGCGGCCGGGTGAGCGTCGGCGGCGCCGCCTCGGCGGCCACCAAGGCGGCGCTGACCATCGCGGTGCGCTACGGCGACATCCGCCGCCAGTTCGGCACCCCCGACGCCGACCGGGAGGTGCTGCTCAACGACTACCTGGCCCACCAGCGCAAGCTGCTGCCCGCGCTGGCCACCACGTATGCGCTGACCTTCGCCCAGACCGAGCTGGTGACCGCGCTCAGCGAGGTGCAGGGCGGCGACGGGCCGGTCGACGAGCACCGGCAACGGGAGCTGGAGTCCCGGGCCGCCGGTCTCAAGGCCGCGCAGACCTGGCACGCGACCCGCACCATCCAGATGTGCCGGGAGGCGTGCGGCGGCGCCGGCTACCTGGCCGAGAACCGGCTGCCCGGCCTCAAGGCCGACACCGACGTCTTCACCACGTTCGAGGGCGACAACACGGTGCTGCTGCAGTTGGTGGCCAAGGGACTGCTCACCGGCCACCGCGACGAGTTCGGCTCGTTGGACGGCTGGGGACGCGCCTCCTTCGTCGCCGACCAGATCCGCGACATGGTGCTCGAACGCACCGCCGCGCGTGCGCTCATCGAGCGGCTGACCAGCGCCGTGCCCGGCCGCGACGACGAGGTCGCCGTCACCGACCGCGGCTGGCAGCTCACCGTCTTCGAGGACCGCGAGCGGCACCGCCTCGACGGCGCGGTCCGCCGGCTGCGCAACGGCACCGCCACGAAGAAGGACCGCCCCTTCGACATCTTCAACGACGTGCAGGACCACCTCCTCGCGGTGGCCGCCGCCCACATCGACCGGGTGACGCTCGAGGCGTTCGTCGCCGCCATCGACGCCGCCACGGACCCGGCCGTGCGGGCGCTGCTCTCCCGGGTCTGCGACCTCTACGCGCTCAGCGTCGTCGAGGCCGACAAGGGCTGGCTGCTGGAGCACGGCCGGCTCACCCCGGCCCGCGCCAAGGCGATCACCGCGGTGGTGAACGGTCTGCTGAAGGAGTTGCGCCCGCACCTGCGGACGCTCGTGGACGGCTTCGCCATCCCGGACGCCTGGCTGCACTGCGCCGTCCTGCGCGAGGAACCCGACCGGCAGGAGACCATGGCCGTCCACGACGCCGCCACCACCACCTGACGCGCCCGCGCCGCCTACCGACTCATCGCGAAGCTGACGGCCCAGACGACGGCGAGGGAGGCCACCCCGACCACTGCGGCCCACAGCGCACACCCCATCCCGTACGCGCGGTCGCCGACGAGTTTCCGTTCGGTCTCCGTGGGCTCCCGGCTCACGGCGAGGTAGCGGCCGGTTCTCGGCAGCGTGAGCGCGGCGACGCCGCCGTCGAGGATCGCCGGCCTGCCGATGACGTGCAGCGGAAGGCCCGGGGGCACGACCTGCTCGACCACCCACACGCGGTCTACGCGCCGCGCCGCGTCCGCCGGGACCAGCCCGCGGTCGATGAGGTCCTGGAGCCACCGGCCGTGGCGGCGAGGACTGGTGGTCTTCTCACCGACGACGGTCCGCACCGGCGTGGGACCGTCGTGCGCCACCGGCAGCCGCGTCTGCGCCCACACGGACAGCCGCGGATCGTCGACGGCCGCCTGGAGGAGCCGCGCCGACACCACGGCGGTGCCGGTGCCGTCGGCCACCCCGAACAGGTCCCCCGCGGACTGCTCCCACAACACATTCGTACTGGTGAGCGGCGGGTCGCCGGCGCTGTCGACCGTGTAGACGGTGGTGCGGAACCAGACCGCCTCGACGCCGGACAGCGGCGCGACCACCAGCCCGGCGGGCCCCGGCGCGGTCTCGCCGTACACGGCGAACCGCCGGGGCAGTCGGGCGTCCGGGCGCAGCGCGGCACACGGGGAGACCGGGTGCTGGCGGACCCACCGGTGCTGGCGGCCCTCCGACACGGCCAGGGCCAGCAGCACCGGCGCCAGCACCAACATGGCGTATCCGACGAATCCCAGGATCGCGACGACGACCGTCAGGAAGGTCACGCGGCCAGGGTAGACATCGACCACCACCGCCATGTCGCGCCGGGGGGTGGGGGCCAACCCCCGGTGCGACATCGGGTGCCAACCTCCTTGTCCCGGCCCTCCGCCGGCTTCCCGGACGTCACGTTCGTCCGCTGACGGCGCCGGCCGCCGGGTAGGTTCGCGGGCATGAGTGACGACACCTTCCGCTCGGTGGAGATCGAGCGCACCGCCCTCGGCACCTACACCGTGCGGAATCCCCGTGGTGGGTCGGTCTCCATCGGCTCCGGCCAGAACGACACATTCACGCCGGTGGAACTGCTGCTGGCCGCCATCGGCGGGTGCACCGCCGTCGACGTCGACCACATCACCAGCCGCCGCGCCGAGCCGGACCGATTCACCGTCGAGGTCACCGGCGAGAAGATCCGCGACGAGGCCGGCGGCAATCGGATGCGCGACCTCCGGGTGGAGTTCACCGTGACCTTCCCGGAGGGACCGGACGGCGACCGGGCGCGCGAGGCGCTGCCCCGGTCACTGCGTCAGTCGCACGACCGGCTCTGCACCGTCTCCCGCACCGTCCAGCTCGGCACGCCCGTCACGATCGTCGACGTCGCCGGGACGGGCACGGCCGAGGAGTGACCGAGCCGGCCCCGGTCGTCATCGGGCGTCACGGCGGCGACCCGGTTCGCGACGCGCCTCCGCCGGTCGAGGCCATCGGTCACCGCGAATGACGTGTCCGGGCCGGCCGTCCCGGTCGCCGGCCTCAGCGCCGGGCGCCACCGGGTCGGCCCCGGCCGGCCGCGGAGGACCGGCGACCGCCGCCCGCGGCGCGCACCACCGGGGCCGCGCCCGCCCCGGGGCGGAAGTCCCGCGCGACGCCGGCCACCATCTCGTCGGGATCGCGACCGAGCGCCCGACGGATGTCCGCCGGGATCAGCTCCGACCTCGCCATCGCCATCCGCACCTGCACCGCGCGATCGTCGAGCAGGAGTCGCAGGTCCGCCTCGTCCAGTTCGACGGCGAGCACCAGCGCGGCGCGGACGTCCGCCACCGGGTCCTGCGCGAGCGCGCGGCGCTGGGTCGCGGTGGTCCGCGGGTTTCGGGCCAGCCCCTTGCGCACGCGTGCGGTGCGGTCGGCCATCAGGGCCGTGATCGTGTCGGGGTCGTGGGTGTGGGTGGCGAGTCGTTCCCGTACCTCGGGCGAGACGTCGTCGACCAGCCGCGCGGCCAGCTCGGGCTCCAGCTCGCGGCGCTCCGCGAGGAGACCGCGCAGCTCCTTGTCCGGGGCGTCCGCCATCGCCCGGCGGACCGACTCGTCGCAGGCCGGGTTGCCGGCGACCGCCCAGCGGACCCAGCGGTCGGCGTCCTTCACGAGTCGCAGGAGGTTGCCCACCGAGGTCGAGGGGTTCCGCGCCACCGCCTCCCGGACGTGCCGGTCATGGTCGCGGGCCAGCGGTCGCAGGGCCTGTGCCGGCGCGTCGGGGCGGGTCGCGACCGCCTTGCGGACCGCGGCGGACGGGTCGGACGCCAGGTCGATGAGGGTCATCTGGGAGGTGGCGGGGTCCTGCGCGAGGGCAAGCCGCGCATCGACACCCGCCCCGGTCGCGTCGCTCACGCCGTGTTGTCCGCCTACGTCCCGCTGCTCGCCCATGGGCGTCATCATGTCACGGCCCGGTTTCCGCTCCGCGCGCCCTGACCAGCGCTTCGACGGGGCCGGTGCCGGTCAGTCCCGGCCGTCGGGCGGGCCGTCCGGGGTCCCGTCCGCGGCGGCGACCCGCACCAGGACGCCCGCGCTGCGGTTGTGCGTCTCGATCCAGGTGGTCAGCGCCGCCCGGCAGGCGAGGTCGACGTGCCGCAGACCGCCCAGGTCGAGGTGTACGGGCCGGCTGGTCGGCAGCGCGTTGAGCGCGGTGAGGATCGTGGGCAGTCGCAGGAAGGTGGCGTTGCCGGTGAGCGTGACGTCGATCGGGCCGGTCCCCCCGTCGGCCACCGCCACCCGTACGTGGGAGGTCTCCCAGGCGGTCTTGACGATGGCCAGGCCGAGGCCGACGAGCACCCCGACGAACAGGTCGGTAAGGAGGATGACGAGCGCGGTCACGAGCAGCACCAGCGCCTCCCCCCGGTGCCCCCGCCACAGCTCCGGCATCGACCGCAACGGCAGCAGCTTCGTCCCGGCGTGGATGAGCACGGCGGCCAGGGCGGGCAACGGGATCAGCTCGATCAGGCCGGGTGCGGCGGCGGCGAACAGCAGCAGCCACACCCCGTGCAGGACACGGGAGGCCTTGGTTCGCGCGCCGGCCCGCACGTTGGCGGAGCTGCGCACGATGACCGCGGTCATCGGCAGCGCGCCGAGCATTCCGCAGACCGCGTTGCCGGCGCCCTGCGCCATCAGCTCCTTGTCGAAGTCGGTACGCGGTCCGTGGTGGAGCCGGTCCACCGCCGCGGCGCTGAACAGGCTCTCCGCCGACGCGATCAGGGTGAACGTGGCGACGCTGGCCAGCACGCTCAGCTCCGTCAGCATGGTCCAGTGTCCGAGCGACGGCTGCACGGCCGGGAGCAACCCCTCCACCGTGATCGTCGCCACCGGCAGACGCAGGACGCCGGCCGTCGCGGCGGCGACCATGACCGCGACCAGCGCTCCGGGCACCCTCCGCAGTCGGTCCGGCAGCCGGTCCCACGAGAGCATGACCAGGAGCGTGACCACGCCGACGGCCAGTGACGTCCGCACCGTGGTGGAGCCGAGGATGCCGCTCCACAGCGCGGGCAGGCCGGTGAACTTCCCGACCCCGGACCGGGGCGCCTCCCGCCCGGACAGCACGTAGAGCTGGCCGACGACAAGCAGCAGGCCGATGCCGGCGAGCATGCCCTGCACCACGGCCACGGAGATGGCCCGGAACCAGCGGCCGAGTCGGAGGAAACCCAGGATCACCTGGATCAGGCCGGCGACCAGGACGACCGTGCCGAGGCCACCGAGGCCGTGCCGGCTCACCGCGTCGGCGACCAGCACGGTCAGGCCGGCGGCGGGGCCGCTGACCTGCATGCTGCTGCCGGGCAGGCAGCCGACGACGAGACCGCCGACGATGCCGGTGACCAGGCCCAGTTCGGCCGGTACGCCGGAGGCGACGGCGATGCCCACGCAGAGCGGGAGCGCGACGAGGAAGACGACGACGGAGGCGGACAGGTCGGCGCCCACGGTGCGCCAGGACAGGGTCGGAGACGACATCGTTCACATCCGGAGAGAGTGGACGGACAACTGGTGGTCCCCGGGACGCAGGGCGGCGGAAACGGTGTCACCGGCGGGCACGGACCGCTATTCGACCGCCCCCGGAGGAACAACATTGCGCCAATGATGAATACGCCGGAGGTGGCGCGACAGCGCGCCGGAAAGGAGATTTCCTCGCCTCCGTCGGGCGGGGCCGGGCGGGCTATCCACCCGGGTCGACGATTCATGGTCCCATGCGGCTCGTCCTCCTCCCGTCGTCGCATCGGCGCTGGTGAGGGGCAGTGCCGGCGACATCGGAGCGATCAGAGAACCGCTTTCCGCCTTTCTGCTACGCCCCTCCGGCAACCCCCGACAATATATCGAGATAAATATTATTCGCACAGCACGCAGCCGCTCGAATCACCATTCAGGGCCCGACCCGAGCGCGTCGGACCCGAGGGGAGGGCGGCACGTCGCCCGGTCGGAGCTACCGGGGCACGGCCCGGAACCACTCGTCCCGGACGGCCGGGTCGGTTCCACGCCTGGGCAACGTCGGCGGCTCCGCACCGGTGACCGGCGCATAGTGGTCGAAGGTGGTGGTCAGCACCGCCTCACCACCGGTGAGGTCGGGAAGGGCCGCCACGACCTGCGGCACCCGCGCCGTCGGCAGGGTGCCGCTCACCTCGAGGTACCCGCCGGCGACGGCGGTGTCGTGGACGATCGCGCCGACCCGACCGAGCAGCGCCAGCACCGTCTCCACCGCCTGCTGCGGAAGGTTGACGTCGAAGCGCTCGATCGGCTGGCACACCCGGGTGCCGGCCCGGCGCAGCGCCGCGGCGACCACCACCGGGGCGAGGTTGCGGAAGTCCGCCGCCACCGTCGAGATGGACTTGTCGAACTTCTGGTGCGGCCGGCTCTGCCGCGGCCAGTACCGGGACGCCGTCATGGTGACCGTGCAGTCGGTGACCGGCCAGCCGTGCCGGCCCTGCCGCAGCCCGGCCCGCACGCCCTCCTCCGTGGCGGCGACGAACGCCGGCGGAAGCCGGCCGGGCTCGACCCCCGGGCGGAACTCGACGCCGTGCCCCACCGGCGCGGCGTCGACGCGCAACCCCAGCCCGGCCAGGTACGGGTTGCCCCGCTCCTGCACCCGCTCCTCGGCGGCGCCGGTGCCGACGACCCGTTCGATGCAGGCCGTCAGCGTGCCGGAGAACCGCACCCGGACGCCGTACCGGTCCGCCATGAGCGCGGCCAGCACCTCCTTCTGGACCTCGCCGTGCAGGCGGATCACCGCCTCCGCCTGCCGCTCGTCGAGCCGCAGGTCCACCAGCGGATCCTCGTCGGCCAGCTCGGCCAGGCCGGCGAACATCGCCAGGCGCTGGTCCGGGTCGACCGGCTCGACGACCGCCTGCCGGGTCGGTGGCGGGAACCGGTAGGCGTGCCGCCGCGGCGGGTCCCCGAGGTGCTGACCGATCCGGGCCGACACGCCGCGCACCGCGGCGATCTGCCCGGCGGACACCGAGGGGCGCACCAGGACGCCGGCGGGCTCGGTGACGGCGATCTGGGTCACCGTCTGGGGGCGCGCCCCTTCGAGCCGCACCCGGTCACGCACCCGGAGCTGCCCGGACCACAACCGCAGCCAGGCCCGCCGGCCCTGGCCGTCCCGGTCGACGGCGAAGACCGTGCCCGCCGTCGGCCCGTCCCGCTGCTCGTCGCACGGCAGCAGGTCGGCCACGAGGCGGCACAACTGCCGTACCCCGGCGCCGGTGATCGCCGAGCCGCACGCCACCGGGCTGAGGTCGCCGCGCCGCACCGCGGCCCGGATCGCGCGCCGGACGTCGCGGACGCGTACCGGCTCGTCCGTCAGCCAGCGGGCCGCCACCGCGTCGTCGACCTCCGCCACGGCCTCCACCACCGATTCGGCGTCGAGGCCCACGGCCCGTACCCGGGCGTCGCGCGTGCCCTGGCCGGCGACCGCGGTGAGCACGACCGGGCACGCGCCGAGTCGCCGGCGCACCTGGGCCGCCACCCGGTCGACGTCGGCGCCGCGACGGTCCACCTTGTTGAGGAAGAACACCGTCGGCACGCCGATGCGCCGCAGCGCCCGCCAGATGGCGACCGTCTGCGGCTGGACACCCTCCACGCTCGACACCACGAGCACGGCGGCGTCCAACACGGCGAGCGAACGCTCGACCTCCGCGATGAAGTCGGGGTGACCGGGGGTGTCCACCAGGTTGACGCTCAGGTCACCGAGCGCGATCGAGGTGACCGCCGCCCGGATGGTGATGCCGCGTCGACGCTCCAACTCCATCGAGTCGGTCCGCGTCGTGCCGGCGTCGACACTGCCGGGGTGGGAGACCGCGCCGGCCTCGTAGAGCAGGCGTTCGGTCAGGCTGGTCTTTCCGGCGTCAACATGGGCGACGATTCCGAGGTTCAACAGGGCCAAGGCAGAACTCCACGGTGGGACGGTCCAGGGTCCGGGGCGTGGAATCCGCTCGCATCGTCACTCCTCGTCGTCGTGGTGGCCGGTGCCCGCCGGGTGCGGCGGGGAGCATGGCCAGGTTCGCAAGCCCGAGGCGACCGCCACAACCGAATTCGCCGGCAGGCCGATTCCAGCTCGCGATCACCGGTCGGCGAAGGACCGCCGGCCCGGCCGGCTCGGTTGTCGACGATGTCGTGTTGCCGGCGCCGTTCGGACCGACCAGGCCGAAGAACGAAGCCTGCGGCCCCACGAGATCGACGTGGTCGACGGCACGGCGATCGCGGGGATCGGCGCCGACCAATACAATCCGACGGATCGGTGCCCGCGGGGCACATCCGTGCACCACGATCGAGTGGAGGAACTGATGACCGTTCGACGACTGCTGTCGCGCACGATGGCGGCCTGCCTCGCGGCGACGACGCTGACGGCCCTGGCGCCGGCCGGGACGGCGCAGGCGGCGTGCACGACGAGCAGCTTCACCGTCGTCTGGGACTACGCGGGCATGTACACCGAGCCGAACGAGTCCACGTTGTACGGCACCCGCCGCTACGGGCAGGTCGTCACCGGCCCGACCGGCAACACCGCCAACGGCTGGACGCTCACCTACGACTACTGGAACGGCCTGGCGCTGTGGGCGTACATGAAGGACGGCGCGTTGCAGTACCGCGGCTGCGCCTGAGCGGCCTCCGGTCAGCAGCCGAGCCGCTTGCTGGACAGGGCGACGTCGTCGACGCTGGTCATCGCGGCGGCGTCAGCGGCTCGAACCTGGCCAGCCACGAGTCGTACCGGCCTTCGAGCCTGCTGGTGCCGACGGCGGACACACCCGAATCCTTCGAGCGGGCTTCGAGAACGCGATGTCGCGCTTCACGAGCGGTCAGGAACCGGTTGACCGATCACCCCCGGGACGCGAGCCATCACATTGGAGCATGTCGACCTTTCAGGAATGGTGCCGCGCCCCTACCCTAGGCCCAGCAGCGTCGCAGTGACGTCGCCGCTGCGACGAACCGGCCCACGCACTGCGACTCAGCCGTCGAATAGCCATGGTCGGCGGTCGTCCACCGGACTCTGCCGGGTGGCGACGCTCGGGCCGGATCCGGCGTGGTCGCCCGATACCGCATGTCACACGCTGCGGATCCCGCGGCGGCGGAGCAAAGGCGCGCCGAATCGAATTGGATTGACGGGCCCACCGAGTTGTTCCTACGGTCGCTCCGATGCGCCCCGGAGAGATCGTCGTAACTGTCGAGCAGGTTCGCGCCCTGGTCGACGAGCAGTTCCCCGAATGGTCGCGCCTGCTGATCGACGCGCAGCCGCTGACCGGCACCGACAACGCGTTGTTTCGGCTCGGCGATTCCCTGACCGCACGGCTGCCCCGGGCACCGTGGGCGGTCGACCAGGTGACGACCGACACGACCTGGTTGCCGAAGCTGGCGCCGCGGCTGCCGGTGCCGGTACCCGCCCCGGTCGCGGTCGGCCGGCCCGCCGGGGACTACCCGTGGCCGTGGACGGTCGTCCCGTGGCTGGACGGGCACAACCCGGAGAACGGGCAGGACCTCGTGGACCTCGCCGTCGACCTCGCCGGCTTCGTCCGCGCGATGATCGCGATCGACCCGATGGGCGGGCCGGTCAAGGAGGGGATCCAACGCGGTGTGCCGTTGGCGCAACGGGACGAACTCACCCGTCGATCGATCGCGGAGTTGGGTGATCGGATCGACGGGCGCGCGGTGACCGCGGCCTGGGACGAGGCGATGGCGGTCGACGAGTGGCCCGGTCCGCCGGTGTGGCTGCACGGTGACCTCCTGGCGGGCAACCTTTTGGTCGACCGGGGCAGGCTCACCGGGGTGATCGACTTCGGTGCTCTCGGCCTCGGCGATCCGGCGGTCGAGGTCCGGCCGGGGTGGAGCCTGTTCGACGCCCGCGCGCGGGCCGCCTACCGGGAGGCGCTCGGCTTCGACGAGGCGACCTGGGTACGCGGTTGGGCCTGGATGCTGTCCGGCTCGCTCTACTGGCTGGCCGACCTGTGGGAGTCGATAGGCCCAGCCGACCGCGAGGACACGATTCGCTACCTCGACTACATCGTGCGGCACCGCCATGACTGATCCGCGGTCCCTGGAGGGCTCTGCGGCTGGCGGACGCCGCGTTGCGCTACCGCGGCTGCGCCGGAGCGGCGTCCGGCCGCGTCCCCGACCTCTGTGAGCGGAACGCCTGGCCGGTGAGCACCGGCCAGGCGTTCCGTCGGCGGGGTCCGGTCAGCAGCCGAGCCGCTTGCTGGACAGGGCGACGTCGTCGATCCAGAGGTCGAACTCGCCCGGCGTGGTGCCGCCCTGGTAGAGCTGCCAGCCGATCTTCACGGTGTCGACCGTCGGCAGGACGAAGGGCACGTCGTTGCCGCCGTGTTCGGTCGTCGACGCGGTCAGCTCCGGGTTCGCCACGCCGTCGATCCACACCGCGACCCGGTTGTCCGTCTCGTCCAGCCGCCACTCGACGCACTGCCAGGTGTCCTCGGTGACCGGGGCGGACTCCCGCCAGTTGGTCCAGTCGCCGGTCGGGCCACCGTCCGCGCCGATCCCCCAGAAGGTGCCGGGGACCGTGGGCGCGTACTGGCCGCCGACCGGGCGGACGACCTCCGCGCTGCCGGCGCCGGTCACCTCCACCAACGTGAAGTGCGCCCAGTCCGGGGCGGTGGGGAACGCGTCGACGCGCAGCCGCATCCGGCCGTAGAGGCGGTTACCCGGCGCGGCGACGTCGTCCACGCGCAGGAAGGCGCGCCCGTTGTCGACCGTGTGGACGTGCAGCACCTGGTTGCCCCGGCGGGCCCGCTCGACGGTGAGCGTGCCGTGGCGGGTGTCGACGCCCCACTTCAGCGTGCTGGGCCCGCCCGGTGGCAGTCGCTCGAAGTCCTCGCAGAAGAGCAGGCCGCGGGGGCACGAACGCGGGGCGGCGGTCGACGCGCCGGCCGGCCCGCTGCCGGCGACGGTGCCCAGCGTCAGGGCGGCGGCGAACACCGCGAGGAACCTACGCATGATCATCCTCCACGTGTCGTCGGTCAGGGGCTGGTGCAGGAGAGGCCACCGGGGGCAGCGTTGCTGCTGCCGTTGACCAGGAATCCGAAGGTGGTCGAGGCGTTCGCGCCGAGGGACCCGTTGTAGTCGGCGTTGCGGACGCCGACCGTGCCGCTGGTGCCGGTGTTGACGCCGTTCCAGACGTTGGCGATGGTCTGCCCGCCGGCCAGCGTCAGCCGCACGGTCCAGCCGGTGAGCGTGGTGGAACCGTTGTTGGTCACGGTCACCTCGCCCTGGAAGCCGCCGTTCCAGCTGTTGACCATGCGGTACGTCGCGGTGCACGCGCCGGGCTGCCCGGTGGCGGGCGGCGTGGTCGGCGGGGTGGTGGTCGGTGGCACGGTGGTCGGCGGGGTCGTGGTCGGCGGCGCGGTGGTCGGCCGCGGGGTCGTGCCCGGCACCGTGGTGGAGGCGGCGTTGAGAGCGTCGCGCACGGCGCCGTACGCCGCCTTGGGGTTGCTGTTGCGGTCGAACAGCAGCGGGTTCTCGTTGCCACGCCAGGAGTCGCTGTCCCGGATGCCCCACGTCGTGATGCCGACGCAGCGGGGCACGTTCATGCAGGCCTGGGTGAGGCCCTGGTACTGGCTGGTCGAGGCGTTGGTGACGTCGGCCTCGGTCAGCGCCACGTCGACGCCGAGGGCGGCGAAGCTCGACAGCGTGGTCTGGAAGGTGGACGGCAGCGAACTGCCACCGGTGAAGTGGGTCTGCAGACCGACGCAGTCGACCGGGACGCCCCGGGCCTTGAAGTCCTTGATCATGTTGTAGACGCCCTGCGTCTTGGCGTACGTCCAGTTCTCGATGTTGTAGTCGTTGTAGCAGAGCTTGACGCCCGGGTCGGCGGCGCGCGCGGTCCGGAACGCCACCTCGATCCAGTCGTTGCCGGTGGACTGCAGGTTCGACGACCGCCGGCTGCCGTTCTCGGCGAACGCCTCGTTCACCACGTCCCAGTAGGCCAGCTTGCCCCGGTAGTGGGCCATCACGCCGTTGATGTGGTCGATCATCGCCTGCCGCAGGGCGCTGCCGCTGAGGCTTCCCCAGAACCTCGGCTGCTGGGCGTGCCAGGCCAACGTGTGACCGCGGACCCGCATGCCGTGCTGGGTGGCCCAGTTGTAGATCGCGTCACCGGCCCGGAAGTCGAACTGGCCCGGGTTGGGCTCGGTCGCGTCGGGCTTCATCTCGTTGACGGCCGTCATCATGTCGAACTCACGGTTCGCGATGGTCAGGAAGCCCGAGTCGGTGAGCCGGTCACCGCCCATCGCGGCGCCGAAGTACCGGCCGCTGCGCTCGGCCGCGGCCTTCAGGGTGGTTCCGGGCGGTCCGCTGAGATCGGCGCGGGCGAAGGTGGCCACGGCCATCGAGGACACCGTGACCGCCAGGGCGCAGGCGCCGCCCAGGAGCAGCCTGGCGGCGCTCCTGCTCCGGCGTCGCGGTCGATCGGGTACGTCGTTCATCTGTGCCTACTCCTCGGTGAGCGGTCTGGTCCGTTGCCGCGCACGGCACGGGATCCGGCCGGTCGACGGTCGGCGTGCCGCGCTCGCGGCGGGACCAGCACGCGGCAGGTGACGCCGTCGTGGCGTCCACCCGGCCGCGTCCGAATCGGTGACCACCGGCCGGCTACCCGGTCCGCCCGGTGGATGGCGAACACTCCGCGTCGTACGCCCGGTCGGAGTGACGCTGCCCTGCCGCGATGCTATATCGAATCAATTCGATGCGCGACAGGCCCCCGTCCCCGGCGGGGTGAGCCGGCAGCCGGGACCATCGGCCGACGCTTGCGCCGGCTAGGCTCGTCGACGTGGTGGGCCGCCTTCCCGGGACCGGCCGGTGAGCCCGTTCCGGCTGCTCACCGACCTGGTGAGCCACTACGGCTACCCGGGGCTCGCCCTGCTCGTCGGCGTGGAGGGCTTCGGCGTCCCGGCGCCAGGCCAGACCGCGATCGTCCTCGCCGCCGGGTACGCGTCCCACGGCCGGCTGAGCGTCGTCGCCGTGGCGGCCACCGCGTTCCTGGCCGCGGTGGCCGGGGACAGCATCGGCTACCTGATCGGCCGCCACGGCGGCCGCCGGCTCGTCCTGCACCACGGCCGCCGCCTGCGTCTGGACCCGGACCGGTTCGCCCGGCTGGAGGCGGTGATGAGCCGCCACGGCCCGAAGCTCGTCGCCGCCGCCCGCTTCGTCGACGGTCTGCGGCAGCTCAACGGGGTCGTCGCCGGCACCACCGGCATGCCGTGGCGGCGCTTCGTGGCCTACAACGCGCTCGGCGCCGCCGCCTGGGTGGGGCTGTGGACGACGGCCGGCTACCTGACCGGCGACCACCTGCGGGCCGTCCTCGTGGACCTGCACCGGTTCGGGTGGTACCTGGTCGCCGGTGCGGTCGTTCTCACGCTCGCCTACGTCGGCCGGCGACTGGCCCGCCGCCGGGGCGGCGACGCGTCGTAGGTCATCCGCCGCCGGTGCCCGGGGCGACGACCAGCACGACGAGGTTCCTGGGGCCGTGCACGCCCTCGACCCGGTTCAGTTCGATGTCGCTCGTGGCGGACGGGCCACTGATCCACGTCAACGGACGCGCGCCGTCCAGCCGGGCGACGGCCTCGGGCACGGTGCCGACGATCGCCGCCGCCGGCACGACGCAGACGTGCACGTCGGGCACCAGCGTGAGCGCACGCCGCCCCTGGCCCGGTCCGCCGTCGAGAACGATCGTGCCGGTCTCCGCGATCGCCACCGCGCAGCCGGTCAGCACCCCGTCGCAGCCGTCCAACTCGCCGACGGACAGCGCGGGTGAGTCGACGCGCAGCTCGACGGCTGCCCCGGCCCACCATTCGCCGGGCAGGTCGGGCGGCACGGCGAGCGTGCCGACCGCCGCGTTCCGCAACTCCGCCGCCACCGCGGCGGCAAGCATCGCCGGTGCGACGACCCGGACCCGGGCCCGGTAGTCGCCGACCCGCTGGGCGAACAACCGCACCACGTCCCCGGTGTCGGCCGCGCGCGCGTACCGCCGGGGCACCTCGACCTCGGCGTCCGGCCGCCCGGCGAGCGCGGCCCGCACCCGCGCGAGGATCTCGTCCCGGGCGTTCACCGGCCCGGCCCCGGCCGGTGCCGTCGCCACCAGGCGCGGAACGACCGCGCCGGGGGTACGGGCAGGTCGCGCGCCCGGGTCCAGCCGGCCAGCGGGCCGGGCAGCGGGCCGATCCGTCCCCGGCGCCCGAGCAGCGCTCCGGCCAGGGCGCCGAGCCGCTGTGCGGCGGCGAGCCGGCGCGGGCCGGCGAGCGTCCACGCCGCGGCGCGCATCACCGCCCGCTCCGGCGACAGCGGACCGCGCGTCGCGTCGACCGCCCGGGCCCGCAGGTGCACGAGGACGGCCGGGATGTCGATGCGCACCGGGCACGCCTCGTAGCAGGCGCCGCAGAGCGTGGAGGCGTACGGCAGGCTGGCCGCCACCGGGTCGTCACGCATGCCCCGCAACTGCGGGGTGAGGATCGCGCCGATCGGCCCGGGGTACGGCGATCCGTACGCGTGCCCGCCGGTGCGTTCGTAGACCGGGCACACGTTGAGGCAGGCGGAGCAACGGATGCAGCGCAGCGCCTGCCGGCCGACGTCGTCGGCGAGCACGTCGGTGCGGCCGTTGTCGAGCAGCACCACGTGGACCTCCCGCGGTCCGTCGCCGGGGTGCACGCCGCGCCACGTCGAGGTGTACGGATTCATCCGCTCCCCGGTGGAGGAGCGCGGCAGCAGTTGCAGCATCACCTCCAGGTCGGCCCAGGTCGGCACCAGCTTCTCGATGCCGACGACGCTGATCAGGACCTCCGGCAGGGTCAGGCACATCCGGCCGTTGCCCTCGGACTCCACCACGACCAGGGCGCCCGACTCGGCGACGGCGAAGTTCGCGCCGGACACGGCGACGCGGGCGGTGAGGAACTTGCGCCGCAGGTGTCGGCGGGCGGCGGCGGCGAGCACGGCCGGCTCGTCGGTCAGGTCGTCCGGGGCGTCCGGCATCTCCCGCCGGAAGATGTCCCTGATCTGGGACCGGTTGCGGTGGATCGCCGGGACCAGGATGTGGGAGGGCAGGTCGTCGCCGAGCTGCACGATCAGTTCGGCCAGGTCGGTCTCGTACGCGGTGATCCCGGCCGCGGCGAGCGCGGCGTTCAGGTCGATCTCCTGGGTGACCATGGACTTGACCTTGATCACCTCGTCGGCGTCGGCGGCACGGACCAGGTCGACGACGATCCGGTTGGCCTCCGCCGCGTCGCGCGCCCAGTGCACGACGGCCCCGGCCGCGCGGGCCTGCTCCTCGAACCGCAGCAGGTGGCGGTCGAGGTGTCGGAGCGTCCGGTCCTTGATCGCGGCACCGGCCTCGCGCAGGTGCTCCCAGTCCGCGCGCTCGGCCACCACGGCCTCCCGCTTGGCGCGGATGGTCGTGGTCGCGGTGCGCAGGTTGGCGCGGAGCTGCTGGTCGGCCAGCGCCCTGCGGGCCGCCTCCGGGAAGGCCGGCATGCCCAGCCAGGTGGCTCCGCTCACGGACGCTCCCCCGCCGCGAGGATGTCGGCGTAGTGCATGACCCGCACCCCCGACCGGGCCCGCGACAGCAGACCGCCGACGTGCAGCAGACAGGAGTTGTCGGCGGCGGTGAGGACCTCGGCGCCGGTGGCGAGCACCTGCCGCACCTTGTCCCGGCCCATCGCGACCGAGACGTCCGGGTTCTTCAGCGCGAACGTGCCGCCGAATCCGCAGCACTCGCGGGCGTCGGGGAGGTCGACCAGGTCGAGGCCGCGTACGGCGCGCAGCAGCGTCACCGGTCGTTCGCCGAGCCCGAGCATCCGCAGCCCGTGGCAGGTGGGGTGGTAGGTGACCCGGTGCGGGAAGCGGGCCCCCACGTCGGTCACCCGCAGCACGTCGACGAGCAGTTCGCTGAACTCGTACACCCGGGGCGCGGTGACCGCGACCGCCTCGGCGAGGCCCTGGTCGCCGGCGACCGCGGCGACCCGACGGTGGTGTTCGCGCACCATCGCCACGCAGGACGCGGACGGGGAGACCACCACGTCGGCGTCGGCGAAGTCGGCCACGAACCTGCGGACCAGTGGCACGCACTCGCGCTGGTAACCGGTGTTGAAGTGCAGTTGGCCGCAGCAGGTCTGGGCGATCGGGAACGTCACCCGGTGGCCGAGCCGTTCGAGGACCCGCAGCACGGCCCGACCGGTGCCGGGGGCCATGGTGTCGTTGACGCAGGTGACGAAGAGGGCGATCCGCACGGTCAGCCCCTCTCCCGGGACGGGCGGCGGGCCGGCGACCGCGGCGCCGGCCGATGCGCGTTCACGGCCGAGCGTAGCCGCGTCGGGCGGTGCCGCCCAGCGTCGTCCACGATCACGGTTCGATGAGCCCTTCCGCGACGAGGTCGGCCCAGAGCGCGTCGGGGACCGGCGCGGCGGCGAGCGTGAGGTTCCGCCGCACCTGGGCCGGTGTCTTCGCGCCGAGCACCAGCGTCGCGACGGCGGGATGCCGCGCGACGAAGGCCATCGCCGCCTGCGGCAGGGTGACGCCGTGGGCGCGGCACACCTCGGCGATCCGCAGCGCCCTGGCGTACAACGCGTCCGGGATCGGCCGGTAGTCGTAGGTGCGGCCGGGCGTGGCGGTGGCGAGCACGCCGCTGTTGAACACGCCGGCGGCGAGCACCCCCACGCCGCGTTCCCGGCAGCGGGGCAGCAGGATCCGCTGCGCGGACTGGTCGAGCAGGGTGTAGCGGCCGGCGAGCATGACGGTGTCCACGTCGGTGTCGGTGACGAACCGGTCCAGCATCTGCCACTGGTTCATGCCGACCCCGATCGCGCCGACCACGCCCTGGTCGCGCAGCTCGTGCAGGGCCGGGTACGCCTCGTCGACCGCCTGCCGCCAGTGGTCGTCCGGGTCGTGGATCAGCACCACGTCCACCCGGTCCAGGCCGAGGCGGTCCAGGCTGGACTCCAGCGAGCGGCGTACCCCGTCGGCGCTGAAGTCCCACCGGCGCTCGTGGTCGGCGGGCACGTCGAACCCGCCCGCGTCGTCGCGCCGGTCGGCGGTGCCCGGCGACGGCACCAGCAGGCGGCCCACCTTGGTGGAGACGGTGAACCGGTCGCGGGGTCGGGTGGCGAGGGCCGCGCCGAGGCGGCGCTCGGACAGGCCGAGTCCGTAGTGCGGGGCGGTGTCGAAGTAGCGGATCCCGGCCTGCCACGCGGCGTCGAGGGCGCCGCGGGCGTCGTCGTCCTCGACGGTCCGGTACAGGTTGCCGATCCCGGCCGCCCCGAACCCGATCTCGGTGACCCGGACCGCCGAGCGGCCCACCCGGCTGGTCCTCATCACCGCTCCCGTCGGCCCTGGGCCGGGCCGTCGGGCGACCCGGCCGGGTGCCCCCGGGTCGGCGACGACGACGGATCGTCGCCGGCCGGGGCGGCCGGGCGGGGGCGCAGGCCGTGCATGCCGCCGTCGACGGCGAGCACGGTTCCGGTGGTGGCGGCGGCCAGCGGACCGGCCAGGTAGGCGATGGCGGCGGCCACCTCGTCGGCGGAGACCAACCGGCCCAGGGGCTGCCGGGCGCGCAGCGCGGCGAGTTCGGCGGCCGGGTCGGCGGTCGTGTCGAGCAGTCTGCGGACCCAGGGGGTGTCGGCGGTGCCGGGGTTGACGCAGTTGACCCGGATGCCCTCGGCCACGTGGTCGGCGGCCATGGCGAGGGTCAGGGCCTGCACGGCGCCCTTGGTCGCGCTGTAGAGCGCCCGGTCGGGCAGCCCGACGCTCGCCGCGATCGAACAGGTGTTTACCACGGCGGCGTGGGTCGAGGCGCGCAGTGCCGGCAGGGCCGCCCGGGTGACCCGGACGATGCCGACGACGTTGACGTCGAAGACCCGGTGCCACTCGTCGTCCGGGTTCGCCTCGACGGTGCCCCGGGCGCCGACGCCGGCGTTGTTGACCAGGATGTCGATGCCGTCGAGGCGGTCGGTCGCGGCGGCCACCGCCTGGATCACCGAGGCGTCGTCGGTGACGTCGCAGCGCAGGGCGTGCAGCGGGGCGGGCACGCCGCCGGGGTCCAGGTCGAGGCAGGCGACGGCCGCTCCCCGCGCGGCGAGCAGCCGGGCGGTGGCCAGGCCGATGCCGGAGCCGCCGCCGGTCACCACGGCTCGCAGGCCGCTGAACTCGGCGGTCACGTGGCCTCCCCCACGGTCTGGCGTTGGTTGCCGAGGCCGTCGATCTCGACCTCGACGACGTCGCCGGCGCGCAGGTAGGGCTTGGGGTCCGGCAGGCCCAGCGCCACTCCGGCCGGGGTTCCGGTGTTGATGAGGTCGCCCGGTTCGAGCACCATGAACCGGCTGACGTAGCGGATGATCTCGGCGACCGGGAAGAACATGTTCGCGGTGTGGCCGTCCTGGCGGCGGCGTCCGTTGACGCTCAGGCGCAGCCCGAGATCCTGCGGGTCGGGGATCTCGTCGGCGGTGACCAGCCACGGCCCGAGCGGGTTGAACGTCTCGCACGACTTGCCCTTGTCCCACTGGCCGCCCCGTTCGAGCTGGAACTCCCGTTCGGAGAGGTCGTTCGAGACGGCGTAGCCGGCGACACAGGCCAGCGCCTCGGCGTCGCTGTCCAGGTAGCGGGCGGTGCGGCCGATGACGACCGCCAGCTCGACCTCCCAGTCGGTCTTGACGCTGCCCCGGGGGATCAGCACCCGGTCGTTCGGGCCGACCACGGTGTTCGGCGCCTTCAGGAACAGGACCGGCTCGGCCGGCGGCTCGACGCCGGTCTCCGCCGCGTGGTCGGCGTAGTTCAGCCCGACGCACACGATCTTGCCGGGGCGGGTGATCGGGGCGCCGGTCCGCAGCGCGGAGTCCGCGAGCACGGGCAGTTCACCGCCCGCGACCGCGGCTCGCGCCACCTCGACGCCCCCGTCGGCGAGGAACGCCCCGTCGATCTCGGTCGTCACGCCGGAGAGGTCCACGAGCCGACCGTCCGCGTCCAACGCCGCCGGACGTTCCTGGCCGACCGTCCCCACTCGAAGCAGCTTCACTCCACACCCTCCGGCCAGACATCGGATCTGTCGCCTGGTTTGTATAGTGGGGCAACTAATTGTGCGGCAAGAGGGGTCGCGCCATTCGCCGCAAGAGATCGGATGACCTTCCCCGGCAGCGGGACGGACGGGCACCCCGACCTCCTCGCTGAACATCCGATGTCTTTGACGTACTCGCCGCAGGTCCTCGGCCCGCCATCGGGCGAATGGGCCGGGCGGCGCCTTGCTCACGGACAGCGCCGCCGGTAGCGTCCGCGCAACACATCCGATGTGTGGACGACCGAGGGGTTGCCATGCCGTTCCTGACGACGAAAGCTCGGACCCGCCCCGACACCCACGCCGCCGCGGCGCCGCGTTGACCGCCGTCACGGCGGTCACGGCTCCCGGGCTGCCCGGCCCGCTCGCCGGACCGCCGCCGAGCGGCATGATCCTCTGGTACGACAAGCCCGCCACCGACTGGGAGTCGCAGTCACTGCCCATCGGCAACGGCGCCCTCGGCGCCTCGGTCTTCGGCGGGGTCCGGGCCGAACGGCTCCAGTTCAACGAGAAGTCGCTGTGGACCGGCGGCCCCGGCTCCCCCGGCTACGACTTCGGTGACTGGACCACGCCGCGCCCCGGCGCGATCGACGAGGTCCAGCGGCGGATCAACGCCGACACGCGGGTCGACCCGTCCTGGGTGGCCGACAGGCTGGGGCAGCCGAGGAGCGGGTTCGGCTGCTACCAGCCCTTCGGTGACGTGCGGCTGTCCTTCCCGGACACGCCGGCCGACCACACCGACTACCGCCGGCAGCTCGACATCTCCGACGCCACGGCCGGCGTCGCGTACACCGCCGCCGGGGTCCGCCACATCCGCGAGTACTTCGCCTCCGCCCCCGACAACGTCCTCGTCGCCCGGCTCACCGCCGACCGGCCGGGCAGCATCGGGTTCACCCTGTTCGTCACCACCGCGTCCAACCGGTCACGGCGCCTCTCCGCCGCGCACGGGCGGATCACGTTCCGCGGACGCCTCGACGACAACGGGCTGCGCTTCGAGGCGCAGGTGCAGGTGGTCCACGCCGGCGGCACCCGGGTCGACAACGGCGACGGCACGGTCACCGTCGAGGGCGCGGACGCCGTCACGCTGATCATGGCCGCCGGCACCGACTACGCCAACGACCATCCGACGTACCGGGGAGACGACCCGCACGCGGCGGTGACCGCGCGGGTCGACGCGGCGGCGGCCACGCCGTACCCGGCGTTGCGGGCCGCCCACGTCCGCGACCACCGGAAGCTGTTCCAGCGGCTCACGCTCGACATCGGCCAGCGGATGCCGGCCGTCCCCACCGACCAGCTCCTGCTCAGCTACCGGCGCGGGCGGGCGGACCCGGCCGCCCGCAGGGCCCTGGAGGTGCTCTTCTTCCAGTACGGTCGCTACCTGCTCGTCGCGTCCTCCCGGGCCGGCTCGCTGCCGGCGAACCTGCAGGGCGTCTGGAACAACTCGACCAGCCCGCCCTGGTCGGCGGACTACCACACCAACATCAACTTCCAGATGAACTACTGGCCCGCCGAGACGACGAACCTCGCCGAGACGACCCTGCCGTTCTTCGACCACGTCGACGCCATGGTCGCGCCCGGCCGGATCAGCGCCAGGAAGATCTACGACAACCGCGGCTGGGTGGTGCACAACGAGACGAACCCGTTCGGCTTCACCGGCGTGCACGACCACCCCACCTCGTTCTGGATGCCGGAGGCCGGGGCGTGGCTGGCGCAGCACTACCACGAGCACTATCGGTTCACCCGGGACGAGACGTTCCTGCGCGAGCGGGCGTACCCGCTGATGAAGGAGCTGGCCCGGTTCTGGCTCGACGAGCTGGTCGTCGACCCGCGCGACGGCAGGCTGGTGGTGAGCCCCAGCTTCTCCCCGGAGCACGGTGACTTCTCGGCCGGCGCGTCGATGTCCCAGCAGATCGTGTGGGACCTGCTGACCAACGTGTCGGAGGCCGCCGCGACGGTGCGCGAGCCGGACGCCGCGTTCCGCGAACGGATCGCCGAGACGCTGGCCAAGCTCGACCCGGGCATCCGGGTCGGCGCGTGGGGGCAGTTGCGGGAATGGAAGGAGGACTGGGACGACGAGGGCGACACCCACCGGCACGTCTCGCACCTGTTCGGCCTCTTTCCCGGCCGGCAGATCTGCCCGCTGACCACGCCCGGGTACGCCAGGGCGGCGGACGTCTCGCTGACCGCGCGGGGTGACGGCGGCACCGGCTGGAGCAAGGCCTGGAAGATCAACTTCTGGGCCCGGCTGCGGCACGGCAACCACTCCCACCGGATGCTCTCCGAGCTGCTCAGGTCGAGCACGCTCGACAACCTGTGGGACAACCACCCGCCGTTCCAGATCGACGGCAACTTCGGCGCCACCGCGGGGGTCGCGGAAATGCTGCTGCAGAGCCACCGCGGCGTCATCGACGTGCTGCCCGCGCTCCCCGACGACTGGGCCGACGGCTCGGTCCGCGGCCTGCGCGCCCGCGGCGACGTCACGGTCGACGCCGAGTGGAGCGGGCGCACCGCGACCCGCATCACGCTGACCGCCGGCAGCGGCGGATCGCTTCGGGTCCGCAGCACCTTGTTCGACGGCCGGTTCCAGGTCACCGACCGCACCACCCGCCGCCCGGTCGACGTCACCCGGGACGGGTCGGAGATCCGGTTCACCGCGACCGCCGGACACCGGCACACGGCCGAGTCGCTCGCGCGCGGGTGACGCCGAGGTGACCAGCTCGGGCCGCTGAGGTGACCGGCTCGGTCCGCTACCGCCGGCTGTTCGGCCGCCAGCCGGCCGGCCACCCTCGCGGACCGGTGGCGTGACGTCTTTCGACATCGGCTATTGACGTCGCCGAAACAGCGGCCTAGCGTCTGTCGAACCGCTTCGTCGAAGCGCTTCGACGATCATTCGAACGCGGTGCCACGCCCGGCCGGAGGAGGTGCGCGATGGCCACCATGCACGACGTCGCCCGCCTGGCCCAGGTCTCGGTCAGCACCGTGTCCTACGTGCTCACCGGCACCCGGCCGATCTCCCCGGCCACCCGGGCCAAGGTGCGCGCCGCCATGACCGAGCTGGACTACCAGCCCAACGCCATGGCCCGCGGCCTGGCCAGCCGACGCAGCCGGATCCTGGGCCTGCTGCTGCCGATGGACGAGCGCGGCCTCGGCGCGACCGAGACGGCGTTCGTCACCGGGGCGGCCGCGGCGGCCAGCGCCGTCGGCTACCACCTGGTCCTGTCGCCCGTCGGGGGTGGCGGCGACCTCGACGACCTGCGCCGGCTGGCCAGCCAGCGGATGTTCGACGGCGTCGTGCTGATGGAGGTGAAGCTCGCCGACGAGCGGGTCGCCGCGCTCCAGGAGGCCGGTGTGCCGCTGGTGCTGATCGGGCGCACCGGGGACACCGACGGGCTCTCCTACGTCGACATCGACTTCGGGCAGACCGTACGGGAGGCGGTGGCGCACCTGGTCGGGCTGGGGCACCGGCAGATCGTCTACGTCAACCACTCGGCGCAGACCCTGACCCGCGGTTACGGCCCGGCGCTGCGCACCCGGGACGCCTTTGTCACGGCCATGACCGGCCACGGCCTGGAACCGGTCATGATCCCGGCCGAGGACAGCGCCGCCGGCGGCCGGGCGGCGCTGGCCGCCGCCCTGACGCGGGCGCCGGGCCTGACGGCCGTGCTGGCCATGAACGAGACGGCGATCTTCGGCATCCTCGGCGAGCTGACCGCGCGGGGGCTGTCCGTGCCCGACGACGTCTCGGTCGTCTCGATGGTCACCTCGCCGCAGGTCGCCGAGCTGGCCACCCCGGCGCTGACCGCGATGACGTCGCCCGGATCGGCGATGGGCCGGATCGCGATCGAGGCGCTGGTGCGTCACCTGGACGGGGCCGGCGACGAGCGACACCAGCAACTGCTGCCGTGCGCGCTGGAGATCCGGGGCTCGACCGCAGCCCCACGAAGCCGCCAACTCATGGGGGCTGACCAGTAGAAACGGCCCGTCGCCGCGCGGCAACGCGACGACGGACCCAGTGAAGTACCGGCTCGATACTCAACGAGGAGGATAGCAATGCAGCGATTCCGCCGGATCGTCGCGGCGCTCGCCCTGGCGGCGACCGCGACGACCACCGTGGCCGCGTGCGGGGGCGACGACAGCGGTGACGACAGCGGGGCCAAGACCCTCAAGCTCTGGCACTACGAGGGCGAGAACAGCGCGATGGGGGTCGGCTGGGACCGGGCCATCGAGATCTTCAAGGCCGAGCACCCGGGCGTGGAGGTGCGCTTCGAGCGCAAGGCGTTCGAGCAGATCCAGCAGAACGCCGGCATGATCATCAACTCGTCCGAGGGCCCGGACATCATGGAGTACAACAAGGGCAACGCGACGGCCGGCCTGCTGTCCTCCCAGGGCCTGCTCACCGACCTCAGCGACGAGGCGGAGAAGCGCGGCTGGGCCGGCAAGCTCAGCCCCAGCCTCCAGACCACCGCCCGCTACACCGACAAGGGCGTGATGGGGTCGGGCAACTGGTTCGGCGTGCCGAACTACGGCGAGTACGTCACGGTCTATTACAACAAGGACCTGTTCGACCGCAACGGCGTCACGGTGCCCACCACCATGGCCGAGATGACCGCCGCGATGGACACCTTCGTCAGCAGGAAGATCACCCCGCTGGGCATGGCCGGCGCCGAGTACCCGGCCGGGCAACTCTTCTACCAGCTGGCCCTGTCGAAGGCCGACCGGACGTTCGTCGACGACTACCAGCTCTACAAGAACCCGGTCGACTTCAAGGCCGACCCGCTGAAGTACGGCGCGGACACCTTCGCCGACTGGGTGCGGAAGGGCTACGTGGCCAAGAACTCGGCGAGCCTCAAGGCCGAGGACATGGGCACCGCGTTCATCGCCGGCAAGACGCCGATGATCGTCTCGGGGAGCTGGTGGTACGGCCGCTTCAAGGCCGAGATGAAGGCCAACTGGGACACCTTCCTGTTCCCGGGCAACAGGCTGAACGCCGGCTCGTCCGGCAACCTCTGGGTCGTCCCGACGAACAGCAAGGCCAAGAGCCTGGCGTACGACTTCATCGACATCACCCTGCGTCCGGAGATCCAGGACCTGATCGGCAACAACGGTGGTGTCCCGGTGGCCGGCGACCCCGCCAGGATCACCGACCCGAAGGACCGCAAGCTGATCGAGGACTTCAACACGGTCAGCAAGCAGGACGGTCTGGCCTTCTACCCGGACTGGCCGGTGCCCGGCTACTACGACGTGCTGGTCGGCGGGTTCCAGGGCCTGATCAACGGGTCCAAGTCCCCCGACCAGGTGCTCGACACGATCGCCAAGCCGTACGCCGACGGCGTCAAGGAGATCACCGGCAAGTGACACGGCGAGCGGCGGGCGCGACCGGCACGACCGGTGCGCCCGGCCGCCCCGCCGGGAAGGATCCGCCATGGCAGTCTCCGACACCGTCGCCGCCGCGCCGTCCGCGGCGACCCCCGCCCCCGCTCCCCCGTCCCGCCGCCGACAGCGGGGCCGCGACGCGGCGTACTGGCTCTACCTGCTCCCCGGAGCGGCGCTGTTCGTCCTGGTCATCGGCGCGCCGCTGGTCGGCACCGGCTACCTGTCGCTGACCCGGTGGTCGGGGGTCGGTGACCCCACGTTCGTCGGGTTGGACAACTACCGGCGGTTGCTGGACGACGAGGTGTTCTGGGCGTCGTTCCGCAACACCGTGGCGATGATCGTCGCGATGGTGGTGGTGCCGACCCTGCTCGGGCTGCTGCTCGCCTCGGTGCTCTTCGACGTCGTCGGGCGTCGGTTCAAGCCGCGTACGGCGGCGGCGTTGCGGGCCGCGTTCTACCTGCCGCAGGTGCTGCCCGTGGTGGTCGCCGGCATCGTGTGGGGCTGGATCCTGCGCCCCGACGGCGCGTTCAACAGCCTGCTCGACGCGGTCGGTCTCGGGGCGCTGCGTCACGACTGGCTGGGCGACCCGGACACCGCGCTGCCGGTGGTGATGGCGGTGATGATCTGGGTGCAGATCGGCTACCCGGTGGTCGTGTTCATGGCGGCGTTGCAGCGGGTCGACCCGGAGCTGTACGAGGCGGCCGAGGTCGACGGGGCGAACTGGCTGCGCCGGTTCCGGGCGATCACGCTGCCGCAGATCCGGCCGGAGACGTTCGTGGTGGCGCTGACCTGCACCATCGCCGCGTTGAAGGTGTTCGGGCCGATCTTCGCGCTGACCCGGGGCGGCCCGGAGAACGCCACCAACGTGCCGTCGTACTTCGCGTACTACACGTTCTTCAAGAAGCTCCAGGTCGGGTACGGCTCCGCGATCTCCACCGTGCTCACGGTGATCATCGTCGTGGTGGCCGTGGTCTTCATCGGGGTGCAGGCCCGCAGCGAGCGCCGGGACCGGGGGATCTGACATGGCAGTCACGATCACCGGTGCCCCGCCGCGCCGGCCGGTGCGCGACCGGCACCACCGGGGCGTCAGCCGGTGGGTGGTGCTCGCCGGCGTCACCATCGGCGCGCTCGTCATGCTGGTGCCGTTCGCGTTCATGCTGCTCAACGCGTTCAAGTCGCCCGGTGACTACTCGTCGGGCGGCCCGCTGAGCTGGCCGACCGAGTTCTACACCAGGGGTCTGCGGACGTACTGGTCCGAGGTGAACTTCCCGCTCAAGCTGTGGAACTCGGCGCTGATCGCCGGGTCCGTGGCGGTGCTCGGCGTCGTCGTGTCGCTGCTCAACGCGTACGCCCTGGGGATCGGCCGGGTCCGCGGCCGGCTCTGGATCGTCGGGGTGTTCCTGCTGGCCAACATGCTGCCGCAGGAGGCGCTGATCTACCCGCTGTACTACGTGGCCAAGGAGATCGGCCTCTACAACACCCGACTGTCGGTGATCATCATCTTCACCGTCATCCAGAGCGCGTTCGGCACCTACCTGCTCGCCTCGGTGCTTGGTACGTTCCCGCGCTCACTGCTGGAGGCCGCGGCGCTGGACGGCGCCGGCAAGTGGACGGTGCTGTGGCGGGTGGTCTTCCCCAACCTGCGGCCGACCCTCGCCGTCCTGCTCATCTTCTTCTTCATCTGGACCTGGAACGAGTTCCTCATCCCGCTGGTCATGCTGATCGACAACCAGACGCAGACCATCCCGGTCGCGCTCGCGTCGTTGCAGGGCGACCGCCTGATGGACGCCCCGACGACGAACGCCGGCGCGTTGCTCAGCCTGGTGCCGGCCATCCTCTTCTTCCTCATCTTCCAGCGCACTCTGGCGCGCGGCATCACGGCAGGAGCCGAGAAGTGAAGTTCACCGACGGGTACTGGCAACTGCGCCCGGGGGTCAGCGTGCTGCGCCCCGGCACGGTGGAATCGGTCGAGATGGACGAGCGTGGCTTCACCGTCTTCGCGCCGGCCGGTCAGATCAACGGCCGGGGCGACACGCTCAACCGCCCGGTCGTCACCGTCCGGTTCTTCTCCCCCGCGCCCGGCGTGGTCGGGGTGACCATCGGCCACCACAGCGGCGGGCTGCCCCGCGAACCCCACTTCGGGTTGCGCACCGACGACACCCACCCGGTCACCGTCGACATCACCGGGATCAGCGCGTCGCTGACCACCGGCGAGCTGACCGTCCGGGTCGCGCTTGTCGACGGGTGGCGGGTCGAGTTCCGGCACGGCGACCGGCTGGTCACGGCGTCCACCGGGCGCAGCGTCGGGATCGTCACCGACGGCGAGGGCCGCCGGTACGTGCACGAACGGCTCGCGCTCGGCGTCGGCGAGACGGTGTACGGGCTGGGCGAGCGGTTCGGCCCGTTCGTGAAGAACGGCCAGACGGTCGACGTGTGGAACGCCGACGGCGGCACCGCCAGCGAGCAGGCGTACAAGAACGTGCCGTTCTATCTCAGCAGCGCCGGGTACGGCGTGTTCGTGGACCACCCGGAGCACGTGTCGTTCGAGGTCGGCTCCGAGGTCGTCGCGCAGACCCAGTTCAGCGTCGAGGGCCAGTCGCTGACCTACCACGTCGTCGACGGGCCCACCCCGAAGGACGTGCTGCGCCGCTACACGGCGCTGACCGGCCGACCGGCCCGGGTGCCCGCCTGGTCGTACGGGCTGTGGCTGTCCACGTCGTTCACCACGTCGTACGACGAGAAGACGGTGACCGAGTTCGTCGACGGGATGGCCGAGCGGAACCTGCCGCTGTCGGTGTTCCACTTCGACTGCTTCTGGATGCGCCAGTTCCACTGGGTCGACTTCGTCTGGGACCCGGCGACCTTCCCCGACCCGGAGGGCATGCTGCGCCGGCTGCACGAGCGCGGGCTGAAGGTGTGCGTGTGGATCAACCCGTACATCGCGCAGCGCTCGTACCTGTTCGAGGAGGGTCGCCGGGCCGGCTACCTGGTGCGCAACCCGGACGGCTCGGTGTGGCAGTGGGACAAGTGGCAGGCCGGCATGGCGCTCGTCGACTTCACCGACCCGGACGCGGTGGCCTGGTTCACCGGCAAGCTCAAGGTGCTGCTGGACATGGGCGTCGACTGCTTCAAGACCGACTTCGGCGAGCGCATCCCGACCGACGTGGTGTGGCACGACGGGTCGGACCCGCAACGCATGCACAACTACTACGCCTACCTCTACAACAAGGCGGTCTTCGAGCTGCTGGAGACCGAGCGGGGCGAGGGCGAGGCGGTGGTGTTCGCCCGCTCGGCGACCGCCGGCGGCCAGCAGTTCCCGGTGCACTGGGGCGGCGACTGCGAGTCGACGTTCGTCGCGATGGCCGAGTCGCTGCGCGGCGGGCTGTCCCTGGCCTCGTCCGGCTTCGGCTACTGGAGCCACGACATCGGCGGCTTCGAGGGCACCCCCGACCCGGCGGTGTTCAAGCGGTGGATCGCGTTCGGCCTGCTCTCCTCGCACTCGCGGCTGCACGGCTCCGGCTCGTACCGGGTGCCGTGGGCGTACGACGAGGAGGCCGTGGACGTGCTGCGGCACTTCACCCGGCTCAAGCTCCGGCTCATGCCGTACCTGGCGGCGACCGCCGAGGAGGCGCACCGCGACGGCATTCCGATGATGCGGCCGATGATCGTGGAGTTCCCGGACGATCCGGCCGTGGCGCACCTCGACCGGCAGTACATGCTCGGCTCCGACATCCTGGTCGCGCCGGTGCTCAGCGCCGACGGGCAGGTCACCTTCTACGTGCCCGCCGGCACCTGGACCCACCTGGTCACCGGCGCGCAGCTCACCGGGCCGGCCTGGGTGACCGAGAAGCACGAGTACGACAGCCTGCCGGTGCTCGTCCGGCCCGGCGCGGTCATCGGGTTCGGGGCGCGCTCCGACCGGCCCGACTACGACTGGGCCGACGGGGTGGAGCTGCGGCTCTACGCCCCGGCGGAGGGGCATCGGCAGCGGGTACGCATCCCGGCACCCGGCGAGGGGCCGGGCACGGAGTTCGAGGTGGGCTTCCGCGACGGCGTGGCGACCGCCGAGCTGGTGGCGGGCGAGTCGTCGGCGTACCACTGCGTGGTGGTGGCCGGCAGAGAGAGGACGGGACGATGACGGCACGAGACTTCCCGGAGAGCTTCGTCTGGGGTTCGGCCACGGCGGCGTACCAGGTCGAGGGCGCGGCCACCGAGGACGGCCGCGGCCCGTCCATCTGGGACACCTACAGCCACACCCCCGGGCGTACGCTGGGCGGCGACACCGGGGACGTGGCCGCCGACCACTACCACCGGTGGCCGCAGGACCTCGACCACATCGCCGAGCTGGGGCTCGGCGCGTACCGTTTCTCGATCTCCTGGCCCCGGGTGCAGCCCGGCGGTTCCGGCCGGTTCAACGCCGCCGGCCTGGACTTCTACGCTCGGCTGGTCGACGGCCTGCTGGAGCGCGGCGTCCGACCGGTGGCGACCATGTACCACTGGGACCTGCCGCAGGAGCTGGAGGACGCCGGCGGGTGGCCGGCACGGGAGACCGCGCTGCGCTTCCAGGAGTACGCGTCGGGGATCGTCACCGCGCTCGGTGACCGGGTGCACACCTGGACCACGCTCAACGAGCCCTGGTGCTCGGCGTACCTGGGATATGCCTCCGGCGTGCACGCGCCCGGCCGCACCGAACCGGCGGCCGCGCTGGCGGCGGTGCACCACCTCAACCTGGCGCACGGCCTGGCCGGACGGGTGGTCCGGGAGCTGGCGCCGAGCGCCGAGCTGTCGGTGACGCTGAACCTGCACGTCGTGCGCGGCGCGTCCGGCTCGGCCGCCGACTCCGAGACGGTCCGGCGGATCGACGCCCTCGCGAACCGGGCGTTCCTCGGCCCGATGCTGGACGGGGCGTACCCGCCCGACCTGCTGGCCGACACCGCCGCCGTCACCGACTGGTCGTTCGTGCGCCCGGGTGACGAGAAGCTGATCGCGGTGCCGCTGGACGTGCTCGGGGTCAACTACTACGCCAGCACCCTGGTCCGGGCCGGGGACGGACACACGCCCCGCTCCGACGCCGACGGCCACGGCGCCTCGGCACACACCCCGTGGGTGGGCGCCGACGACGTCGACTTCCTGCCGCAGCCCGGCCCGCACACGGCGATGGGGTGGAACATCGACCCGCCGGCCCTGACCGAGTTGCTGCTGCGGCTACGGGACGAATACCCGGGCCAGCCGTTGATGATCACCGAGAACGGCGCGGCGTTCGACGACGTGGTCTCGGCCGACGGACGGGTCCACGACGAGCGGCGGGTCGACTACCTGCGCCGGCACATCGGCGCGATGGCCGACGCCCGCGCGCGGGGCGCGGACGTCCGGGGCTACTTCGTCTGGTCGCTGCTGGACAACTTCGAGTGGGGTTACGGCTACGACCGCCGCTTCGGCATCATCCGCGTCGACTACGACACCCAGCAGCGCACCTGGAAGGACAGCGCCCACTGGTACCGCCACCTGGCCACCACCGGCCACCTCGACGGTGACGCCGCGACGACCTAGGGCTTGCGGGCGAGCAGCCCGACGAAGGTGTGGTAGGTGTCGGTCTGCTTCGGCGCGGGCGTGCCCGGATCCGGACGCCACTCGGCCAGCGGCACCAGCCCCGGCTCCAGCACCGTCAGCCCGTCGGCGAAGGAGAGGATCTCCTCGTCGGTACGCCAACGGCCGGTGCCCAGCGACTCGTTGAAGACCCGCTCGACCTCGCGGGCCTTCCGGGAGCCCTCCGGGTCCCGCTCGCCCGGGTCACGGAAGTGCGAGATCGCCACGTAACTGCCCGACGGCAGCGCGTCGATCAGCTCCGCCGACACCGCGCGCGGCTCCTCGTCGTCGCCGAGGTGGTGCAGGATCGCGAAGAGCAACAACCCGACCGGCCGGTCGAAGTCGAGGAACCGGCGGACGTCCGGATCGTCGAGGATCTCCTGCGGTCGCCGGATGTCGGCCTGGATCACCGTCGCGGTGCCCTCCGCGGCGAGCAGGGCCCGCCCGTGCGTCAGGACGATCGGGTCGTTGTCCACGTACACCACCCGGGCGTTCGGGTTGTGCTCGGTGGCGACCTCGTGCACGTTGCCCTGGGTGGGGAGCCCCGACCCGAGGTCGAGGAACTGGTCGATGCCGGCCTCGGTGACCAGGAACCGGATCACCCGGCGCAGGAAGGCCCGGTTCGCCTGGCCCGCGGCCGGCCCGTCCGGAGTGATCCGCAGGGCGTGCTCGGCGACCTTCCGGTCGACCTCGAAGTTGTCCTTACCGCCCAGGAAGTAGTCGTAGACCCGGGCCACGCTGGGAACGGTGCGGTCGATTCCGCGGGGTGCGGCCTTGTCGCGGGTCACTGGCGTCTCCATCCGATCCTGGTCGGCGCACCGGGTGTCGGGTGCGGTTCCGGACTCTGTCGGGGAGTGTAGCGACCGGACGATGTGGATCGTCGCCCCGTTGGTATCGCTCCCAGCGGATCGGCCCCGCGACCAGGAAGCACACCGGCAGACGCGGCCCGGCGTGTCGGGGGCGGACGGCACGAACTGTCCCGGCCGCCGCGACGATCGTGCCCCGGAGTGGGCCCGACCGCGCGGCCGGGCGGGCGAGCGGTCGCCACGCGGTCCCGGGCACAGGTTCGGCAGGTGGATGTGGTCGCCGCCGGCCGGGCCGCGTCGAAGACAGAAGTCGCGGGATTCCTGCCGATCGGGCCTCAACGGTGCGGGGAGGGCAGCCGGTGATCGGCGTCGTCCAGGGCGCCGAGGTGGACGATCATCTGCTCGGCCTCGGGCATGTCGAGGTCGCGGTAGAGGGTCACCGCCCGTTGGAAGTGCTGACGGGCGGAGGCGGGCGCCCCGAGGGCGCGGTGGACGTGACCGAGGCCGGCGTGGGCGCGGGCATGCTCCTGGTGCGCGCCGATGTCGACCGCGACCGTGTGGGCCGCGGTGTGGTGACGGAGCGCGTCGGCCGGCTCTCCCGCCAGGCGGGCCGCTTCGGCGATGCCGTTGAGGGCGCTGGCTTCGCCGTACCGTTCGCCGGTCTCGCGGAAGATGTCGAGCGACCGTTGGTGGTGGTCGGTGCGCTGACCGAGGCGGGTGTGCAGCGTGCCGAGGCTGTTCAGCGTCCAGGCCTCGCCGGTGCGGTTGCCGAGTTGGCGGTACAGGGTCAGCGCCTGCCGCAGATGGGACCGGGCCGCCGCGTGCCGTCCCCGCCGGATGTCGACGTCACCGAGGGTGTTCAGCGTCCATGCTTCGCTGGCCCGGCCGCCCAACTGCTGGAAGAGTGCCAACGACTGCTGCACGTGTTTCGCGGCCGAACCGTACTCACCCAGTTGCGCCTCGACCTCACCGAGGTTGTTCAGCGCGTGCGCCTCCCCGGCCCGGTGACCGGCCTGCCGGAACAGGGCCAGCGCGTGGCGGTAGTTGTCGGCGGCGGGCCGGTTGCGGCCGAGCTGTGACTCGATGACGCCGAGGTTGATCAGCGCGCGGGCCTCGCCGACCCGGTCCCCGGTCCCCCGGAACAGGATTCCGGCCCGCTGGAGGTGCTCGGCGGCCGACGCGTATCGGCCGAGCTGGGTGTAGGTGGCGCCGAGGCTGGTCGACGCGTGGGCCTGCTCGACCGGGTCGCCGGCACGGCACGCGGCGTGCCGGGCCTGTTCGTGGATGACGAGCGCGTCGGTGGGATGTCCGCCGTGCAGGTACTGGAACAGGGCGGCCGACAGGTGCGCCGCGTGGGTGGGCCAGCCATGGGCGGCGGCGTGCGTGGCGACGGCCACCAGGGTCGGGCGTTCGGTGTCCAGCCACCTGCGGGCGGTGTCCGGGTCGGCCGGAGCGGCGACGGTGCCGCCGTTCGACGGCACCCGGCGGTGCGATCCGGCGGGGTACAGGACATCCACGGCGGCGAGCGTGCCGGCCAGGTAGTAGTCGAACAGGCGGGTCAGCGCGGCGCGGCGTTCGGGTGGCGGGTCCTCGTCGCCGCATCGGCTGGTGGCGTAGGCGCGCACCAGGTCGTGCAGGGCGTAGCGGCCGGGGGCGGCGTGGTGCAGCAGGTGGTCGCGGTGCAGGTGACACAGGTGGGCTCGGGCCTCGCAGGTGGAGATCCCGGCGAGGGCGGCGGCGGCCGGGGCGTCGAAGTCGTCGCCCGGGTGTGCCGCCACGAGGCGCAGCAGCCGGCGCCGGTCGGCGGGCAGGTGCCGGTACGACAGGTCGAAGGCAAGTTCGACGCTGAGGTCGAGGCGCTGTTGGTGATGCCGTTCGTCGAGCCGGTCGGCGTGGTCGGTCAGCGTCCAGCCGGAGGTGCCGCTGATGTGCGCGGTGACCAGTCCGAGCGCGAGCGGCAGGTGCCCGCACCGGTGGGCGATCCGGGCCATCGCGTGCGGGTCGGGGCCGCCGGGGAGGTGCGATCCGCCGACGGCGAGCAGGGCCGCCGACTCGTCCGGGGTGAACAGGTCCACCGCGACGTGGGTGGTGTGCGGCAGCTCGCGCAGGTCGCGTCGGCTGGTGATCAGCACGGGGCAGCCCGGGGTGTCGGTCAGCAGCGGGCGGGCCTGCTCGGCGTCGCCGGCGTTGTCCAGCACGACAAGCGTGCGGGTGCCGGCCAGCAGACGCCGGTAGGTGGCCGCGCGGGCGGTCAGGCCGTGCGGTACCTGCTGGCCGGCGACACCCAGCAGACGCAGGAAACCCTCGAGGACGGAGGACGGGTCGGCCGGCGGCTGGGTCGGGTCGGGGTGGAATCCGCGGAGGTTGACGAACAGGATCCGGTCGAACGGCTCCTCGCGGTGCCGGGCGTGCGCGGCGTGGACCGCCAGTTGGGTCTTGCCGACGCCCGCCATCCCGTGCAGCGCGACGACGACCACGCCGCCGTGCACGCCGGTGTCGAGTGCCTGTCGGAGCCGGCGCAGCGCGGTGGCACGACCGATGAAGCCGGGCAGGTCCGGCGGCAGCGTGTCGTACACCCGCACCTGCGACGCCGCGCGGGCCTCCCCGCTGACGACCCGCAGCGCCTGGCGCCACTGCGCCACGTAGCCCACGTCCGGGTGCAGCGCCTGCACCACGGCGATCACCAGGTCGGTGTTGACCCGCCGTCGGCCGGTCTTGAAGCAGTCGGCGACTGTGGTCCGCCTGGCGATGACCGGGCCGGCGGGATGCGCGGCCCGGCAGGCAGCGTTGATCCGGTTCTTGATCGTGTCGTAGGAGGGGTCGCCGGCCCACACTTTCAGGCTCCGCAGGGTGCGGGCCACCTCGTCCAGTGAGTCGGCCCGCCCCGGGTCGGGCGGTGCCCCATCGCCGCCACTCGACAGCGACTCGATCACGGCAGCTCCTGGAAAACGCATCGGTTGATGCCCCTACTAGACCCGCACTGGCCAGCGGCGTCACCAGATGTGTCGTTGATTTGTACCGACGTCGGGGGCGCCGGCGGTGCGTGACGCGGAGCCGTCCGGAGTCGTCCGGGATTTCTCCACGCCCCGCCGACCCGCCGCAGACTTCCTGGTGCCGACCGGCACCGCCGGCGCCCGCCGGCCACGGTCCGGCCCGCCGCTAGCTGACGAGGGAGGTGTCGCCATGAAGATCCAGATCCGCCGTCTCGAGAAGATCGAGACCACCGTCATCTGCGCTTGCAGCCCCTGCACGGACTGCTGACCCGATGGTCCTGGCCACCGCCGGGGGCGGTGGCCAGGACCGCCTCGACGCCGCGGGGCGACCGCCGCCCCGGCAACACCAGAAGGAGCGAGTACGGATGAGGCGACCCCGGATCAAGAGTGTGTTTCCCCCCATCCCGCTGGGCGACGGCCGCATCCGCATCGGCGGCGGCGACTACGGCATCGCCTCGGAGATGGTCGACGACGAGCACGGCAACACCTGGCGTCTGCTGAACCTGATGGACGGCACGCGCACCCGCCCGGAGCTGGCCGACGCGATGGCGCAGCACCAACCGGGCATCACCGCCGCCGACGTCGACGCGTCCGTCGACGCGCTGATCGACATGGGTTTCGTGGAGGACGCCGCCGTGCCCCCGCCGGCCCGACTGCCGGCGGCGGAACGCGAACGGTACCGGCGCAACCTGGAGTTCTTCTCCTACTTCCACAAGCCACCGCTGACCGCGGCGGACTTCCAGCTCCGGCTGCGCGACGCCCGGGTCACGGTGCTCGGCATCGGCGGCCTCGGGTCGTACGTGGCCATGAGCCTGGCCGCGATCGGCGTCGGGGACATCCTGCTCGTCGACGACGACGACGTGGAGCTGATGAACCTCAACCGGCAGGTGCTCTACACCGACGCCGACGTCGGGCAGCCGAAGGTGAGCGCCGCCGTCCGTCGGCTGACCGAGATCAACCCGCACGTCCGGGTCACTGGACGCAACGCCCGGGTGGACGGGGTCGAGGCCGCCCGCGCCTGCATGACCGGCCGCGACCTGGTCATCTGCGCCGCGGACCGCCCCCGGCTCACGCTCTACCAGTGGCTGAACGAGGCGGCCCTGCGTGAGGGCACCGCGTGGATGCGCGGCTCCAACGACGGGCTCACGGTCAGCCTCTTCCTGCACGTGCCCTACCGGACCGCGTGTTTCCAGTGCGTCGAGCAGGACGCCGCGGCCAACCATCCGGAGTACACGCCGATGGCCGAGTACGTGGTCGGGGTGATCGGTGACCGCACCATCAACCCCTGCAACGCGCCGATGGCCGGGATGATCGGCAACCTGGCCGCCCTGGAGGCCGTCAAGTACCTCACCGGCATGGCGGAACCGGTCATCGTCGGCCGCAAGCTCGTCGTGGACGTGCACCGGATGGAGACGCAGTTCGCCGAGGGCACGCTGCTCGACGACTGCGCCGCCTGCGGCCCGCACGGCCGGGTGCCCCGCCCCGGCGCCTCGGCTCCCGGCGTCCGGGACACGGTCGCGTCGGGATCCGCGACGTGACCAGCACGCTCGCCGACACCACGGTCGTCCGGCTGTATCCGCTGCACATCGGCGAGAGCGAGGACGGTGTGTGCGAGGTCGGCCGGGTGGACACCGGCGACTTCGTCGAGTTGCCGGTCGAGGGCGTCGACCTCGTCCGGTGGCTCGGCGAAGGGCTCCCGCTGGGCGAGGTCCGCCGGCGGTTCACCGAGCGGTACGGAACGGAGCCGGACCTCGCCGACTTCCTCGACGGCATCGCGTCCTGCGGTTTCGTGCGGGCCGACGCCACACCGGGCGCGGACGACGGCCCGGCCGGCGCCGGCACGTCGACGACCGGCGCCGGACCAGGCACCGGCGCCGCCGCGCCCCGGCGAGGGCTGGCGCTGCTGGGGAACCTGTCGCCGCAGCGCGTCGCCTGGCTGCTCGCGCCGCCGATGCGGCTGCTCTACGCCGCCGGCTGGCTGACCGTGCCGCTGCTGCTGGCGTTCTTCCCTCGGCTGCGGCCCACCCCGGCGGACGCGTTCCTCCTGGACGGGGTCCTGGCCAACGCGCTGGTCGTCGCGGCGGTGGCCTGGACCCTGGTGCTGCTGCACGAGCTGGCGCACGCGGCCACCGTGCGGGCGTTGGGCGTCACGGGACGACTGTCCATCAGTCGACGGCTGTGGTTCCTGGTGGCGCAGACGGAGATGTCGGCGGTGCGGTCCGTGCCCCGCCGCCGCCGCTACGCCCCCTATCTGGCGGGGTTGACCTGGGACCTGCTGCTCATGTCGGCCTGCCTGCTGCTGCAACTCGCCGGGGTGCAGGAGCGGCTGGTGCGCGGGATCGTCTACACGCTCACGCTGTCGGTGGTCTACCAGTTCCTGGTGTTCATGCGCACCGACATCTACTTCGTGCTGGGCAACTGGCTGCGGCTGGGTGATCTGATGGGCGACACCCGGCGCTGGCTGGCCGACCGGGCCCGGCGGGTGATCGGCCGTGCCGCCGCGCACGACCTCACCGGTGTGCCGGCGCGGGAGCTGCGGATCATCCGCTGGTACGCGCCGTGCTACCTGCTCGGGTCGCTCCTGGTGACCGTGGCGCTGCTGACCCTGACGGTGCCCGCCATGGTCACGATGGTCAGCCTGGCCGTCGACGGCCTCGACGCCCCGCCCGACGGGCCCGCCTTCTGGAACGGCGTCGGTTTCCTCGCGCTCGTCGCCCTGCAACTGGCCACCTTCGGCTGGGTCGTCGTCACCGAACGCCGTACCGCCAGCTGACCGGCTCGCCCACCGCCGACCTCCCCCGGAAGCGAGGACATCATCGTGCTGTTCACCGCGCCGCGCCGCGTACTGGCCGCGCTCCTCACACCGGCCCTGGCCGCCGTCCCGGTCGTCACCGTGGCCGCGCCGGCGGTCGCGGCCGGTGGGCCCGCCCGGGCTGTCATCGTCGTGCTCGCCGACCAGCACGACACCGCGCCGGGCCGGCGGCTCGCCGACCGGACCGCCCGCATCGCCGCCGGGCAGCAGCCGATGCTCACCGACCTGCGCCGCGCGGGCGCCACCCGGGTGCAGCCGTTGCGCCTGGTCAACGCCGTCGCCGCCACGCTGCCGGCGCGGGCCGCCGCGGAACTGGCGTCCCGCCCGGGGGTACGCGCCGTGCTGCCCGACCGTCAGCTACGACTACGCCAACCGGTCACCCCGGTCGGCGCGCCCCGTCCCGCGTCCGCGCCGGTGGCCGCCGGAAACGGGGGGCGGAGCTGCGCCCGCCCTGGTGAACCGCCGGCGACCGAACCGGAGGGGCTGACGGTGACGCGAACCGTCGGCTCGGTCCAGGGTCCCGGCGCGCACGACCTCGCCGACGGGGCCGGGGTGCGCGTCGGGGTGCTGGGCGGGCCGATCGATCCGGGCGCGCCCGAGTTCGTCCGCGACGGCCGGTCCGTCGTCGCCGGGTACGCCGACTTCACCGGCGACGGCCTGGACGCCCCCTCGTACATCCTGGAGTCCTTCGGGGACGCGAGCGTCATCGCCGCCCAGGGCGCCGGTGTCTACGACGCCGGTCCGTACGCCCACCCGGTGCACCGCCCGGCGACCCCGTGCCCGATCCGGATCCTCGGCGTCGCGCCGGCGGCCACCGTGCACGTGGCGAAGGTGTTCAGCAACGTCGCCGCGCCGACGTCCGTCGTCCTGCGGGGCATCGAGTGGGCGGTGCTCCACGAACACGTGGACGTGCTGAACGAGTCGCTGGTCGGCTTCGGCTACCCGGACACGGCCGCCAACGCCCTGCGGCTGGCGAACGACGCGGCCGTCGCGGCGGGCGTGACCGTGGTGGTCGCCACCGGGGACGCCGGACCGGACGACACCCTCGGCTCACCCGCCAGCGACCCGGACGTCGTCGCCGTCGGCGCCAGCACCCAACTACGCGCCTACGACCAGCTCGGCTACGGCGGGGCCCCACTCGGACGCGGCTACCGGTCCGACTCGGTGTCCGCGTTGAGCTCCGGCGGCACCGCCCAGACCGCACCGCGCACCGTCGACCTCGTCGCTCCCGGCGACACCGGCTGGGCCGCCTGCTCCCCGGACACCACCCGTTACCAGAGCTGCGTCTCCTTCTTCGACGGTGGCACCCCCAGCCCGTTCTTCCTGTTCGGCGGCACCAGCGCGGCGGCGCCGTTCGTGGCCGGCGCCGCCGCGCTGGTGATCCAGACGGTACGCCGGCGCACCGGCGTCACCCCCACCCCGGCGCGGGTCAAACACATCCTCATGAGTTCCGCGGCCGACCTGCGGCAGCCGGCCGGCCAGCAGGGCGCCGGACGCGTCGACACGCTCGCCGCGGTGCGCCTGGCCGCCGCGCTGACCGACCCGCCGGCCGGCCGGTCGCCCACCGCCGACGCCGGTCGACGCGCCGCCCGGGACGCGGCGGGGCTGCTCGTCACCACCTCGACGGCGAGCATCACCGGCGCGCCGCGACGGGTCACCCCCGTCGACGTGCGGGTCACCAACCCGGGCACGCGCACCCGCCGCGTCACCGTCGCCCTGCGCTCCACCGCGCCGGACCGCCGGTTGGCCGCCGGCCGGGTCACGCCCGCCACCGGCGCCGGCGAGACGTTCGCCGACTCCGACGGGGTGCCGGCGAACGCCCGCCGGGTGCCGGTCACCGTGCCCGGCGGAACCGACCAGCTCCACGCCGCGGCGGCCTGGGACCCCCGCTCGCACACCGCCCCGGTCGCGGTGAGCGTCTTCGACCCCGCCGGACGGCTCGCCGGCTACTCGTTGCCGCTGGGCAACGGCGGGTACGCGGCCGCGACCGTGGCCCGGCCGCAGCCGGGCCGCTGGAGCGTGGCGATCTGGACCCGCGACGACGGTTCCCCGCCGGTGGGCGCGGTGCGGTACGACATCACCGCGCTGCGGCTGAGCACACACACCGGCCCGTCGGCTGTCGTGCCGGCCGGCGGCACGCGGACCGTCCGGCTGCCGGTCGGTCTGCCGGCCGAGGCCGGTGACGCGGTGACCGCGGTGACCGTCACCGCCGGCGCGACCGGGTACGCGGCGCTTCCGCTGGGCCTACGGACGCTGGTGCCGACCGGCCCCTCCGGCGGAGGCTTCCGCGGCGTCTTCTCCGGCGGCAACGGCGCCCTGGCCGGCTGGGCCCTGCTCGGGCAGCGACGCAGCTTCCAACTCGACGTGCCCGCCGGGAGACCGGCGCTGGCCGTGTCGGTGGCCGTCGGCGACGATCCCGGCCTGGAGGTGTGGGGTCTGCTCGTCGACCCGAACGGCATGCCGCTCGCCGCCAGCAGCTCCCGCTCCGCGGGGGCCACCGCGCCGCCCCGCCTGGACCTGGTCCGGCGGGCCCCGCAGGCCGGCCGGTGGACCGTGGTGCTGGTGCTGACCGCCCCGACCGCCACGGCGCGCACCAGCCAACCGTTCCACGGCCGGGTGGCGTACGCCCCGCCACCCGTCGCCGCGACCGGCGTGCCGGCGGGTGGCGTGCTCCCCGCCGGCACGCCGGTCCGGGCCACGCTCACGATCACGAACACCGGCGCCGCCCCGGCGTCCTACCTGGTCGACGCCCGGCTGGACACCGTCGGCGAGGTACCGCTGCGGCCGGTCGCGTCCGCCACCTACCGGACACCGGTGTCCGGGACCGAGGTCTACCCCCGCTTCTCCGTTCCGACGGGCACCACCGAGCTGCGGATGACCGCCGAGTCGACACTGCCGCACCTGCTCGACACGCAGCCCTACGGGGACAACGGCTACTACGTCGGGGACCCGGACCTGGCCGGCACCACGGGCCGCCGATCGGAGGTGCTGGTGTCGTCGGTCGAGGTGGCGGCGACGACCTGGATCTGCAACGCCAACCGCTCCGGCCCGTTCGGTGCCACGCCCCAGCCGACGGCCCGGGTGGACTGCGCGGCGACCGCGTTGACCCGGCTTCCCGACCGGCAGGCCACGTCGTCCACCGGTAGCTACTGGCGGCGGGTGGTCGAGGGCGTGACCGAGCCGGACGCGCCGTTGACGCTGGCGCCGGGGCACAGCGGCCGGGTCACGGTGACCCTCACGCCCGACGGACCGGTCGGGCGGCGGGTCGCCGGATCGCTGACGGTGACCGCGTTCGATGCGCGTACCGGGTTCGGCACGGAGGTGGCGGCGGTGCCGTACGCGTACACGGTGGGTGGCGCACGCCCGGATCGTGCCGTTGCGCAGCCCCGCAACCAGCGCTGACCTCCACCCGTGGCCGGACGTCTCCGGTCACCGGCGGCGACATGGCACGATGACCGTGTCCTGCGCCGCCGGTGGCCGGGCACGACACTGATGGAGTCGGGATGTCAGAACCGGCCGGCCCGCCGGTGCCAGGATTGGCCAGACTGTGGACGCACGACCCGGTCACCGCCGGCCGCTACCGGCTGGTCGGCCGGCTGGGCGCGGGTGGGCAGGGGGTCGTCTACCTCGGTGAGGACGACGCCGGCGACCGGGTCGCGGTCAAGATGGTCAACGTCGATCTGAGTGATCCACGGGCGCGGTCGCAGTTCGTGAAGGAGATCGCCGCCGCGCGCCGGGTCGCTCCGTTCTGCACCGCGCAGGTGCTCTTCGCCGAGGTGGACGGCGAGCAGCCCTACGTGGTCAGTGAGTTCATCGAGGGCCCGACGCTCCACCGGCACGTCCGCGAGAGCGGCCCGCTGGCCGGCAACGCCCTGCACCGGCTCGCGGTCGGCACGGTCACCGCGCTCGCCGCGATCCACAGCGCCGGCGTGGTGCACTGCGACCTGAAGCCGGACAATGTGGTGCTGGGCAGGGACGGTCCTCGGGTGATCGACTTCGGCATCGCCCGCGCGTTGGGCGTCACCGAGACGGCGTCCAGCCGGGTCATGGGGACCACCGCGTACATGGCGCCCGAGCGGTTCCGCAACGACGCGGTCGGTCCGCCCTGCGACGTCTTCGCCTGGGCGGCCACGATCGCCTTCGCCGCCGGCGGTCGGCCGCCGTTCGGCAACGACTCGCTCTTCGCCGTGATGCACCGGGTGCTGCACGATCCTCCCGAGCTGCCGCCGTTGCCGCCCGTGCTCGACGAGTTGATCCGGGAGTGCCTGGCCAAGGATCCGGCGGATCGGCCGGACGCCGAGCGCGTGCTGGTGCGGCTGCTCCGGCAGGACGCCACGGTCACCGCGCCGCTGCGTCGGGAGAGCCTGCTCGAGGCCGGCAACGAGACCGCGGGCGCGCCGACGCCGAACCACCCGCTTCCCCCGGTCCCGCCGACGGCGCCGCAGCCGCGCCCGACACCGCCGCCGACTTCGACGCAGCCGACGACTCAGGCACCGCCGACCACGCCGTTCCGGGCCGGACCGACACAGCCGGCGCACCCGCCGGTGGCGACCCGACCGGCACACCCGCCGGTGGCGACCCGACCGGCACACCTGCCGGTGGCGACCCAACCGGCGCACCTGCCGGTGAGAGAGCCCGGCGTCGGCGCGGGCCCGGACGGCGCGTTGCGGCGACTGCGTCGTGAGGCCCTCGACGCCTGGGGCATCTCGACCGCGCTCTTCCTCGGTTCGGCCGGCGCCGCCGCCGGCTACGTCGGGTCGAGCGCGATCGGCCCGGCCGCCGCGGTCGGGGCCGTCGCCTTCGTCGTGGTCTACCTGGTCCGGCTACTGGTCGCGACCGCGCTCGGGGGACGACCCGACCACGGGTGACCCGGTGCGGTGGGGCCCGGGGCGCGGGCTGGCGCCGCATCGATAGGTTGGCTGCCACCAGCCGCCCACCGAGGAGGACGCCCCGATGACCCCATCCGCTACGCGTACGCGGCAGTGGTTGCCCTACACCGCCGCCGTCACCGCCGGGCTGGTGGTCATCGCCGGGGCGGTCGTGTTCGTCCGGCAGCGCGACGCGGGCAGCACGGGGGCCCGCGCCGACTGCGCCACCACCCTCCAGGTCAACTCCTCGACGGAGAAGGCGGACCTGCTGGTCGAACTGGCCGAACGCTACAACCGCAGCAACCGGTCGATCGAGGGTGGCGGGTGCGCCCAGGTGCACGTCAGCGCGTTGAACTCGGGCCAGGCCACCGAGGCGCTGGCCACCGACTGGGCCCGCACCGGTCTGCCGCAACCGCAGGTCTGGCTGCCGACGTCGAGCCTGTGGACCGGCCAGCTCCGGCTGCTCGACGAGGCCGCCGGGCGGGCGCCGCAGACCCCGGACCGCTACCCGTCGATCGCCAACAGCCCGCTGGTGATCGCGATGCCGCAGCCCAAGGCCGAGCTGGTACGCCGGCGCGGGCCGCTGGGCTGGGGGGAGATCCTGGGTCTGTCCGGGCGGGACGGGTGGGCCGGCTTCGGCAAGCCGGAGTGGGGCCGCTTCACCTTCGGCAAGGACAACCCCAACCTGTCCACCTCAGGGCTGGCCGCGACCATCGCCACCTACTACGCGGCGGTGCGACGGTCCAGCGACCTGACCCGCGCCGACCTGGCCGACCCCGCGGTCACCCAGTTCGTCCGCCGGATCGAGGCCAACGTGTCGCACTACAGCGACGACTCGGTGGACCTGCTGCGCAACCTCGCCGAGGCGGACCTGGCCGGCGGCGCGGGCAGCACCGACGACATGAGCGCCATCGTCCTGCAGGAGGAGCTGGTCGACCTCTACAACACGGGGGCGCTGAGCCCTCGGCAGGACGGGCAGGAGCGGGGCCGCCGGCCGACCGTCCCGCTGGTCGCCATCCATCCCAAGGAGGGCACGTTCAACCTGGACCACCCGTTCGTGGTGTTGCCCTCCGCCGACGAGCGGCAGCGCGCGGCGGCGGCCGACTTCCAGGCGTTCCTGACCGAGGACGCGCAGCAGGAGAGCTTCGCCCGCCTCGGCTTCCGGGACCACGAGCGCCGGGCGTCGGCGGAACTGCTCGCCAGTGTCGGCGCCGAGCCCACCGGCGGACTGACCTACTTCGAGCCCCCGGACCCGCAGGTGGTCGGCGCGATGCTGGACGGCTGGCGCACGCTCCGCAAGAAGGCCAACATCCTGATCGCGCTGGACACGTCCGGGTCGATGCAGGCGAAGGTCGGCACCCGGACCCGGTTCCAGGTCGCCTCGGCCGCGGCGGGCAAGGGCCTCGCGCTGCTCAACTCCGAGGACCGGGTGGGGCTCTGGTCGTTCTCCTCGGAGACCAAGCAGCGGCCGAAGAGCCCGTACCGGACGGAGGTCCCGCTCGGCGGGTTCGACCAGAAGCGGATCAACAGCAAGATCGCCAGCCTGCACGTCGAGGGCGGCACCGCGCTCTACGCGACGGTCCGGGCCGCACACCGGGAGCTGCTCAACCGGTACGACCCGCAGCGGATCAACGCGATCGTCGTGCTGACCGACGGCAAGAACGAGTACGGCCCGGACAACGACCTGGCCCGCCTGCTCGCCGAGGTCGCCCTGGACCCGCAGCGTCCGGTCAAGGTGTTCTGCATCGCCTTCGACCGGGAGTCGGACTTCACCACCCTGGACCGGATCGCCAAGGCGTCGTCCGGCAAGGCCTTCGACGCCACCGATCCCGCCACGATCGACGACGCGTTCGTGAAGCTGGTCAGCAGCTTCTGACGCGCCATCCGGCCCGGCCCGCCCGCACCGGGCCGGGAGGGCGCAACGCCCGCAGCGACGTCTCACCGCCGCAGCGGCCGGCGACCGAGGAAGGCCGGCACGCCGCCGACGCATAGGCCGCCGCGAACTCGAATGACGGGTACGGGATCCGGCGACTTTTCGGCCCCCGCTCTGCGAACTCCGATATTCGGCCGCGCGGGCGACCTTGCTAAGCGACATTTCCCGCACGGCACCCGCAGTCGAATGCGCCCGCCTCCCGGACCCGGCCGACCCGGCAATCCGGCGAGGTTGCCGTGCGTAACCACAAGAATACGCAAGTGGAATGGCCGGGAGCCTTCCATTCATGCAAGACTCGGATCAGCCGAAGTAACGAGGCGGCGGGTCAGCCGCAGCAATTGCTCGCACTTGTTCAAGATATGTCCGCGGCGGACGGGCCAATGTCCTCTGCGGGTTGAACAACCGGTGGGAAGTGGTGCAAGGATGGCCATCAGCCAGAAACACGGTCGTTGACGGTAGCACCTCCACGACCCGTCAGACCCGGGTCGCCGTATTACTCCGAACAGATTCCATTCCGGCAAGAAGTGCGCGCCCGGACGATTTTGACGCCGGCGGACCGAATTGCCGCCACCCGGATGCCGGCTGGGCCGCAGCCTGAACCTCTGCCAACCCTGACAAGTTCCGAACACGCCGTCTTCCGATTTTCGAGGGGGTTCACGTGGATTGGCAGGCCCTACACTCATTTCGCATCGTCGCTCGGGAGCGGTCCTTCACGCGCGCGGCGGCCCTGCTGTTCGTCAGCCCCAGCACACTCTCGCACCGGATCAGGCGTCTCGAGAAGGACTGGGGCGTCCCGCTGCTCACCCGAACGACGCGGCGGGTGTCCACGACCCGGGGCGGAGAGGCGCTGTTGGCGGCGGTGGAGAAAATCGAGATCGCGCTCGTCGAGGCCCGGCAGAAGGTCGCCGACATGACGCACGCCTCGACCGGACCGCCGTTCGGCTTCCGCACGCCGGGCCCGGCCGATTCCCGCCGCGGGGGCACCGGCCCGGACGGCGGGCACACCTAGCGAGAACACGGTCGGGGTCACCGTACGCGAGACCCTTCCGCCAGCAGGCCCTGTCCGCGCAGCGCGTCGAGGCAGGCGGCGGCGACCCGCCCGGGTCCGAGGTCGTCCGTGGGAATCACCTGCCAGACCCGAGGATCGGCCATGCGCAGGAGCTCGCCGCGGACCTGGCGCTGGTACCGGGCGAACACCGAGCGGGAGCCCTCACCCCGGCGGGTCGGGCCGTATTCGGCGTCGTTGATGTCCTTCTTCCGATCGGCGGCCACCTCCGGCGCGGTGTCCAGCAGCAACACCGTGTCCGGGCTGCGGACGGGGGCGAAGATCGATCTGACCGCCTGCGGGTCATCGGCGTGTCCGGCCGCGGTGACCCGGGCAATGAACTTGTGATACCACCCGTCGGCCACCGTCACCTCCCCCCGCTCCAACGCCGGCCCGACGACGAAGCGGTCGACCAGGGCGTAGTAGCTGGCACGGATCAACGCCCAGTGCACCGCGCCGAGGGACGCGTAGTCGAACGAGTGCGTCCGCTGCTTCAGCGACACCAACTCGGCGACGTACTGCGACACGGCCGGCTGACCCACATCGGTGCTGTTGTGCGCGACCAGCGTGGCGGGCACCCCGGAACGACGCAGCAGCCCCACCAGATGCGCCGCCGTGGTCGTCTTGCCGCTGCCGTCGATCCCCTCGAAGGCGATGAACCGGCCGGTCACGCCCCGCTCATCCATGATCCGCCGGCGCCACCACTCGTACCCGGCCGGTGGAGCCGTTGACCTCCAGCATGGTCCCGTCCGCGACCCGCTTGGTCAGGTCCCTGATCTGCACGACGGTGGGGACACCGAGTTCACGCGCGACGATCGCGACGTGGGTGAGCGGGCTGCCACGCTCGATGAGGAGCGCGGCGGCGGACGGCAGCACCGCCACCCAGCCGGGGTCGGTGCGGTACGTGACGACCACATGACCGTCGACGCCGTGCGGGGTGTCCACCACGATCGCGGGGCCGGTGGCTGTTCCCGGCCCGGCCGCCACACCGACCATCTCGTCCCGCGGACCCATGGCCGGCGCGTCGCCGACGTCCTCGGGCCACTGCTGCCCGCCCGACGGCGGATACACCGCGCCTGTCGTGGTGAAGCGCTCGGGGGCGACCGCACCGCGGGCGCGCTCGGCCGACCGACGGGCGACGATCCCGGCCAGGTCGGACTCCACGAGCGTGCCCTCGTAGGCGCCGACGACCTCGTCCAGGGTGAGCAGGTAGACGTCGTCGGCGGCGGCCAGCCGGCCCGACCGGGCGAGGTCCGCACCCAGCGCGCGGAACATCCGCTTGACCACACCGAAGGCCCTCGTGCGCGAGAACCTGGTCTTCTCCCGGGCGGCGAAAGCGCGCTGAGCCCGGGTGCAGGCCCAGCGGTAGGCCGGGCGACGGAGCGGGCCGAGGCCGCGCACATGGGGCGCGATGTCTGCGGCGGCCCGCTTCTCGCCGCCGCCGAGTGCGGTCGTGAGCAGCGCGAAGAACGAGGCGGGGTCGTGCGAGAGTTCGGGCACCTCGAGCTTCAGCTCGTCGACGCTGCGATACCCGAAGCGGTCGATGTACGCGTCGATCCGGGCCAGGAACGCGTGGTGCCCGGCGTCCGCGAGGGCCTGCCTGGTCGCTGTCCCCTCGGTGTCGCGCACCAACGCCTCCAGCGCGGGGTCGGCCCGAACCTGCTCGGCCAGCTCGGCCAGCCGTTCCGCGGGCTCGACGGAGACGACCTTGCCGGGCCCGGCGGCGGCCCATGCCAGCCATGGCGGCGCGTCGGGCAGCCAGCGACGCGTGAGGTGGGCGAGCAGACCGAAGAAGACGCCGATGGCCTGGTCCGTGATGGACACCGGACCCCAGCGGGTGACGAAGTCGCGCTCCAGCGCGAGATAGCGGCGTAGCACCTCGTCGCCCGGCAGGCGGGTGTAGTCGACCGCGTCGTATGCCGCGAACGCGGCGTCGAAGCCGGTGAGGAAGCGCGCGACGATCCGGTCACGGCGCAACAGGCGCCAGGCGAAAACCGTCCGGGTACGTGCCATCCGGAGCAGGCGGGCCGGCCCGGCGCCCGGCTCGTACGGCACCAGGGACTCCGCCACCTCCCTCGGCAGTGCCTCGCGGACGCCCAGGGTGAGTTCCAGGTTGCGACGGCCGTTGTCGTAGAAGGGCGCCAGCCCCACCAGGCGGTACCAGTTGTGCAGGTTGTAGTAGACGTGACCGTCGAAGTAGCCCAACAGGTACGGGGTCCACTGCTCGACCTGGTCCAACGCCGTGCGGTCGAGCCCGAGCGACGCGGCGTAGTGCCGGTAGACCTCGCCGTAGACGCGCCGGGCGAAACTGTAGGTCAGTGGCGAGGTGACACCCCGGAAGCTCTCGATGATGTTGGAGTTGTCCCAGGTGCGGATCTGTCCTGGCGCGGCGTCCAGCGCGCTCGTGATCGGCCGGCACTGCAGGACCCAGAGCCGACCGTCCGCGACGGCCCACTCGATGTCCTGCGGCGTGTCCAACCGTTCGTCGATGACGTCGGCCACCGCGCCGAGTTGTGTGAGCAGGCCCGCGTCGACGCACGCCTGCGCGGCGTCGGCCGGTGCCACCGGGTGCGGTGAGACGCCGCCGCCGTCGGCGGGGGCGTAACGCTCGGACTTGTCCCCCAGCACGACGGAGCGCACCGAGCCCGCCCGGTCCAGCACCACCGTGTCGGCGTCGACGGCTCCCGACACGAGTCCCTCACCGAGACCCCAGGTGCCGCTGACCACCCGCTCCGTACGCGATCCGGTGAGCGGGTTGGCGGTGAACAGAACGCCACTGACCTCGGCGGGCACCAGACGCTGAAGGACCACCGCCAGCCCTCGGGGGGACGCCTGGATACCGTGCTGGGCGCGGTAGCTGACGCTGCGGTCGGAGAAGGCCGACGCCCAGCATCTCAGGACCGCGTCCAGCAGGGCGTCGGTCCCGCGAACGTTGAGGAAGCTCTCGTGCTGACCGGCGAAGGAGGTGACCTCGCCGTCCTCCTCCAGCCCCGAGGACCGGACGGCGAGGGGCCCGTCACCCAACTCGTCCTCGATCCGCCGGATCGCCGCCCGCACCTGCGGGGCCGGGGCGTGCGTCAGGATGGCTTCCCGGAGTCGCCGGGCATGCTCGGGGTCTGCGGACGGGCCCGACTCCCCGCCGCGGGCGGGCTGGCAGCGTCGCAGGTGCTCGGTGAAGGCGTCGACCGGCAGCGCCCGCCAGTCGGGTACGGCGAGGCCGAGCTCGCGCAGGTCACGGAGTCCGGCGGCCTTGCGTCCGCCCAGTGCGGCGACCTCGGCGACCGGCATGCCCGGGTGGAGAATTCGCATCGCGGCTCGCTCTCGTGGGTTCAGACCGTGGCGGCGGCGGTCACCGCCACCACCGACGGCAGGATCACCAGCAACGGCAGGCCCGGCCACCACCGTGGCGGGAGACCGCGGCGGTCGCGGATCCCGGCCTGGTGGGCGGCGGCCAGGCAGAACAGCCCCGCGACCGCCGCGGCAGCGACCGACACCGGACCGTTCAGCAGACCGGTACGGCCGGCCACGGCGGCGACCGCCGCACCACCGGCGGCGATGACGGCGGCGGCCCGGACCCGGCCCTCGGGCGCCAGGTCGAAGGGCGTGTAGCCGGCGTCGCCGGGTTTACGGGAGAACTTCCAGAACTCGTAGGCGCACCACAGCACGACGCCGACGATCAGCGCGGCACCCCACGCCACCGGGGCGTCGGCGGCGACCCGTGCGGACGGGAAGACCATGATCGCGAGGGGCACGGTCTCGTAGAGCACGAACAGCAGCACCGGCCGACGTAGTGCCCGGTGACGCGCCACCATGGGGCCCACCCACATGCCGGCCAACGCCGCGGCCCCGGTCAGCACGGCCGCGGGTCCCGGCAGGCCGAGCAGCAGCGCCAAGGCGCCGGTCAGCACCAGGCCGGCGACCATGCCCGCCCGGGTGACCCCCTCCGGGAGCCGGCCCTGGGCGCGATCGCGGTCGAAATCGTCGATGTCGTCCACCAGCCGCTGCGCCAGGAACAGCAGCATCGTGCCCGCGGCGCACGCGGCGAGGGCGGCGGGCGTGGCGTCGCCGTGGGCGAGACCCGCGGCGGCCCCGGGAAGCGCGGCCACCACCATCAGCGGTACGGGGAACCGGGCGGCCAGGTACGGGCCCACCGCCCACCTAGGCATGCGCCTGCGCGCCCACGGCCGAGGCGATCTGTACGCAACTGTCCCGCAGAGCCTTCTCGGCGACCGGGTTCAGCATCTCGGCCAGCAGCGGGATGCCGATGTCGAACGTGGCCTCCATCGTGATGACCGTCCCGCCCGACTCGGCGGTCACCCGCCACTGTCCGCTGAACACGTCCATGTCTCCGTCAAGTTGCTCGAAGGACAGAGTTCGACTCGCCTCGTCGACGACCTCCTCCTCACGCCATTCCAGGACCGAGCCCTTGAGCAGGACCGACCACGAGCTGATCCGGCGTCCGTCGGACAGCTCCCGTTCGATCTCCACCGACCGGACCACGGTCATGTAGGTCGGATAGGACTCGATGTCCTTGAGTTTGGCCCAGACCGCGTCGACACCTGCGGCGCAGACGGTCCGGGTGATCACATGCGGCATGACACTCCTCGCAATCGACGGCGACTCGCGGCGGGACACGCTCTCAGTGCAGCCACTTGATCCAGTCCAGAGGCGGTAGTCCGAGCCGTTTGCGCAGGTTCTCGTAGTCCTTGGCAATGCGGACGCTGGGGAAGAACCCGTCGGAGGCGCGCACGGTCGGGAGCGCTGACGGCAGTTCGGCGACGACGAGATCGGTCAGCCTCCGCACCGCCGCGCGGGCCGTCTCGGCCTGCTCCCGCGACGCACCCACCGCCTCCGGCAGCGACCGGCGGGTCGACTCGACCTCCGCCATCGGATCCCCGGGCCGGGCGTCGGCCAGGTGGATCGCCACCTCGCCGTCGTAGGTGTTGCCCTCCAGACCCCGCAGCACAAGCAGGCAGTACCCGATCGACGTCACCGCCTCGGTCGCCGCCGCCACGACGGTCTCCCAGTCACGGTCGACGGTCGCGGCGTCCATGTCACCCAGTGAGCTCTGCACGTAGGTGAAGTAGACATAGGTCGCGGGAGCCGCCCGGTTGGCCACCCACCAGGTGTCCCGCTCCGGCGCCTGGGTCATCGTGGCTCTCCCACGGGCTCGGCGTCGCTCGGCGCCCTGCGGGCGGAGTGGTTGAGCGCGGCCGGGTCGACAGCGGGACGCACCAGACCGGCCCGCATCCACGCCAGGACCCGCCGGGCACCGGCCTGCGCGACGACCTGCCGGAGGCATCCGCCGACCGGCGGTTCGCCGCCGTGAAGTTGGTTGTAGCGCGTCACGGTCATGGCCCGTCGCCCGAGGGGGACCGGTTCGCCGATCGTGCACTCCTGCAACTCGACCAGGGCGAGGGGGTCATCGATCGGCCACACCAGCCGGGCGACGGCCCCGACCCAGTCGTCGAGGTTGACCGGGTCGAACGATCGGCGTACGGCGTCGTCGATCCCGGCCGCACGCAGTCGCGCCGGGAGCCACTTGGCGCCCATCGGTGGAAGGCCACGTTCGGTGCACAACAGGTCGAGCAACGCCCGCCCGCTGTGTCTCCACAGCCCCGCCGGGTTCGCGCCGCCCAGCTCGGCCAACTCGGCCAGCGCCGCGTACAGCACGGTGAGCTCGACGCTGTGACGCATCAGATGCGCCCGGATCACCGCGGCGTCGGCAGAGGTCACCAGCGCGCCGTGTGCGGGGTCGAGGGGAACCGCCGTCATCCAGCGGGACAGGCACATCTTCCGATGGCCACGCGGTGCCGGGTGGAGCGCGATCCGCCCGACCTCCGTGGGCACCGCCGCACGGCCGAGTTCGGCGACCAGCGTGGCGACCCGGACCGCGGGAAAGAATTCGATGTCGACCGGCACCTGATTGACGAAGAACAGATAGGGGGCGCTGTTCGGGTGCGCGGATTCGGCGAACACATGAATATCGACGTCGCTTCCCCCGTTGCCGAACCCCTGAGCCAGCGAGCCGACCAGATAGGCGCGGCCATCCGCCAGCACACTCCCACCCGTGTCCCGCAACTGCGCGACGGTGATGCCCACCTTGGACAACGCGCTCCGCATATCTGTTCCCTGTTTCAGCATCCCCGCTCCCGACGCTGAGGTGACATGTCGGCCACGATTCGACGGCGTGTCGCCGTGGTGGGTGGACGGTAACATCGCCGCCGACACGCATTACTGAAGAACATTCAGCAATGCCGATGGCCCGCTGTCCTATATTCCGATGGAGCAGGCGTGATCATCGGAGGGGTTCCGGGTGAGCGATACCCTAATGAACTACGACTACCTGTGGCCGGACGTGAGTGCGCTCCTGCCGACCGGCACGCTCGACGGCATCGCGAGTCGCGCCGCGAAGTCCGACGACGACGGGGAGTTGAATCTCGACAGCCTCGCCGCGCTCCGGGAATGCGGGTGGCCCGGGCTGGCCGTACCGGTGGAGATGGAGGGCCGTGGGGCCGGACTGGTCGAGTGCTGCGCCACTCAGCGCCTTCTCGGCAGCGCCGACCCTGGCCTGGCGATCGCGGTGAACATGCACGTGTTCTCCGTCGGGATCATGGTCGAGGAGTGGCGGCGGAACGCCGACACCTCCTGGTTCCTTCTGGAGGCGATCGCGTCCCAGGGCAGACTGGTGGCGTCGGCGTTCGCCGAACCCGGGCTGGCCGGCAGCGTGTCGCGGGCCGGCATGACGGCGGTTCGACGCGCCGACGGCTGGACGGTGAACGGGCGCAAGACACCCTGCTCACTCGCGGGCGTCGCCGACCTGTACTGCACCCAGGCGCAGAGCGCCGACGGCGACCTCGTCATCGGCCTGCTACCCGGGCACGCCCCCGGAATCACCGTCGACCGCACCTGGGACGCGATGGGCATGCGGGCGTCGGGCTCACACACCGTCGTCTTCGACGACGTCCACCTGCCCAAGGATCTGGTCTTCACCGAGGGACGGGCGGGCGTCGAGGACGTCACGATCGACGCGGGGCTCGTATGGTTCTGCCTCACCGCCACCGCCGTCTACCTCGGGGTGGCGAAGGCGGCGGCCGACGCCGCCGGTGAGATGCTGCACCGCAGCCGGGTCGTGCACACCGGCGGGTCCCGCGCACACCTTCCCACCTACCAGGGGGTTGCCGGCGGCGCGCTCAGCCGGCTGCTGACCCTGGAGGCGTCGTGCCTGGCCCTGGCCACCCAGATGGACGCCGGCCGCGACGCCACCGCGCTGCTGCCCTTCGCGCTGGCGCTCAAGAGCGAGGCCGTGGACGTCGTCACCGAGGCGGTCGCCACGTTCGGCGAAGTGTGCGGCGGGCAGTCGTACGGCCGGCGCGCCCCGCTGTCCCGACTGTGGCGCGACGCCCAGGCCAGCCGGTACCACCCGCCGACCCGGGCGGCCGTGCGGCAGTATCTGGGACGACGACACCTGGGCATCGGCGGGGGCTTGGACCTCTCGGACACCCCGGTGCGCGCGGCCGTGCAGGTGCGCGATGCGACGTGACCCGGTGGCGGCGGACACGTTCGGATCCGTCCGCCGGCACCTCACCCCGGCCGCCGCGCTCACCGGCAAGGTGATCGGTCAGGGGGCGGTGGAGGAGTCCGCGGCGGGATGTCGCGTCCGGACCTCCGACGGTCGATCCCTGTTGGACTTCGGATCGTACGGCGTGGCCCTGCTGGGGCACCGCAACCCCGCGGTGCTGGCCGCCGTGATCCGCCAACTCGACCAGCAGCCGGTCAGCACCCGAACCCTGGCCAACCCGGTCACAGCCGCGGCCGCCACCCGGTTGGGCACCTATCTCGGCGCCGGCCTCACCCGGGTCTACCTCGGCGCCAACGGCAGCGACGCGGTCGAGGCCGCACTCAAACTCGCCCGCCTGGCCACCGGGCGCCCCACCGTGCTGGCGGTCCGCGGCGGCTATCACGGCAAGACGCTGGGCGCCCTGTCGGCCACCTCGACGCCGCTGTTCCGGGAGGGACTGCACGCCCTGCTCGGCCACGTCGAGCACCTCGACGTGGCCGACACCGCCGCGCTGCGGGTCAGGCTACGCGCCGAGGACGTCGCGGCGGTGATCTTCGAGCCGGTCCAGGGCGAGGGCGGTGTCGTCCCCCTCGATCGCGACGTGCTGGCCGAGTGGTGCGACGCCGCGCACGACGCCGGCGCCTTCGCCATCTCCGACGAGATCCAGTGCGGGCTGCGCCGCTGCCTGGCACCGTCGGTCGCCGTCGCGGACGAGCTGCCCGTCGACGCGGTGCTGTTCGGCAAGGGGCTCGGCGGCGGCGTGGTACCGGTCTCCGCGGTCGTCTGCACCGACGACCTCTACCGGCCGCTGCTGGCCGACCCGTACAAGCACACGGCCACGTTCAGCGCCTATCCCCTCGGATGCGCCGCCCTGGTGGCCGCCCTGGACGAGGTCGAGCGGCTGGCCGGCCACGCCGGCGACCTGGCCGAGCGGCTGGCCGGGCACCTGGCCGACCTTCGCGGTCGACACCCGGACGCGGTCAGCCAGGTGCGCGGGCGAGGGCTGCTGTGGGCGATCGAGTTCGCCACGCCGCACCTGGGCGGCGAGGTGCTGGTGAACCTGGCCCAGGAAGGGCTGTTGGTCTCGCCGTGCCTGGGTCGTCCGGAGTGCCTGCGACTCATGCCGCCGCTGGTCGCCGGCCTCGACGACATCGACACCGCCCACCACCTCATCTCCGCCGCGCTCGACCGCGCGGTGCGGGACGTCGAGAACTAGGAGGCCGCGCATCATGTCACCGTCCATCGACAGCATCGTCCGTCACGAGGTGGCCGCCGTACTCGGCATCGACCCGACCGAACTCGCCGGTGACGAGCCGTTCATGCGGACCTACAAGGTCGACAGCCTGGAACTGACAGAGATGGGTGTCCGGCTCGAACGGTCGCTCGGGCGGCGGCTGCCGGTACAGACCCTGCGCGACATCGTCTCCGTCGACGACTTCGTGCGGGTGCTGACGGAGCACCTGCGGGAAGGTCGGTCGTGACCCGGTCGGTGGTCGTGACCGGCTTCGGTCTGGTCACGCCGATCGGAAACACGGTGGGCGACGCGCTGTCCGCCCTGGACCGCGCCCGGGGTGTCGCCGCGGTCGTGCCCGAGTTGGTCGCCGACAACGTCGCCGTGCCCTTCGCCGCCACCGTGGCGGACTTCGTCGCGGCACCGGGGCTGGCCGACCGGCGGCGCAAGTACTACAGCCGCTCCGCCGAGATGGCGGTGGCCGCGGCGCTGGCCGCCGTCAGTCACAGCGGCCTCAGCGGTGACCCACTCCTGCGCGGCGCCGGCGTCGCGGTGGGAGTGGGCAGCGGGGGCGCGCCGCCGATGGAGTTCGCCGTGCGGGAGGCCGCGGGTGACCCGACCGGCACCACCGCCCTTCTGGTGCCGCTGGCCATGCCCAACTCCCCGGCCGCCGCCCTCGCGCTCACGCTGGGCGCGCACGGCTCCGCCACGACGTACGCCGCCGCCTGCGCCAGCGGCACGACCGCCATCGGTGAGGCGTTCCGCAAGGTCCAGTACGGCGAGCTCGACGTGGCCGTGGCCGGCGGGACGGACGCGCCGGTCACACCCCACATCATGACCGGGATGGCGCACCTGGGCGTGATGGCCACCGCCTCCGACGACCCCGGGCGGGCCTGCCGGCCCTTCGACGCCGACCGGAGCGGCCTCGTCCTCGCTGAGGGGGCCGCGTTCCTCGTGCTGGAGGAGGAGACCCGTGCCCGAGCGCGGGGCGCCACCGTCCTGGGCCGGATCCTGGGGTACGGCACCAGCTCCGACGCCCACCACCCGTTGGCTCCCGACGCGAGCGGCGCGGGCGGCGCCCAGGCGATCGAGTCGGCCCTGCTCGACGCGAAGCTGAACCCCGCCGAGATCGGGCACATCAACGGACACGGCACGGGCACGCGGGCCGGCGACACCGCGGAGGCCCGCTCCTACCGCACGGTCTTCGGTGACGCCTGCCCGCCGGTCACCACCTGCAAGGGCGTCACCGGGCACCTCTTCGGAGCGGCCGGGGCGATGGAGGCGATCGTCGCTCTCGAGTGTGCCCGGCTGGGCACGGTCTTTCCGGTGGGCAACCTGCGACAGCCGGATGTCGACATCGACGTCGTCGCTGGATCGTCCCGCCGGATCGACCCGACGCCGGTGCTCAGCCACTCCTACGGCTTCGGTGGGCACAACAGCTCCCTCGTCCTCTCCCCCGAGCGATAGGAACATCGATGCGCATCCTGGTGACGGGGGCAGCGGGCATCGTCGGCAGTGAGACGGCCCGGCTCCTTGCCCGGGACCCGCGGTTCGACGTGGTGCGCACGGTGCGCCACCTCCCTGCGCCCGAGAGCGGGCCACCGACCGTCGGCTGGGTGATGGGTACGGAGGATCCACCCGCGCAACTGCGCGGCCCGTGGGACGTCATCGTGCACACCGCGGCGTCCACCCGCTGGACCATGGACCGCGTCGAGGCCACCCGCGCGAACATCGACACCCTGCGCGCGGCCCTGGCTCTGGCCACGGGACGTACCCGGTTCGTGCACGTGTCGACCGCCTATGCCGACGGACCCGGCCCCACGGACGCGCCGGGGCGAGCCGAGTACGACGGCTTCCGCAACGGCTACGAGTGGTCCAAGGCCGTCGGTGAGCGGATCGTCACCGACTCTGCCGTCGGAGACTGCGTGATCGTCCGCCCACCGCTGATCCTGGGTCGACGGTCCACCGGGGTGATCTCGGCGTTCACCGGCCCGTACACGCTCTTCCAGGCCCTCGTGTCGGGCCTGGCGCCGGCCGTCGTCGGCGCGGGCGACGGATATGTCGAGGTGGCTCCGGTCGACGAGGTGGCCGCGGCGCTCGAAACGTGCTGCCTCCGGCCCGGCGGCGGACGGACCGAGGTGATCGCCGCCGGGAAGGACTGCCTGACCATGGGCGCGTTCCTGTCGGCCTTCCTCGACGAGATCAACGAGTGGCGG
>NZ_JBEZCX010000029.1:0-72720 GCF_040647835.1 Micromonospora sp. NPDC049240
TCGTCGTCCCTGGTCGCGGTGCATTTGGCGGCGCAGGCGTTGCGGTCGGGTGAGTGTTCCATGGCCCTGGCCGGCGGCGTGACAGTGATGGCCACGCCGGGAGCGTTCGTGGAGTTCTCCCGGCAGGGTGGGTTGGCCGCTGATGGGCGGTGCAAATCGTTCGCGGACGCGGCCGACGGCACGGGCTGGGGTGAAGGCATCGGAATTGTGGTGTTGGAGCGGTTGTCGGATGCCCGCAGGCGGGGGCATCAGGTGTTGGCGGTGGTGCGGGGCAGCGCGGTCAACCAGGACGGCGCCTCCAACGGGTTGAGTGCGCCGAACGGGCCGTCGCAGCAGCGGGTGATCCGTCAGGCTTTGGCGAACGCGCGGTTGTTGCCGGGCGAGGTGGATGTGGTGGAGGCGCACGGCACGGGCACCACCCTGGGTGACCCGATCGAGGCGCAAGCGCTGATCGCCGCCTACGGCCAGGACCGGCCGGCGGATCAGCCGCTGCGCCTGGGGTCGGTAAAGTCGAACATCGGCCACACCCAGGCAGCCGCCGGCGTCGCCGGAATCATCAAGATGGTCCTCGCCATGCGGCACGGCTTGATGCCCAAGACACTGCACGTGGACGAGCCGTCCACACACGTCGACTGGTCGACCGGATCGGTGCAGCTACTCACCGAGGCCACACCATGGCCGGACGGCGGCCGGCCACGGCGGGCTGGGGTGTCGTCGTTCGGGATCAGTGGTACCAACGCCCACCTCATCCTGGAGGAGGCTGAACCGGCACCGGACCCGGCGTTGGGTCATGAGCCGGCCCCGGTCCCGGGCGGCGGGGTGGTGCCGTGGTTGTTGTCGGCCAAGTCTGAGGTGGCGCTGCGGGCGCAGGCGCAGCGGCTGGCCCGGTTCGTGGCCGACCGGCCCGAGGTAGAGCCGGCCGTGGTGGGGCGCGGGTTGGCGGCTCGATCGGTGTTCGCACATCGGGCGGTGGTCCTCGGTCAGCAGCGGCCAGCGTTGATGGACGGGCTACACACGCTGGCCGGGGGTGGTCAGGCGTCGGGGGTGGTGAGCGGGGTTGCGGGGTCTGGTCGGTTGGCGGTGGTGTTTTCCGGGCAGGGTAGCCAGCGGGTCGGGATGGGTCTGGGTCTGTATGAGGCGTATCCGGTGTTCGCTGAGGCGTTCGATGAGGTCTGCGCATACTTCGACCAGCATCTTGAGCGGTCGTTGCGGGACGTGGTCGCGGGCGAGGCGCGGTTGTTGGATCAGACGGTGTATGCCCAGGCGGGGTTGTTCGCGGTGCAGGTGGCGTTGTTCCGGTTGGTTGGTTCGTGGGGGGTGGTTCCGGAGTGTGTGGCGGGGCATTCGATTGGTGAGTTGAGTGCGGCTCATGTGGCGGGGGTGTGGGGTCTGGCTGATGCGGCGGCGGTGGTGGCTGCGCGGGGCCGTCTGATGCAGGCGCTTCCTGCTGGTGGGGCCATGGTGGCGTTGACCGCCAGCGACGCCGAAGCGCAGGAGTTGATCGCCGGGCACACCGATCTGGTGGGGGTGGCGGCGGTCAACGGCCCCCGCTCGACGGTGATCTCCGGTGACCGGGATGTGGTGTTGGACTTGGCGCAGCGGTGGCGAGACGCCGGTGGTAAGGCGCGGCAGCTGCGGGTCAGTCACGCGTTTCATTCGCCGTTGATGGAGCCGATGCTGGCCGAGTTCGCCGACGTGTTGGGCGGGGTGGTGTGGCGGGAGCCGACCATCCCGGTGGTGTCGGGCACGCCGGGTGCGGACGTGACCGAACCCGGATACTGGCTGGCGCATGTCCGCCAGACGGTGCGCTACGACGACGCGGTGAACGCGCTGCGTGAGCAGGGCGTGGGTGTCTTCCTCGAGTTGGGACCGGACGGCACGCTGACCTCGATGGCCGACCCCGACACGGACGTGTGGCTGCCAGCGCTGCGCGCCGAGCGCGACGAGCCGGAGACACTACTGACCGCGGTCGCCGGTGTCCACGTACACGGCGGGACCGTGAACTGGCCGACACTGCTCGACACGACCGCCGGTCGGCGGGCTGTGGAACTGCCTACCTACCCGTTCCAGCATCAGCGGTTCTGGCCACAGTCGACGGTGGCCGGTGTAGGGGACGCTCGGGTCTTGGGGCAGGGTTCGGCTGATCATCCGTTGTTACGTGCGGCGGTGTCGTTGGCTGATGGGGATGGGGTGGTGTTGACCGGCCGGTTGTCGTTGTCGGCGCAGCCGTGGTTGGCCGATCATGCGGTGTTGGGTTCGGTGTTGTTGGCGGGCACGGCGTATGTGGAGTTGGTAATGTACGCCGGCGACCAGGTGGGCTGTGCCCTGGTCGAGGAGTTGACGCTCCAGAGCCCGTTGGTGCTGCCCGAGCAGGGCGCAGTGCAGGTGCAGGTGTGGGTCGGTGATCCCGGCCAGGATGGTCGACGGCCGGTCAACGTGTACTCCCGACCAGAAGGCGCGGAGGGTGCGTGGACTCGGCATGCCACGGGTGTGTTGAGCCCGCAAGCTGGCCGGGTGCCGTCCGGGTTGGGGCAGTGGCCGCCGGCCGACGCGCGGCCGGTGGCTGTTGATGGTCTGTATGAACGGTTGGCCGACGGTGGGTACGTGTACGGGCCGGTGTTTCAGGGTTTGCGGGCGGTGTGGCGTTCCGAGCGGGATGTGTATGCCGAGGTGACCCTGCCCGAGCAGGCCGCAGCGGATGGGTTCGGGTTGCATCCGGCGGTGTTGGACGCGGCGTTGCACGCGATCGGGTTGACCGGACTTCTCGGTGATGAGGCGGTGTTGCCGTTCGCGTGGAGCGGGGTGCGGCTGCACGCGACTGGGGCGACCACGCTGCGGGTCCGGCTGGCACCGGCCGACGATGGGGCTATTGCGGTGGCGGTGTTCGACACCGCCGACCAGCCGGTGCTGACCGTGGAATCGTTGGTGTTGCGGCCGGTGACCGCCGACCAGTTGGGCGCCGGGGTACCGGATGCGGCGCAGTCACTGTTCGCCGTGGAGTGGGTGCCGCTGCCGGACGCGGAACCGGTGGCTGCCGAGCCGGTCTGGGGATGGCATGGGCAGGTTGATGGTGAGCTGCCCCCGGTGGTGGTGGCCGAGCTACCGGCTGCGGGCGATGCTGTGGATGTTGTCGAGGCCACGCACGCGGCGAGCGCGTTGGTGTTGGGTTGGGTCCAGCACTGGTTGGCCGATCCGGGCACGGAGGGTTCCCGGTTGGTGGTGCTCACTCGTGGCGCTACCGATGGCAGTGACCTTGCTGCGGCTGCGGTGTGGGGCCTGGTCCGCTCCGCGCAGTCTGAACATCCCAATCGGTTCGTCCTGCTGGACCTCGACGATGACACCGACCACGGCAGCGAACTGGGCAGGATCCTGACGGCGGTGCTCGACAGCGGCGAGCCGGAGATCGCGGTACGCGCTGGTGGCCTGTATGCCCGGCGGTTGACCCGAGCCGTTGGTACTGGCCGTCTGTCGCTGTCCGGTTCTGACGGGTTGTCGGCGGGGTTGGATGCGGGTGGCACGGTGGTGGTCACTGGTGGGACGGGGGTGTTGGGTGGTTTGGTGGCCCGGCATCTGGTCACCGCGCACGGGGTCGGGCACCTGTTGTTGTTGTCCCGGCGCGGCCTGGCCGCGGCGGGGGCGGCGGAGTTGGTCGGTGAGCTGACCGGGTTGGGTGCGCGGGCGCGGGTGGTGGCGTGTGATGTCGCTGACCGGGATGCGCTGGCTGGGGTGTTGGCTGGGGTGCCGGTCGAGCATCCGGTGGTCGGGGTGGTGCACACCGCCGGAGTCCTCGACGACGGGGTGGTCGAGGCGTTGACGCCGCAGCGGCTGGAGACGGTGTTGCGGGCGAAGGCGGATGCGGCGTGGTGGTTGCATGAGCTGACCCGGGACATGGATCTCGGGTTGTTCGTGGTGTATTCCTCGGCGGCGGCCACACTCGGGTCACCGGGGCAGGGAAACTACGCCGCGGCCAACGCTGTCCTGGACGCCTTGGCACTACGGCGGCAGGCCGAGGGCCTGGTCGGGCAATCACTGGCGTGGGGACTGTGGGCCCAACAGTCGGCGATGACCGGGCATCTCGACGAGGCGGACCTGGACCGGATGCGACGCAGCGGCATCCTTCCCCTCTCCTCCGAGCAGGGCCTGGCACTGTTCGACGCGGCAGTACGTACCGACCGGCCGCAACTGGTGCCGATCCGGGTGGACCTTGCCGTGCTGCGTCGCGCCGGTGCCGGTGGTCTGCCGCCGTTGTGGCAGGCGTTGGCCGGCGGTTCGACCCGCCGGGCCGCGTCCACCGCCGACACGCCGGTGGACCTGACCACCAGGCTGACGGCTATGGGCGTCGAGGAACGCCAGCGGACAGTCCTGGAACTGGTACGGACACAGACCGCCGCCGTGCTCGGCCATCCCGACCCATCGACGATCGACCCGGACAGCGCGTTCCGAGACCTCGGCTTCGACTCGTTGACCGCGGTGGAACTACGTAACCAGCTGGCCACCGCGACCGGACTGTCGCTGCCGGCCACGCTGGTCTTCGACCATTCCAGCACCGGCGCCTTGACCGATCATCTGCTGAGCAAGCTGGCCTCCGCCGTGAGTGCCGGCAGCCAGCCCAGGGCCGGAGCCGATTCGGCCGGCCCGGGACCTGTGCGGGTGTCGAACCTCGCGGAGATGTACATGCGGGCCGAGGTCGACGGCAGACACGACGAGTTCTCCGACGTGGTCGGGCGATTGGCGAAGCTCCGCCAGACGTTCGGTGTGGACACGGCCGACGAGGCGGTCCGGCCCCCCACCCGGGTCGCCACGGGCGACGGCAGGCCCAAGTTGTACCTCTTCAACCCATACGTAGCCCCGGTCAATTTCCCGTATGCGCGGCTGGCATCGGCCTTCCAGGGCACCCGCGACGTGTCGGTGTTGCACTCGCCAGGCTTCCATGCCGGTGAGAAGCTGCCGGAGAACATCGAGGCGATGACGCTTGCGTTCGTCGAGACAATCATCCGAGACAACGCGAACGGCGAAGAATTCGTACTGGGCGGCACCTCCAGCGGTGGGCTGATCGCCCACCGGGTTGCTGCCGGGCTGGCCCGGATGGGCATGGCGCCGGCCGGCGTCATTCTGCTCGACGCACCCTCGCAGGAGGCCCATCAAACCGTGTCGGAGGACGGGCCGCTGTGGCAGAAGCAGATCTTTGAAAGAATCAGGCGGACTGGCGACGACGGCGACGACAGTTGGGTCTTCGCGATGGTCCATTACCTCTCCTTCCCGTGGTGGCCCGCCGAGCACATCGAGATACCGACGCTCCAGGTCCGGGCATCCGAACGGATCAGCGGACCGGCAGACAATGACGACTGGATGTTCACCTGGAACTACGCCACCACAGTCACGTTGGCAGATGTGCCAGGGAATCATCTAGAAATAACCGACGAGTACGCTTCGGTGAGTGCGCTGGCGGTCAATGACTGGCTCTCCCGCTCGCCCGAGGAGCGCCCAGCGTTCGTGGACTACCGGGGGTCGAAGTAGATGCGACCTTCCCGAACTCGTGGGCTCAGCCTTGCTGAGCCACCGAATCGCGACTCGGGTGGGGGACCACCAACCTGCTCCACCGGTGGGTGGAGTCGTGCCTGTTACCGCCGGTCAGCGTGACCGCGAGCCGGACCCCCTCCGGCGGCAGGTGCTCCCACGAAACCGCGGTGTACGGCACGAACACCACCCCACCCAGCACCTTCCGGTCGTCCAGCGGCTTACGCCCTGGATACCGACTCCGCCTCGGAGGCGGGCTGGCAACAGCGGCGCGAGCCCGGCCCGCAACTCGTCCGAGGCCATCCACGGCGGCTGCTCACCTCTCCTCACGTACGGCTGGTGAAGGCGTTCCTTCCGCCACGGACCTGGGCCGCGCGCACGCGGACGACGGCGCCGGTCCGTCCGGGCGTCGCGTACATCGACGTGTTGACTCTTTTTCATGGGCTGGCAGGATCTGCGCGCGCTGCGGGCGGCGGTGCGGCACGGGTCGATCACCGCGGCGGCAGCCGTGCTCGACCGGACCCGGCCCGCCCTGTCCCGACGGATCGCCCGCCTGGAGCGACAGCTCGGCACACCGCTGCTGGTGCGGACCCCGCGGAGCTGCGTGCCGACCGACGCCGGCCGGCTCCTGGTGGACTCCGCCGCCCACCCCGGACTCGGTCACCTGGTCGGACCTGGCGTGCTGATGCCCGGCGACGACTACGCGGTGGTGCGTCCGTCGGACGCGCCCCTCGGGCGGTGCAGACCCAGCCACACGTCCACAGCGGGTGAAAGCACAGATCGCCAGCACCGGCCACTCCGACATTGACGAACAGTCGGCGGTTGTCGTCCAGTAGCTGACGGCATTCCTGGCTGATCTGCGAGAACGGGAGCCCACGTCCGCGCGGTTCCCGTTCGGCGGAGGTCGGATTGAGCAATGCAGAAGAAGATGAGGGTACCGGCCCGTACTATCTTTCCCCGGTGAGCATTGATCGGCACGAAACGACGCCTTGTCGCGGGCCGCGTTCCGTGGTGAGCCCGAGGGGTCGGCGTACCGGGCCAGAAGGGCGAGCCTGAACGCCCTCGGCCGGTCGCTGGTGATCGTGCCTGCGTCGTACCGGATAGCGCTCCCGGCCGTGGCGCCCAGGTTCACGGCGGCGCCGATGGCCCGGGAGCGATTCGACGCGCCGAGCGGCGATGCGATCCGGGCACAGAGCCCGTTCGGCCGGGTCACCGACCCGCATGGGAGGAGAAGACCGGATGAGTGGTCCGCAGATCGTGTCCCGTGAGGACTGGCTGCGCGCGCGAATCGAGTTGCTCGCCAAGGAGAAGGCGCTCACCGACGCACGGGATGAAGTCTCGGCAGCTCGGCGGGCCCTGCCGATGACGCCGGTCGAGAAGGACTACCGGTTTCGGTCCGCGTCGGGTGAGAAGAGCCTGCTCGACCTGTTCGAAGGACGCCGGCAGCTCATCACGTACCACTTCATGTTCGATCCGAGCTGGGACGAGGGCTGCGTGAGCTGTTCGTTCCTCGTCGACAACGTGGCGCACCTCGGGCATCTGCACTCCCGCGACACGTCGTTCGCGGCCGTTTCCCGGGCGCCGGTGGAGAAGATCGAGAAGTTCAAGGCGCGAATGGGCTGGACGATCCCGTGGGTGTCCTCCTTCGGAACCGACTTCAACTACGACTTCAAGGTCACCGTGGACGAGTCCGTCGCCCCGGTCGAGTACAACTACAAAGACAAGGCGACGCTGGAGCGCGAGGGCCTGACCCACCACATGAGCGGTGAGCAGCACGGGCTGAGCGTCTTCTTCCGGGACGACTCGAACGTCTTCCACACCTATTCCACGTACGGGCGAGGGCCGGACATCGTGCTCGGCACGTACAACTACCTCGACTTCACGCCGCTGGGCCGGCAGGAGGTCGGCACCGGAATCATGTTGTTCAAGCACCATGACAGGTACGAGTCAGCGGCGGACGGGCCCAGCTGCCACTGACCGGCTGGCTGCCGAACGGTTCGGGCGGGCTGATCCCGCCCGAACCCTCGATGCTCAGCACGTCCGCTGGTACGCGTGCGGCCGTGTCCAGCCGCGTGTGCGCCATCTCGACCGCGGCGTCGGCGACCAACAGCCCTGGGCGGGCCTCCGTCCGGGTCCGGCAGTTCGGCAGTGTCGGCCGGCCCGCATCGGCCAATCCGTACCCGTCACGCCGTCGACCTTCCACGTTCAGCGCGCGATCCTCGTCCGAGCCCGGTGGCGGCCGGTACACGAAACCGGACCAGGTGAGCCCGGCAGCGCGTACGCAGCGCTGCGTCGCCCGCTCGTCGGCCAGTTCGACGACGTAGTTCCGGTCGGGGTAGGCGCCGGAGTTGGTTGGCCAGGTCGATCGCGGCGGTCCCCAGTTCGGGTCCCGCGTCCGGAGGTTCGGTCACGGCCGTGGCGGTGGGGATGGTCTCCGGCTGCCCCTCGCAGCCGGAGAGCACCCCCACCAGCAGGGCCGACAATGCCAGGAGCCGCATTCGGCGTGCCTCGCGCATCACCAGCCAGCCTTCCTCTTCAGCGTGCGGTCAGCGCGGCGAGCACCAGTGGACCGAGGAGACGATGTCCTCCCAGGAGCCGACCGGGCTCGGGCCGGGATCGGTGTTCATGTAGGCCCGGTAGGCCCCGAGCGCCATGGGCAGGTAGGTGCCCGCGTAGCCGGGGTCCGTCCAGAGGTAGACCCAGCAGGTCCTGCCGTTGTTGAACGCCGAGGACGCCTTGTCGTTCGCGGTGCCGATACTGCTGTTGTCGTACTTCCCCTGCCAGCGCAGGCCGGTGAAGTTCCGATCCCACCACAGGCAGACATGCTCGTCCGGGCAGTCTCCGCGGCCGTCCGCCTGGGCCGGCGCGGCGAACGTGGTTGCCGCCGCCGCGACGAGGCCCAACATGACCGCCACACGTCGCACGCTCTTCCTCATGGCTCTCCTCCGATCGATGCGGTTCGTCCGTCCGGCGGCTGCGGCTGCGGTCCCGCACCGTCGGCGGACACCAGCGTCGACGACCGGAGTCAACCGATTCCTTCAGAGCGCTCAAATGCCCGGGTCACCGGCTGTCCCAGGCCGCTGCCCGGCGGCCTTCGGCCGCCCTCGGCCGCCCGTCCACACCGGCCCTTATCCCCACCCGCGAAAGCCCGCCCACGACGCTGTGCGGGCCGGCAAGCGTTCGACATTCGTCTGATCCGTCGGTCTTCGCTCCATCTGACGGTGACCGGCCCCGCTGGACGTATCAATCGCGCCACCCCGCGCTCCTGAACAACGTCACCGCGTCGGCCGGGTAGGCGACAACGCCGGGTCGGCGGTCCCTCGACGATGGGAGAAGCCTGTCATGGGCAACGTAGGAAGACGTGTCCGCCGCTCGGCGCTGGCCGTGCTCACCGGCACCGCGCTGGCCGCCCTGCTGGCGGTCACCACGGCCGCCGCCGCGCCGGTCGAGGCGCGGCAGGACAAGGCGGCAGCGGCCCGCACCGACGTCTACATCCGGGACGTCGCCGCTGACGTCGGCGTCCAGCCCCACTCGTACAACCCGCTGTGGGCCAGCCCCGACATCAAGGTCTGCCCGACCGCCGTCGAGTGTGCCGTCAGCCAGAACCCGATCGTCGGCGTCACCAACTACATCTTCATCAAGCTGCGTAACCCCGGCCCGTATGGCACCGGCACCGGCAGCGGCGTGCTGCGGGTCTACCGGACGACGCCGGGTGGCGGTGCCGTCTGGCCGACGCACTGGACCCAGATCGGCGCGATGAGCGTGACCGCCTTCGCCGGCACCACGACCGTGACGATCCCGTGGACCGGAGTGCCCGGTCCGGGCCACTTCTGCCTGCTGGCCAGGTGGGTGTCCGCCACCGATCCGATGACCTTCGAGGGGCCGGACATCAGCACCAACACCCGGAACAACAACAACATCGCCTGGCGCAACGTCGACTCGGTGCGGCTCGTCGCGGGCGGGACGCCGGTGGTGCGGCCGTTCGCCATCGGCAACTCGCTCCGGGTGGCGACCAAGAACGACCTGGTCTTCACGCAGCCGGGAGAGCCGATCCAGAACGTGGGCGGCCGGGTCGTCGTCGACCTCGGGCCGACTCTGTTCGAGCGGTGGCAGGCCGGCGGCAAGGTCGGCACCGGCGTACGCGAGGTCGGTAAGAACCAACTGGAGGTCGTCGAACCGGCGAAGGCCAGCCTCGGCAACCTGCTGCTGGAGCCGGGTGAGCGGGTCGAGTTCTCCCTCACCTTCGCCGCCGCGGTCGCCTCGGACAAGGAGTTCGCGCTCGACGTGACCCAGTTCGGCCCGGACACGAGCGGGGCGGAACGGACCGACCTCGGTGGTGTGGAGTACCTGATCGGCGTCGGGCGGCAGTAGCCCGGCCACCAGCGGGGGTCGTGGGCCTGGGCACCCGCGGCCCCCGCGCGCTCGCCGGGACGGTCCGGCGTCCCGGCGAGCGCCGCCGCCCCCGGGGGACGGGCCGGTCGCGGAGCCGTCGCGGGTGTTGGCGCGGTGCTGGCGGTGGGTCAGCGCAGCGAGACCCAGGTGGTGGCCACCACGTGGCCGTCGGTGTGGGCGCGCAGCCGGACCGGGCCGGGCGGGGGAGCGCCCAGCGAGAAGAAGCCGACCGCGTCGACCGGCGCCTCCGCGTACGTGCCGGAGGCGGTCTGCGCGGACACCCGCCCACCCCGGGGCGGGGAGAGTTGACCGACGATGCCGGCGTCGGACACCTCGATCTCCAGCGCCACCACGGCACTGCGGAACGACAGCGTGCGCGTCGACCCGGCCGACCGGGTCAGCGCCGGGGCCGTGTCGCACGCCGAGTCGAACATCAGCTCGGCGAGTGCCACCTCCTGGTCGACGTTTCGCCAGGCGAACGCCGCCCGCGCGGCGGTCAGGAACTCCTCCGGGACCGATTCGGACTCCCGCAGCGCCGCACCCAGCTCGGCGGTCAGGGCCGCGTCATCGGCCGGCGGCAACGGCTCCATCGCGTTCACCTCCGTTCGTCCGGGTCGCGGTCGTGCCGAGGAACGGGGCGAGCGCCGGGCAGTCCCGTAGCCGCCGCAGGCATCGGGCCTGGGTCGGCCCGATGCTGCCGACCGGCACGCTCAGTCGCTCGGCGACCTCCCGGTAGCTGGCCGGCGGGTCGGCGGTCAACAGGGCCAGCAGCTGCTGGCAGCGCGGCGACAGCTGCGCGAAGCCCTCCCGCAGTGCCTGCCGCCGCTCCGCGCGGAGCAGTTCCTCGTCGGGGGCCGCCACGTCCGTCGTGCGGGAGAAGCCATGGTACGCGTCCAGCGCGTCGTCGTACGGGTCGAAGAGTTGGGTGCGCCGGCCGAGGCGGGACAGCCGGTAGCACTCGCGCCGGGTCGTGGTCGCCAACCAGGAGGCGAGGGCCTGTGGATCGCGGACCCGGCTCAGCTGCTCGACGAGACGCAGCCAGACGGTCTGGTTGACGTCGGCGGCGTCGGCGCGGCTCAGGTCGTAGGACCGGATCACCGAGTAGACGAGCGGGGTGTACCGGCGGACCAGCTCCACCCACGCCGACTCGTCGCCGCCCGCCGCGGCGGTCACCAGGGCGGTCGTGCTCGGGTCGGTCACGGCGACGCCGTCCGTCGGCTGGTGCGGCACTGCTCCGCCGCCCGCGACCGCTCGTTCCCGCCGCCGCCCCGCTGCGCCCGACGCCGGCCGGGACCACCGCACGGTGCTGCTGGTTCGTTCGCACCCCGCTCGCTCATCCGACGAGCACGCCGTAGTCGGGGTGCCAGCGCGGCGCGGCGAGCAGCGTCAGCCGGGCCGCGTCGGCGCTCAGGCCGCCGGCGGTCATCAGCGCGGCGAGCCGACCGGAGACGTGCGCCGTGGCGAACGAGGTGCCCGCCCAGGCGGCGAAGCCGTGGAACACCCGGGTCGGCCGGCCCGGCAGCGGCAACTGCCCCTCGACGTACGTGCTGTGGCGCTCGCCGACCGCGCAGACGTCGACCCATGGCCCGTACCCGCTGTAGGTGGCCGGCACCACGCCACCGGCGCCCTGGCTGACGGCCGCCACCGCGACGACCCGGCCCAGCGCGGCGGGCCAGAGCGGCCGGCTGGTGCCGGCGTTGCCCGCCGCCGCGACCACGGCGCTCGTCGCGGGTAGCGCGGCCACCGCGTTGGCCAGGGGCAGCGACGGCTGGTCGTCCTGGGTGAACCCGCCCAGGGACAGGTTGACCACGGACACCGCCGGCGCGAGTCGGGCCGTCGCGGCCACCACCGACGCCTCGTCGCCGACGCCGGTGGCGGTCAGCGCCTGCTCCGGGTCGACCCGGACCCCCGGCGCGGCCTGCCGCACCACCCCGGCGACGAAGGTGCCGTGCCCGCCCTGCGGGGCGAGCACGTCGGTGTGCACGTAGAGCGGGTCCTCGTCGTCGACCTCCGGCAGGTACGCCCCGCCGAGCCACTGCGGGTGGTAGCCGCCGGCCTGCCGCCAGATGCCGGTGTCGCAGATTCCGACGGTCACCCCGGCGCCCTCACCCAGCCGGGCCGGGTCCGGCGGCGACAGCGCGGCGACCGTCGTGGGCGGGCCACCCGGGTTGCCCATGATGTTGCCGAGGCCCAGCAGCACGTGGTGCGGCTGCACCTTCGGTGCCGGCTGCCCCGGCCACTGCTGGGGGTCGCGCAGCTTGGTCACGAGCGTGGGAACGTCGGTCTCCCGGTCGAAGAGCAACCGGGTGACCCCGGCGAAGCCGTCGCCCACGACCACCACGTGGCCGAGGGCACGCAGCCGGGCGGTGACCCGCTGGGCGTCGGCGTCGGCGGCGAGCAGCTGCCGTGGCCGGTAGAGGAACTCCCGGCCCGGCGTGGTGTGCCGGCGGACGTTCTTGTCGGCGGCCAGCGCCTCGTCGAAGGCGCGCTGGTAGGCGGCGTCGTCCGCGCCGTCCGCGCGGGCCGGGGCGGCACGGGACCCGGCGGTGACCGACGCCGCGGCGGCCAGCGCGGACGCGGCCAGTAGCCGCCGGCGGGACAGGTGGCCGGCCGGGCGCGGCGCGGCGGGATGGTCAGGCGACACGGGTCCTCCATGCGGTCGGCAGAAGCGTCCGCCAGTGGCCGGCGTGAGCCACGTTTCCCGGGTGCCGTCGATTCTTCCAAAGCATAGTCGGATGTCAATGACGTAAAGGTTTGGTGCGGATTTCCGACAGGCCCGCACAGACATTGACGGCCGGGCATTGGTTCGGGGACTCTTTGGGGCATGCCCGACAGCACCGGTTCCGGTGCCGGCACGGCCCAGGCGGCGCTCGACGCCGTCCAGCGCTACCCGCGCGAGGCGATCGCGATCGCCCAGCGGGTGCTGGCGGCCGGGCCCGCGGCCGGGGCCGACGAGCGCTCCACCGCCGAGCGGGCCGTCGGTCTGGCCCTGCGGGAGCTCAACGACCTGCCCGGCGCGTTGCACCACCTGCGCCGCGCGGTCCAGGCCGCCGGCACGCCCCGGACCCGGGCGCTGGCCCGGATGAGCCTGGGTTACGTGTTGGCCAACGCCGGTCACACCGCCGCGGCGCTGCGCGCGGTGACCGCCGCGCTGCCGCAGCTCGTCGGCGCCGACGCGGGACGGGCTCGGATGCAGCGGGGTGTGGTGCTCCACTATCGCGGTCGCTACGACGAGGCGGTACGCGACTACGGCCTGGCCGTCGACATCGCCCTGCGCGAGGGTGACCTGTTGCTGGAGGCGCGGGCGCGCAACAACCGGGGGCTGCTCAACGCCCACCGGGGCGCCGCCGGCGGCACCGACGACGACCTGTCCCGCGCGGCAGCCGCCTTCCAACGGCTGGGCCTGGACCTCGCCGCGGCCGACGCCCGGTGGAACCGCGGCATCGCGGCCGGCCAGCGTGGCGACATTGCCGGCGCGCTGCGCTGCTTCGCCACCGTCGACGAGGAGTACCGGCGGCTCGCCGTACCCCGGCCGGCGCTGCTGCTGGACCGCGTCGAGCTGCTGCTGTCGGTGCCGCTGGTCGACGAGGCGGTGGTGGTCGCGACAGCGGCCGTCCGGGAACTGGGGCGCCGGGGCATGGCCTCCGACCTGGCCGAGGCACTGCTGGCCCGGGCCCGCGCGGCGCTGCTCGCCGCGGACCTGGACACCGCGACCGAGGCCGCCGCCGCGGCCCGGGCCCGGTTCCGTCGCCAGGGCCGGCCCACCTGGGCCGCCTTCGCCCGGCACGTCGAGCTACGCGCCGAGTACCGTCGCGGCACCCGCTCGGCGCGCCTGCTCACCGCCATGGCGCGTACCGCCGAGCAGCTCGACGGCACCGGGTGGCCGGGCCCGGCGCTGACCACCCGGATCGAGGCCGGCCTGGTGGCCGCCGCGCTGGGGCGGCCGGGCCGGGCCCGGAACCTGCTGGCGGTGGCCGCCCGGGCCCGCCGTCGCGGCACCGCCGACCGGCGGGCACAGGGCTGGTACGCCCTGGCCCTGTCGCGCCGGCTCGGCGGGGACGAGCCCGGGGCCGCCCGGGCGCTGCGCCGCGGGCTGGCCGTGCTCGACCGGCACCGGGTGTCGCTCGGCGCCACGGAGCTGCGTGCTCACAGCGGAGCGTACGGTCAGGAACTGGCGGCCGAGGGCCTCGACATCGCGGTCCGGGCGGGCGCACCGGCGCGGGTCCTGGCGTGGGCGGAGCGGTGGCGGGCCAATGCGCTGCGGGCCCGGCCGGCCCGGCCCCCGGCCGACCCCGACCTGGTGGCGGCGCTCGCCGAGCTCCGACTGGTCAGCGGCCTGCTCGAGGACGAGGTGCTGGCCGGCCGCCCGGCAACCGCCCTACGCGGCCGGCAGGCCCGGCTGGAGCAGCGCATCCGGGACCTGGCCCGGCGGGTGCCCGGTGGGGGCGTCGTGCTGGCCCCGCCCGGGGTGGGCGCGCTGGCCGCGCGGCTCGGCTCCCGGGTGCTGGTCGAGCTGGTGGCCCACGGCGACCGGATCCGGGCGGTGCTGGTCCGCGACGGTCGGGCCAGCCTGCACGACCTCGGTCCGCTCGCCGCCGCGGTGGACCTGGCCCGCCGGCACCGGTTCGCCCTGCGCCGGCTGGTCACCACCGGCGACGAGCCCGCCGCGCGGGCAGGGGCCGGCCACGCCGCGACCGCCCTGGACCGGCTGCTGTTCGCCCCGCTGCGGTCGCGGCTGGCCGACCGGGCCCTGGTGATCGTCCCGGTCGGGGCGCTGCACGCGGTGCCCTGGTCGGCGCTGCCCACCTGCGCGGGGCGTCCGGTGACCGTCGCCCCCTCGGCCACCGCCTGGCTCGGGGCGGACCGGCGGGAGCTGCCGACCGGGCCGCCGGTCCTGGCCGCCGGCCCGCGCCTGCCGGCCGGACACCTCGAGGTACGCCGGCTCGCCCAGGTCCTGCCCGGGGCGCGGCGGCTCACCGGGTCCGACGCCACCACCGCGGCGTTGACCACCGCGCTGGACGGGGCGGGGCTGGTGCACATCGCCGCCCACGGCGCGTTCCGCGCGGACAACCCGCAGTTCTCCACCCTGGAGCTGGCCGACGGGCCGCTGTTCGCCCACGAGTGGGAGGCGGTCGCCCGGCCGCCCGGCTGCGTGGTGCTCTCCGCCTGCGACTCCGGCCTGACCGGGCTGCGCCCCGGCGACGAGGTCATGGGGTTCACCGCGGTCCTCCTGGCGCTCGGCACCCGGTGCCTGATCGCGACCGTGCTGCCGGTGCCGGCCGAGCCCACCACGGCACTGATGCTGGACCTGCACGCGCGGATGCGGGCGGGTGCCGGCCCGGCGCGAGCCCTCGCCGACGCGCAGTGGGCGTTCGGTGCGGCGGGCGACGGTCCGGCCCGGGCCACCGCGGCGGCGTTCGTCTGCTTCGGGGCCGGCTGACCGGAGCGGGAACGGTCGCTCTACCGGCCGTCGGGCCGTGGTCAGCCGTCGGCGATCCAGCGAAGCGGCTCCAGTCGGTCATCAGACGAGCTGCCGCAGCACGGTGGGGTCGGTGATGGTGTCGTCGGCGGCGAGCATGATCGCTTTCGACAGGATCGTCGAGAGCATCGGGTCGTCCTCGAACGGCAGGTGCAGCCGCCCGGCGCCGCCGCGTGCCGGGACGATGCACAGGTAGGCGTCGTTCGGCTCCATCATGATGTTGCCCGAGCCGAGGTGGATCCGGTAGCCGCGCACGTTCCCGCGTACGTGCAGGTACCGATCCGTGAGGGTGACCCGGTCGGCGATGGCCATGCGGGGGAGCAGCCGGGCCAGGGCGTCGCGGCGTACCTGCCCCGACGGGGCCAGCGGCCCGACGGCGGTGCGGTGCCAGTAGTCCCGGAACCGGTCCTCGCCGCGGTCGGCCCACTGCGGGTCGGTGGCGATCGAGGTGACGCCGACGAACAGGTCCACGTCCCGCATCGCCTCGGTGAACACCAGCGGCGGTACGTCCGCGACCGGTGCGGGTTGCCAGGTCGCGCCGTCGGATCGGGCGAAGCGCACCTGGTCGGTGGCGCAGTGGTGGACGTCGTAGTCGCCCGGGTCGTCGGTGTCGACGAGTTGGTGGTGGAAGGACGCCCGCCAGGCGCCACCGCCGAAGAGCTTCGTGGCTTCGCTGTCGTCACCGCCGTCCCACGTGCCCAGGTAGCCGGCCTGCCAGCCGCGGGCGCGCATGAGCGCGTTCGCCTGGCGGTAGCGCAGGATGTGCGCGGCGAACCGGTTGGAGTAGGAACCGGTCCGCTCCTCGGCCGGCGTGAGCAGGTAGATCTCACGGAACGCCTGCTTGAACGGTTGCGTCAGGCCGGCGGCGAGCACCCGTTCCCGCCAGGCGAGGGTCTCGTCCACCCGAGCGCGGACGGGATGCCACAGCCGGACCCGATCGCCGGGTGCCGGTCGCCCGTCGAGACCGACGATCGTCCACCCGTCGCCGTCCCCGCGGGGCAGGCCCGCCGACCAGTGCAGCCCGTCGGTGCTGGTCTCCCAGAGCAGCCGCCGCCCGTAGGTCCCGGTGATCGGATGGTCCAGGAAGCGCGACACCCAGTCCGCATACGTCCAGGTGCGTTCCTCGGACAGCAGCGCCTCCACCCGCTGGCGTTCGGAGGTCAGCGTCGCGTTGACGCTCTTCACCAGGCCACGGAGCTGCCTCAGCTCGTCGGCGTGCGCCTCCTTGACCGCCGCCGGGACACCCTTGAGCGCGGTGCCGCCGCGCGCGAAGGTCAGGCGCGCCTTCTCGCCCTCGACCCGCACCGTCGCCTCGTACGGGCCGACCGGGGTCCGCCGGCTGCCGGTGGAGTCGAGCCCGTGGTCGTCGACGGCGAGTTCCATCACCTCGCTGAGCGACCACCCGCGCAGGGCGCCGAGGTGCGCCAACGCGGTCTGCACCCGACTGCGTACCGCCTTGTTCTTCACCGTCACCGCGAGCCGCGCCAGGGTCCGCACCGGCGCCTCACCGGCGCGCTCCGCGAGCAGTCGCACGGCCGCGATCGCGGTGCGCTGGGCGTGCGGGAAACCGGACGCCTGGCGGGGCGCGGCCGAGGCGACGGCGGCGACCTCGGCCAGCAGCTCGGTCGCCGTCTCGTCCGACTCCCGCGACAGCGCCCATGCCAGGCCACGCAGGAGACGGTCGGTGTCGTCGTGCACGGACCGCCGGTGGGCGACGAACGCCGCCAGGACCGCGCGGACCGCCGCCCTCCCGTCGGCGGCGCTCGTGAGGTGCCCGTCGAGGACGCGCAGCCACCGCGCCGGCGCCGCCGGCTTGTCGAGCGAGGCGCAGTGCGTCAGCAACTCGGCCACCCCCGGGGCGGCCAGGACGTCACCCAGGCCGGCGCGGACGAGCGGCCCGAACTCGTCCCCGTGGTGCAGCAACCAGGACGGCACGCGGCGACCCGTGGCGCGGTCGAGCGCCTCCCCGATCAGCGTGACGACCCGGCGCCGGGGGCCGGCCGCCGGGACGTGCCGCGTGGTGAGTTCGGCGAACAGGGCGGACAGCGCCGGCGCCAGATCGGCCAGGTCGGCGGGGGGCAGGTGCCCGGCGATCGTCGCCGGCAACTCCAGATGGGCGCCGTCGTCGTAGCCGTGCCCGCGCCCGGCCACCTCCAGGCACCACAGCAGATCCGCCCGGGTCCAGTCGTGCCCGCCGTCCGCGAGATTCCGCAGGACGTCGTTCAGGGCGGTCGGACTCGAACTGGTCGCCGCCTCCAGGTGCATGGCCAGTGCGGCGCGGCGGCGATGCTCGGCCGACCACGACTCGGTGACGGTCCACTCCGGCGTGCGGGTCACCGACGCGCCCCGGTAGTAGGTGATCGTTCTCCCGATCACCGCCCGAATCCGGGCGTCCGCGTCGACCAGACCGGTCTCCACCCTCCGGCGGTCCGCCGCGCCCAGCGTGGGAAGCAGCCGCGCCCAGCCCCGCACGTCAGCCACCCACCAGGGGAACGAGCCGCACGAAGGCCACCTCGGGATCCGCGAGCAGGTCGATCTCCTCGTCCAGATCCTCGACTTGGTGGTCACCCACCAGCAACACGAAGCCGTTGCGGGCGAAGGCGGCACACGCCGCGTCCGCCTGACGCTCCCAGTCCAGCCGCCGGCCCCGGCCCACCCGGTAGCCGTTCAACGTCGCCTCCGCGTCGGTCGGCCGCACCAGGCCCCGGAAGAGGTCCGCCTGGTCGGCGTTGAACCGCGCCACCTCCTCGCGTACCCGCAACCGGACCAGCTCCCGCGCGCGGATGCGCTCGGGCAAGCCGGTCAACGGCCACTGATCGATCGCCCTGCCCGTCGCTGTCTCGTCCCGAACCGTCACCGTGGCCATCGCGTCGTGCTCCTTGCCTTGAGGTGAGCGGCATCATGGCACGACGGTCCGACGGAACGATTCGTTCAGTCGCCCGGACAGCGGGTGTCACCGCCACTGTGTTGAACGCAGTGCTCGGGTCCGGACCAGCCGCAGCCGGTACGCGACGAGCGCGATGACGGTCGGCCCGGCGACCGCCACCACCGCGGCGACCAGCAGGGCCAAGCTCACCCGATGTTCAAGGTCCGCGAACTCGCCGGGCTGGTAGCCGTAGCTGACGCTCCACTGCTCCAAGCCGATACCCACCCACCACACCGCCGCCGCGACCAGCCCGCAGAACCAGACCAGGACCAGGAATCCCACGATCGGGCCACCCCACCGACCCGTGCTGACTGCCTCAGACGTCATGCAGCCCGTGGACGGCTCAACCCGACCAAGCTCGATCAGCTATGTTGCCGGCGTGGAGATCCAGGTGTTGGAGGGTGCGCTGGTTGAGGTGTCCACGGCCGATGTCAGTGGCATGGACCGGCGTGCGTTCGGCGAGTTCGTGGGACCGCGTGGCGAGCTGGCCTCGTACGCGTTCGGTTGGACCACCGGCTCAGACCCGCATATCGCCCGTCTGTCCATCGGGATTGGCGCCGGCAATCCTGGCGGGGGCACGTTCCACGCCGTCATTTTCGCGCACGAGGACGGTCACGCGTTCTCTCTCGTCGATGAGCCGTTCGAGCAGGTCCCGCAGGGCGGCCCGGATCTGAGCGCGGATCAGTCGCGCGCCCACGAGGACCTGCCGTTCGTCTGGTGGGTGGCCGACCACGTCATGCGGCACGATCGGCGAGCCGGTTGGATGCGGCACTGGTTGCTCGGCACCACCTGTATCCAGACCCCTGAGGTCTTCGAACGCCACGAGCCTGTCCTGTTCGTCAGTCACGACGCGGACGACGGCGTCTGGCAGTTGATCGGAGCCTCTGACGCGAGCGGCGGCACCGGCAAGGTCGGACACCTGCACCATGCCGTCGACGAGGACCCCACCCTGATCGACGTTCTTGACCTACCGCCCGGGAGCACCGCGGTACGCGCGGGCGTCGGAGAACCCTGGACCCCTGACGCCTGACCGCAATCGAGGCGTCTCCTACCGACTTTCAGCCAGCTGCTGGCGAACGGCGAACGGGGTGTCCGGATCTGCCGCCGAGAGGAAGCGGTGCCTCCAGGGATCCTGCGATGACCAGCGTCGTCTCCACCAGTGCCTCGCACCGGTTGCCCTCCCAAGCATGGAGCCCTTTCCACAGTGGTGGCGCTGTGGGGGCAAGGTCACCAGGCCCGCGATGCGCCACGGCGTTCCTCCCGAACAAGCAAGGATCTTGCCACTCTGTAGCATGCCGCGCATGTATGCGCTCTACGCCTGGGGAAACTTCATCAGCGAGGTCGGACTCGACCGGCGGCCGGCCTGGCTCGACCCGGCGGTACTCCGCGGTGAACAACAGGTCATCGACGAAAGCCTGATGATCGGCGACACGGATACGCTGCTGGTCGACGGTCCCGGCACTCTCTTCGAGATCGATGGCGACGACGAGAATCTCGTGCCCGGGAGTGAGCTCATCGGCCGCGACCTCAGCGGCGTCGAGTGGCGGGTCTCCCGCATCCGGGCAGCCACCGACGGCACCCGCGAGGACGCCCTGCGCATCGTCGCGGTGATCGAGGAGGATGGCGACTACTACGAGGAAGATGAGCGGCACGAGTACAACTCGGTCCCGGTCGGCGAGGTCGTCACCCTCTGGGAAGACGGTCACGGCCAGTGGACGTTGGCCCTGGTCGAGCTCTGAAACTGGAAGATCCTCGCCGAGCTGCGCTGCTGCCCCCGCCGCGCCACCGCGATCGGGCAAGCCATCCTCGTTCTTCAAGCCGCCGAGGACGCCCGCTACCCACGATGAAAGTGGCTCATTGTCGACAACCGACCGTTCTTCTGGTTTGCATGGCGTAGACCATCCGAATCCGGTAGTGGACTGCCGATCCCGAGCCCACCGGGCCAGCGGATTTTGGGCCGGCAGTCGGTAACCGGACTGTGCCGGCCGCCGGCCGGGGCGCATCGTGGGAGTGGGACACCCCTGCTGGAGGTTGCTCGGAGAGGGAGGCCGTCATGGAGCTGAACCGGCGGTTGGCGCAGGACCCACCGGAACGCAGCGCGAGCCAGGTGATCGGCCCCCATCTGCTGGGCAGGGTGTACCGGCCGGACCCGCGGGACTGGTCGCTGCCGCGGCTCATGGAGATCGCCGAGCCGCCGGAGGAGATCCGGCAGCGGACCATCGAGCAGGTGCTGAGCGAGACCACCTACTTCACCGACTGGCGGGCGTACCTGGTCTTCTGGCGCTGGCTCAAGAAGCAGGCCGGCGGGACCCCACCCGCGCCGGGCCCGACGCCGGCCGGTGACGCGGCCCCGGCCTGGCAGCTGCCGATCCAACTGGACCAGGGCGACACCGGGCACTGCGTGGGCTTCGGCTGGACGGGCTGGGTGGACGCCACGCCGGTCCCGGGGGAGTTCCAGAACGCCGACGCGCACGCGCTGTACTACGAGTGCAAGGTGATCGACGGCGAGCCGCGTGCGGAGAACGGCTCGACCGTCCGGTCCGGGGCGCTGGCGCTGCGCGACCGGGGTCGGCTCGCGGCGTTCGCGTTCGCCGGCTCGCTGGCCGAGATCGACCAGTGGATCAACACCCAGGGCTCGGTGGTGGTCGGCACCAACTGGACGGACGACATGTTCCACCCGGACGCCGACGGCTACGTGAAGCCGACCGGCAGGGTGGCCGGCGGGCACTGCTACGTGATGCTGGACCGGCTGGACTCCGAGCAGGCGTACCTGTTCCAGAACTCGTGGGGGAGCGGCTGGGGCCAGCACGGCCGCTTCAAGATCAAGTGGGCGGACTTCGCGGGCCTGCTCGCTGCCGACGGTGAGGCGTGCTGCGCCGCCGAGCTGCCGCACTGACCCCGATGTCCGCCACGGACCGGGCTCCTTCCCCTCGACCATGGTCAGGACCGCGGCGGGCGCACCTCGACGATCATCTCCGTCTCGCAGCAGATGTCCAGCGTCAGCGCGGCGACGGTGACCGCCGACCGGGCGTGCCGTCCGCGCTCGCCGTACAGGTCCATGAGCAGGTCCGAGCAGCCCTCGGCGACCACCGACGGTTTGTTGAAGCCGGGCTCGCCGTAGACGTACGCGTTGATCTTGACGATCCGGACCACGTCGTCCAGGTCACCGATCTCCTGACGCAGCGAGGAGAGCAGCGCGAGCGCGTTGTAGCGGGTCGCCGCCCGCGCCTCGGCGACGCCGATGGCCACGCCGACCGGGCCCTTGAAGGGGTAGCCCCCCTCGTGGAACGGACCGTGGCCGGCGAGGTACACGAGGTTGCCGGTGCGGACCGCGCGGACCCGGCGGGTGCCCGGCTTCTCCGGCAGCACCGGCAGCGCCAGGCCGAGCTCCGCGATCTTTTTCTCGATCTCCATGTGGCTGCTCCTCAGTTCCCGTCCCAGAAGACGATGCGTTTGCGGGCCAGTTCGATCAGCTTCGTCATGCCGATGCCCATCAGCCCGAGCAGGATGAGGATCGCGAAGACGGTGGCGATGTCGAGCCGGAAGTTGGCCTGGAGGATCAGCACGCCCAGCCCCATCTGGCCGCTGACGAACTCGCTGACGATCGCGGCGATGACCGCGTAGACCGCGGCGATCTCCAGGCCGGCGAAGATGAACGGCAGGGCGCTGGGCACGATCACCAGGCGGATGGTGAGCGCCCGGCCCGCGCGCAGCGAGCGCATGAGTTCGAGCCGCTCGGCCGGCACCGAACGCATCCCCGACACGGTGTTCACGAAGATCGGGAAGAACGTGACGAGGACCGCCAGCGCGACCTTCGACTCGATGCCGAAGCCCAGCCAGACCACCATCAGCGGGGCGATCGCGATCTTCGGTACCGCCTCGATCATGACGATGTACGGGCGGATGATCGCCTGCGCGGTGGGGGAGATGGCGACCAGGCCGCCCAGCAGGAGGCCGATGACCACGCCGCCGCCGAACCCGAGCAGGACCTCCTGGAGCGTGCGCCAGAAGTGCGGGTAGAAGCTGGCCGGGCCGGTCTGCGCGAGCCCGCGCCAGAGCGACTGCACGACGCTGACCGGGGTGGGGACGAGCACCGAGTTGACCTGGGTGACCCGGACCGCGACCTCCCAGCCGACGATGATCAGCACCAGGGAGACCGGGAACCAGAGTCGCGCGGTGAGGCGTCGCTCGGCGGGCTCCGCGCCGCCGGGGAGTTTGCGGGCGGACAGGACTTTCTCCGACACTGCCATGCGTCACTCCGGTCGGTCGAGAAGCTGACGGATCTGGTTGGTGTACGCGCCGAAGTCCGCCGAGCCGGTGACCTCGAGTTCGCGCGGCCGGGGCAGGGTGACGTCGACGATCTCGCGGATCGTGCCGGGGCGTCCGGTCATCACGATGATCCGGTCGGAGAGGAACACCGCCTCGGCGATGCTGTGCGTGACCAGCAGGATGGTCTTGCCGGTCTGCTGCCGGACGCGCTCCACCTCGAGGTTCATCTGGTCCCGGGTCATCGCGTCCAGGGCCCCGAACGGCTCGTCGAGCAGCAGCAGCCGGGGATCCTGCAACAGTGAGCGGGCCAGCGCGGCACGTTGCTGCATGCCGCCGGAGAGTTCGCCGGGGTACTTCTCGGCGAACCCGTCCAGCCCGACCATCTCGATCAGGGCCCGGGCCCGGGGCCGTACGTCCCGGAACCGGCGGCCGGCCACGATCCCGGGCAGGGCGACGTTCTGCTCGACGGTCCGCCACGGCAGCAGCACCGCCTGCTGGAACATCAGGCCCACGTCGGTGCCCGGTCCGGTGCCGGCGGCGTTGATGTCCACCGTGCCCCCGGTCTCGCCGGTCAGGCCGGCGACGATGCGCAGCAGGGTCGATTTGCCGCACCCGGACGGGCCGAGGATGGAGACGAACTCCCCCTCGGCCACGTCGAACGACACGTCCGTCAGGGCGACGACCGGCGTGCCGGTCCGGGTGCCGTACACCTTGGACAGGCCCCGGGCCGACACCACCGGCGTCCGGGTCACGAGGTCGGCCACGAGGTCGCCTTCGCCTGGACCGCCGCCGCGTCGATCGTGCCGATCTTGGCGGCCACGTCGTTGGTGTAGAACGCCGAGACGTCCTTGACCTTGTCCTGGACGCCGAGGAACTGGACGTACGCCTGCCACGACTCCGCGGTGAACTGGCCGTACGGCTTCTCCGCCGAACCGTCGTCCTCGATCACGTCGATCCGGCGTTTGAGCACCGGCAGCGCGGCCTGCATGGCCTTGGCCCGGTCGCCGGTGGGGGCGAACTGCGGGTACTGCTCCCAGTGGATGCGGATGGCCGCCTCCGGGTTGGCCTTGGCGAACAGCACGGATTTGGTGTAGGCGCGGGCGTATCCCGCCGCCGCCTCGGGGTTCTCGGTCAGCCAGGCGTTGCGGGCCAGCAGCCCGGCGCCGAAGAGGTTCGCGGTCACGCCGGGCTTGTCGAGGTAGCGGAACTGGTATCCGGCGGCCTCCAGCGCGGCGTACCGGACGTCGTTGATGATCAGCGCGTCGATGTCGCCCTTCTTGAGCGACTCGGCCGCCGCCGCCTCGGTGCCGACGGCGACGAAGTCGACCGAGGCCGGGTCGACGCCGGCGGCGCGCAGGCCGGCCTTGGCGAAGAGTTCGAAACTGCCGCCCAGCGAGGCCAGGCCGATGGTGGCGTCCTTCAGGTCGGCGAACGACCGGACCGGGCTGTCCGGCAGGACCGTCGCGTCGAAGAGGAACTTCGGCGCGACCTCGTAGAAGTACCGCAGGTCCAGGTTGCGTCCGTCCGCGGCGGCCTGCACCAGCACGTCCGGGCTGGGCGCGGAGATGTCGGCCTGGCCGGCGGCGAGCAGTTGCAGGCAGGCGCCGGTGCCGCCGGCGACGGGCAGCATCTCGAGGGAGATCTTCTCCTCGGCGAAGTAGCCGAGCTTCTCGCCGATCCAGAACGGCGCGCCGCTGGCGGCGAGCGTCTCGGCGCAGTAGACGTAGCGGACCTTGCTGACTCCGTTCGCGTCGGCGCCGCCGCCCGCGCCGTCGTCGCCGCACCCGGTGGCGGAGAGCGCCACGGCGAGCACTCCGGCGAGGAACAACCGCTTTCTGATCATCCGACTACCTCCACGACCGTTCCGGATGGGCCCCCGAGTGTCATGTTCCGTTTGGCGGAACATCGTTTCTATAGACGATGAAGCTAGGGAGTGGTCGGGATCGCTGTCAAGACATCGCCCGGACGGCGGTGGCAAAGTCGGCCATCTGTGCCAGCGCGTCGTCGCCGCTGATCCGACCGGCGAACTTGACCACCAGATCGGTCACCCCGACCTCGGTCTCCAGTCGTCGCACCCAGTCGACGCAGGTGGCGAGGTCACCCACCACGTACCGGTCGGCCAGCCGGCTCGCGAAGTCGCCGACGCTGGCCTGGGTCACCATGGGATTGCCGCGCAGCAGGTGCAGTTCGTGCGAGACGCGCAGGTACTCCTCGGCGTCCCGCCGGGCCCGCGCGTCCGTCTCGCCCAGCACCACGTGCCGGACCAGGGGCCGGAACGCGGCCGGTGGCCGGCCCGAGGCGGCCCGGTGCTGGTCCACGGTCGCGAAGCCCCGGACGACCTCGTCCACGGTGAGCGCCGCGTCCGGGAACCAGGCCTCGCCGTGGCGGGCCGCCCTGCGCATCGCGGCGACCGACCGGCCGCCGACCCAGACCGGGACCGGCCAGGCGGGGCGGGGGGAGAGCGTGAAGTCGGCCAGGGTGCGGTCGTCGTCCCGGTAGGAGACCGACTCCTGGTGCCAGAGCCGGTCCATCAGGGCCAGGTGACGGTCGGTGACGGCGCCCCGCCGGCGGGCGTTGGCGCCCAGCGCGGCGAACTCCGGCTCGTCCCAGCCGATCCCCGCGCCGAGCACCGCCCGGCCCTCGCTGAGGTTGCTCAGCAACGCGAACTCCCCGGCCAGTCGGACCGGGTCGGCCAGCGGCAGGATCAGGATGTTCGTGCCCAGGCGGACCCGGTCGGTCCGGGCCGCGACCGCTGCGAGCACCAGCTGCGGCGAGGGCCAGTAGGTGGGGTAGCCGTGGTGCTCGCCGAGCCAGACCGAGTCGTACCCCATCGCCTCGGCGGCGACCGCCTGGGCGACGGTACGGCGCACGTCCGACCCGCCCTCGGGCAGCCGGACTCCCAGCCGGAGCCTAGCCACGGTCCACCGCCGGGTAGCTGGCCTGGTCGAACACCCGCATGTCGTGGCCGGGGAGCACCACGTCGGCGTGTTCGGCCAACCGGTCGAAGGACCGGTAGTAGTCCGCCAGGTTCACGTGGGTCCGGGACGGGACCACCCGGTAGGGCCCGGCGCCCCGCCAGTTCTCGAACTGGGCGCAGTGGTCCCCGGCGAGGGCGTACCGGCCGGCGGCGGTGTCCACCACCAGGGCGGTCATGCCGGGCGTGTGCCCCGGGATGTGCAGCAACCGCAGACCGGGACGGAGCGTGACGTCGCCCTCGATCAGCCGGGTCCGGTCCATGGTGGCCAGCCAGCGGGGGGTGAAGCCGAGCGCCGGCGCCTCGTAGGCGGCCTGGTGCACCGGGTACGGCGCGACGGCGTACGCGACCTCGCTGCGCTGCACCACGAACTCCGCGTTCGGGAACAGGTGGTTGTTGCCACAGTGGTCGTAGTGCAGGTGGCTGAGCACGACCGTCCGGACCGCGGCCGGGTCCACGCCGGCGGCGGCGAGCGCGGCGGCCGGTTCCTCCTCGGCGGTGCGCTCGAACGGCCGGTGGTGCCGGGTCACCCACTCCGCGTCCGGCGAGCCGGTGTCCAGGATCGTCACGTCGCCACGGTCGTCCCGGACCACCCAGATGACGTGCGGGCTCTCCACCGTCTCCCCGGGATGCTGCCCCCAGAGCAGGTCGGCCCGCCGGATGCCGGGGGCGCGGCCCACCCGTACCGGCACGATCTGCGATGTCATCGTCCTCCCGCCCCGACGGACCACCCGTCGATTGCTCAACGCTGGACCGGCTGGTGGAACACCATTCCGTAGAGCGGTACCGTAACAGCGCGTGAGAGCGAAGCCCAGGGCTGACGGATCGCCGTTTCCTTTCCTTGACCAGCGGGTCCGGCACTCGGTACGGTTTGAGGAACGACGTTCCCGCTAACGGAACGCCTCAACGACGGGAGTGGGCCGGGTGGGTGGTCAGGAGTCGCGGAGCCGGCGGGCGCTGGACGGTGTCCGGGTGCTCGACGTGTCGACGATCCTGGCGGGTCCGTTGACCTGTCAGATCCTCGGCGACTTCGGCGCCGACGTGATCAAGATCGAACACCCGCGGCACGGGGACGGCATGCGGGGCCACGGCCTCAGCAAGGACGGCGTCGGCCTCTGGTGGAAGATGATCGGCCGCAACAAGCGGACCGTCGGGCTCTACCTGGGCGACCCGGAGGGTCAGGAGATCTTCCGGGAGCTGGTCCGCACCGCCGACGTGGTGGTCGAGAACTTCCGCCCCGGCACGCTGGAACGCTGGGGCCTGGGCTGGGCGGACCTGCGGGCGCTCAACCCCGCGCTGGTGCTGCTGCGGGTCACCGGCTTCGGGCAGACCGGCCCGTACGCCGCCCGCCCCGGCTTCGGCACCCTCGCCGAGTCGATGAGCGGCTTCGCCCACCTGACCGGGTCGCCGGACGGACCGCCGATGCTGCCCGCCTTCGGGCTGGCCGACTCCATCGCCGGGATCACCGGCGCGGCGGCGGTGCTGACCGCCCTCTACGCGCGGGCCACCGGCGACGGCACCGGCCAGGAGATCGACCTCGACATCCTGGAACCGATCATGACGGCGGTCGGCCCGAGCGTCATCTACGTCGACCAGCTCGGCGTGGTCCAGCAACGGACCGGCAACCGGTCGCTGAACAACGCCCCGCGCAACACGTACCGGACCGCCGACGGGCACTGGGTGGCCATCTCCACCTCGGCGAACTCCATCGCCGAGCGGGTGCTGACCCTGGTCGGGCACGCCGAGGTGATCAGCGAGGAGTGGTTCGCCACCGGCGCCGGCCGGGCGCGGCACGCCGACCTGCTCGACGGGTACGTGGCCGACTGGATCGGCGCGCGGAGCCGGGCCGAGGTGATCGATTCGTTCACCGCCGCCGGGGCCGCCGTCGCGCCGGTGTACGCGCCTGACGAACTCCTGGCCGACCCGCAGGTCAGGGCGCTGGACATGATCACCCAGGTGCCCGATCCGGACCTGGGCCAGATCCGGATGCAGAACGTGCTGTTCCGGATGAGCGCCACCCCCGGTGAGATCCGCTTCACCGGGCGGGGCGTGGGGGCCGACACCGACGAGGTGCTCGGCGACGAACTGGGCATCGGCGCGGAACGACTCGCCGAGCTGCGAGACCGGGGAGTGCTGCGATGACCGTGGAGACCATCCCGAGCGAGCGGCGCGGCGACGTCCTGCTCGCCGCCGTCGAGGCGGGCGTCCGGGTCTTCGACCTGGGCCGGCCGTTGCGTATCGGCATGCCCCAGTCGCCGAACCACCCGCCGTTCTGGCACACCCTGCCCCGTCGCCACGGCGACAGCTACCGGGCCGACGGGATGTCCGCCGCCAACGACCTGATCTCGCTGGGCACCCACGTCGGCACGCACATCGACGCCCTCGCGCACGTCTCCGTCGACGGCCGGCTGCACGACGGCGCCGACGCGATGCGGGCGCAGACCGGCGGCGGCTTCACCACCGGGGCGATCGACGAACTGCCCCCGCTGGTCGGCCGCGGGGTGCTGCTCGACGTGCCGGCCGCGCTCGGGGTGCCCGTCCTCGACCCGGCGTACGAGATCACGCCCGCCGACCTGGACGCCACCGTCGCCCGGCAGGGCACCCCGGTCGGACCGGGCGACGTGGTCCTGGTGCGCAGCGGCTGGGGGCGCCGCTACGACGACCGCGAGGCATACATCGGACACGCGACCGGGGTGCCCGGCGTCGGCGAGGCCGGGGCCCGGTGGATCGCCGCCCGCAACGTGCGGCTGGCCGGTGCGGACACCATCGCCTTCGAACGCCTCGCCGCCGGGTCCGGGCACGCCCTGCTGCCCGCGCACCGGGTGCTGCTCGCCGAACACGGCATCAACCTCATCGAGGCGATGGCCCTGGAGGAACTGGCCGAGTCCGGGGTGCGGGAGTTCACAGTCGTCCTGGCGCACCTGAACATCGTCGGCGCGACCGGCAGCCCGGTCCGCCCGCTCGCCCTGGTCGTGTCCGGATGACCGCCACGTCGCCGGCGGCCACCCTGGGCGGGCAGCTCGCCGCGTTCGCCGCGGCCCACGGCCCGGCCGGCGTTCCCCTGCCCCCGCCGGTGGTGCGCAGTGTCGCCCAACGGGTGCTGGACGTGCTGGGTATCGCAGTCGCCGCCACCACGCTGCCCACCAGCGTGGCCGTGCTCGACCTGGTCGCCGAGCGGGGCGGCCGGCCGGACGCCCGGGTGGTCGGGCTGCGCCAGCGGGTGCCGGCCAGCGAGGCGGCGTTCGCCCACGGTGTGCTCGCCCACTCGCTCGACTACGACGACACCCACCTGCCGTCGGTGCTGCACCCCAGCGCCAGCGTGGTCCCGGCGGCGCTGGCCGTCGCCGAGCCGACCCGGGCCACCGGCGCGGAGGTGGTCGCCGCCATCGCGGTCGGCCTGGAGATCTGCGTACGGGTGGGGATGGCCGGTTACGACGCCGCCACCGGGGCGAACCGGTACTTCGACCGGGGACAGCACGCCACTTCGATGTGCGGGGCGGTGGGCTCGGCCGCCGCCGCCGCGAAACTGCTCGGTCTCTCCGCCGACGGCGTGCTGCACGCCATGGGCATCGCGGCCAGCATGGCGTCCGGGATCATCGAGAGCAACCGCACCGGCGGCACCGTCAAACGGATGCACTGCGGCTGGGCCGCACACGCCGGCGTGTACGCCGCGCAGCTCGCCCAACGCGGGATCACCGGCCCGGCGACCCTGCTGGAGGGGCGCTTCGGCTTCTTCCAGGCGTTCCTCGGCGGCGAGTTCGACGCCGGGGCGGTCACCGACGGGCTCGGCCAGCGGTGGGAGGTGCCGGGGATCTTCTTCAAGCCGTACCCGGCGAACCACTTCACGCACGCCGGCATCGACGCCGCGCTGGCGCTGCGGGACGCCGGCCTGCGCCCGGCCGACGTGGCCAGCGTCGAACTGGCCGTGCCGACCGCCACCGTCCGCACCATCGGCGAGCCCCTCGACGTCAAGCAGGCCCCGGAGACCGGTTACCAGGCGCAGTTCTCCGGCCCGTACACCGTCGCGGCCGCGCTGCTCGGCGGCGGCGGTCTGGGTCTGGGGCTGGACGACTTCACCGACGACCTGGCCCGTGACCCGGCCCGGCGGCGCCTGATGAGCCGGGTCACCGTGGTCGCCGACCCGCGCTGCGACGAGATCTTCCCGCACCAGTTCCCGGCCGTGCTGCGGGTGCGCACCACCGACGGCCGGCTGCTCGAGGAGGCCGTGCTCGCCAACCGGGGCGGCTCGCACCGCCCGCTCACCGACGACGAGGTCGCCGGCAAGTTCCGCGACAACGCCGGTCGGGTGTTGCCGCCGGAGCGGGTGACCGCGATCGCCCGGGCCGCCCTGGCGCTGCCGGACGCGGCCTCGGTGGATGACCTGCTCAGCCCGCTGATGTTCGAGAACGGTATTCCGCTGTGAGGAACTACGTCGCCCCCGGCGTACAATCTCGTTCGCCGCGTCACGGACCGAAGTGGTCCGACGCCGCAGCGGAGGGACTCTCAGTGACCGAGACCAGCAAGACGATTCTCACCGTGGGCCGCGCGATGGAGGTGCTCACCCTCTTCACCGAACGGAGGGAGTCCACCCTCGGGGTCACCGAGATCTCCAAGGCGCTCGGGCTGTCGAAGGCCGTCGTGCACCGGATCCTGTCGACCCTGCTGGAGAAGGACTACATCCAGATCGAGCCGCAGACCCGCCGGTACGCGCTCGGCCACGCGGCCCTCAAGCTCGGCCTGACCTACTTCGAAGGCATCGACGTGCGTCGAATGGCTCAGCCGATCCTGCACGAGCTGGTCACGGCCACCCAGGAAACCTCCACCCTCTCCATCCGCAGCGGCTGGACCCGGATCTACATCGACCAGGAGACCCCGCCCACCGACATCCGCATGTCGGTGCGGCTCGGCCACCCGTACCCGCTGCACGCCGGTTCGTCGTCGAAGGCGCTGCTGGCCTTCCTCGACCCCGAGGAGCAGGACGCCTACCTCGCCACCGGCCCGTTCGAGCGGCTGACCGACACCACCATCACCACGCCCGAGCAGCTCCGCGCCGACCTGGACCGCATCCGCAGGCGCGGGTACGCCCGGTCGCTGGGGGAGCGTCAGGCCGACGCCGCCTCGGTGGCCGCCCCGGTCTTCGACCACCGGGGCAAGCCGACCGCGGCGATCAGCGTGTGCGGCCCACTGCGCCGCTTCGAACCGAAGATCGACGAGGCGGCCGACGCGCTGCTGGACGCCGTACGGCGACTCTCGGCCCTGATGGGCCACCGGGAGTCGGAGATCATCGGGCAACGCTCCACGGAGTGATGCCCGCCAGTGGTGGGGCCGGGCTGCCCCGCGGGAGGGAACAGCGGTGTCGGTGCCATCCGCGCTCGACCCATCGGGCGACTCGGTGCTCTACGCGGACCCCGGCGAGGTGGAGCGGCTACGCGACCCGCTGATCGCGGCGCAGGTCCAGCTGCTGGCTCGGCACCACCCCCACTACCGTCGACTCTTCGCGCGCACCGGCGTCGACCCGGACCGGGTACGCGGGGTCGCGGACCTGCGCCGGCTTCCGGTCACCGGCAAGCAGGACTTCCTCGGTGACCCCGAGTCCTTCCGGTTGACCGCCCCGGCCGACCTGCCGGTCGCCGAACGCACCCTCGCGTACGTCATCTACACCACCGGCACCACCAGCGGCGCGCCCGCCCCGCTCTACGTCACCACCAGCGACGACTGGGCCTACCTGCTGCACGCCCGGCGCTGCGCCCGGCTGCTCGGTCTCGGCGCCGACGAGGTGATCGCGAACCTCTTCCCGCTCACCCCGTTCCCGATGGGCGCCCGGATCCGCGCCGACCGGACGGCGGCGGCGATCGGGGCGACCATCTTCCAGGGGCACACCGGCCGCCCCTCGCCGGACTGGCCGGTGCACCGCCGGCTCGACGAGGCGATCGACCTGGTGGCGGCACACGGCGCGACGGTGCTGTGGGGGGTCGCCGGGTTCGTCCGCCGGGTGCTGATCCGGGCCGCCGAACGCGGGCTGCGGCTGCCCACGGTCCGCTGGTGCTTCGTCACCGGCGAGGCGACGAGCGCCGCCGGCGTCGAGGACCTGCGCGCCCGGCTGCGCGCGGTGGGCGCGGAGACGGCCCGGGTCGCGAACCGCTACGGCTCGACCGAGGGCTGGTCGATGATCGAGTGCGGGGCGGGAACGGGCTGGCACAATCCCACCCCGGGCCTGATCCACCTGGAGACCGTCGACGCGGCCAGCGGCGAGCCGGTGCCCGACGGGGAACCCGGCCTGCTGCTCATCACCCACCTGCGGGCCCGGGGCACCGCCTTCCTCCGGTACGCCGTCGGCGACATCGTCCGGCTGACCCGGGAACGGTGTGCCTGCGGGCGGACCGCCGAGCGGATCGTCTCCCAGCCGGTCCGCACCAAGGACCTGGTCAAGGTCAACGGCACGCTTGTCAACCTGACCGTGCTCGGCGACGCCCTGGTCGACCTGGCCGGCGTCGCCGAGTACCGGGTGGTCCTCGACCACCTGCACCCCGGCGACGCGCTCTCCGGCGACGGCGTGGTGGTCGAGGTCGCCCCGGTCGCGGGCCGCGACGCCGACGCGCTGGTCTCGGCCGTGCGGTCGCGGATCCGCGACCTGACCCACCTCACGCCCGAGGTGCGGGTGGTCGGCGTGGACGACATCTACGACCCGCTGGCCGACGCCAAACCCCGTCGTCTCGTCGACCGCCGCCACGTCGGCTGACGTCGTCGACACGTAGCTCTCAGAAAGGTCGTGACTGACCGTGTACACCGGTGCCATCGACGTGGTCGTCAATCCGTACACACCCGAGATCGTGGCCGCGCGGCCGGCCTGGTCGAAGGACTTCCTCGGCCGCAAGATCGGCGCTGGGGACCGGCTGCCCGGGACGACGATCGAGGAGTACCTGGCCAAGATGGACCGGGCCGGGATCGCCCGGTCCTTCCTGATCGCCGCGAAGCTCGGCCCGGCCGGTGACGTCAACAGCTTCGCGCTCCAGGTCGAGACCGTCGCCGAGCTGGTCGCCGCGCACCCGGACCGGTTCAGCGGCCTGGTCGGGTTGGACCCGACCGCCGGCATGGCCGAGCTGCGGCACCTGGAACGGGCGGTCACCGAGTACGGCTTCGTCGGCGCGCACTCGTACCCGCACTGGTTCGGGCTGCCCCCGGACCACCGGCGCTACTACCCGATCTATGCCAAGTGCGCCGAGCTGGACGTGCCGATCCAGCTCCAGGTGGGCCACTGCCTGCGCTACGACGACGCCCGGCCGCTGCGCAGCGTCGGCCGGCCGATCACCCTCGACACGGTCGCCTGCGAGTTCCCCGAGCTGAAGCTGGTCGGCATCCACACCGGGTGGCCGTGGACCGAGGAGATGATCGCGGTCGCGTACAAGCACCCCAACGTGTACATCGGGGTGGACGCGTACGCGCCGAAGCACTGGCCGGCCGCGCTGGTGCACTACATGAACACCTTCGGCCGGGAGAAGGTGATCTTCGGCACCGACTACCCGGTGATCGACCCGGAGCGCGCCATGACGGAGTTCGCCGAGCTGGGCCTGCGGCCGGAGTCGGCCACGGCGGTGCTGCGCGACAACGCCCTGCGCCTCTACGGTCTGACCGACTGATCCACCCCGCCGTCGGGGCGTGCGTCACCGACGCCGGCCGGCCGCGGTGAGTGCGACGAGCGCGACCGCGGCGGCGGCGCCACCGACTGAGAACGCGGCCATCGGGCCGACCACGCCGACCAGCAGCGCGCCCAGGGCCGGGCCGGTGGACTGGCCGAGCCGCGACGACGCCGACCACGCGCCGATGAGCATGCCCCGGCCGTCGACCGGCTGCCGGGAGACGGCGTGCACGGAGGCGTTGTACGCGCAGCCCACCCCGACGCCGAGGAGCACCACGGCGACCGCCACCACCCACACCGCCGGGGCGGCGGCGGTGAGCAGCAGGGAGACCGCGCACAACCCGAGCCCGATCCGGGCGACGTGCCGGTCGGCGGTCCGCCCGGCGAGCAGGGCCAGGGCCGCCGACGCGGCGAGACTGCCCACGTTGCCGAGCCCGACGAGCAGACCCCGGGCCGCCAGGGGCACCTCGAAGACCCGGTCCAGGGCCAGCGGCAGCATCGCCGCGGTGGCCGCGGTCATCAGGCCGATGACGACGGTGGTCAGGGTCAGCGCGCCGACCACGGTACGCAGCTCGCCCGCGCGTCGCAGGTCGGCCAGGAGCCGGGCGGAGCGTCGGTCCCGGCTCGGCCGCCGGCCGGGGCCGAGCCCGAGCACCCGGACGGTTCCGGGTACCAGCAGCGCGCCCAGCGCGTAGAGCCAGAACGCGGCGCGTGGGTCGCCGAGGCTCGCCACCGCGCCGCCGGCCATCGGGCCGACGGTGGAGGCGGTGGTCAGCACGAAGGTGTTGACCGCCAGACCGCGTTGCCGGGCCGCGCCGGTCAGCGTCTCGCCGATCACGGTCGGGGGGATGGTGAGCAGGCCGGCGAAGCCGATCCCCTGGACCGCCCGGAGCACGACGGCCGTGCCGAACGAGTCGACGAGCGCGCAGGCGGTGCCGGCGACGGAGAACAGCAGCAGGCAGCCGAGCGCCACCCGGCCGCGGCCGAGCCGGTCGGAGAGACCGCCCAGCGCCACGGTCAGCACGATGCCGGGCACCGCGATCACGCCCTGGAGGAGCCCGACGGCGGCCTCCGAGACCTGGTACGCGGCGGCGAGTTCCGCCATCGCCGGGGCGAGCGTTCCGTAGCCGGTGGCGCCGACCGCGGACAGGGCGGTGACGGTCAGGATCCCGCCGGTACCGAGCGGTAGGGAAGGCGCCACAAGCGGTCCATTCAGCGGAACGATGTTTCGCTGAACGTACCGTAAACCTGAGCACGGGTCCATAACGGCACGTCAGGCCGTTGACACTGCGGAGAAGCCGGACCTAGTGTGTAGAAACGCTGTTCCGCTAAGCGGATCGAATGTGCGAATCGCATGGGAGAGGGGTGCCGGGATGAGTCCGAAGACGGGAGTTCTCGGCCGGTTCAGAGCCCTGAAGGTTTCTGCTCTGGTCGGGGTGGTGGCCCTCCTGGCCACGGCCTGTAGTTCGTCCAACGGGGACAGTGCGGCGGAGGCGGACTCCTCCCCGGGAGCAGCCGGGGCGGACATCGTGGTCGGGGTCGGGGTGATCAACCCCGACCTGGACGCATTCTCCGCCACGTCCCCGCCGCGTTCTTTCTACGCCTACCCGGTCTGGTCCCTGCTGACCCGGGTCGACACCCTCGGCGAGGGCGCCAAGGTGGTCCCCGGCGTCGCCGAGTCGTGGACCCGCGTCAACGACCTGACCTGGCAGTTCGTCCTCCGCAAGGACCTGAAGTTCGCCAACGGCGAGCCGGTCGACGCCGACGCCGTCGTCTACTCCACCAAGTTCATGCTCGACCCGAAGAACGAGGCGAGCATCCGCGGCAAGCTCGGCATCATCAAGCAGGTCGAAGCGGTCGACGCCACCACCATCCGGTTCACCATGAGCGCCCCGGAGGCGATCCTGCCCCGGCTGCTCGGCGCGATGCCGATCGTCCCGCCCAAGGAGCACGCGCGGGTGGGCGCGAAGGCGTTCAACGCCAAGCCCATCGGCACCGGCGCGTTCATGGTCGAGAAGTTCGTCCCCGGCAAGGAACTCGTGCTGGTGCCGAACCCCAACTCCGGACAGGGCAAGGCGCTGCCGGCCTCGATCACCTTCAAGGCGATCCCGGAGGACGCGGCCCGGGTGGCCGCCCTGCGCGCCGGTGACGTCGACATCATCACCAAGGTCCCGATCGACGGGATCAAGCCGCTGGAGTCCGGCGCCTTCACGGTCTACGACGCGGTCGAGCCCCGCACCTACGTGGTGGACCTGTTCACCGACTCCGGGCCGCTGACCGACGTGCGGGTCCGGCGGGCCATCGCCCAGTCCCTCGACCTGGACGCGCTGGTCCAGGGCGTGATGGGCGGCAAGGGTCAGGTCGGCCAGGGCCAGTTGGCGCCGAGCTTCATGTCCGGCTACTGCAAGGACGTCACCCGGTACCCGTACGACCTGGCCGCGGCCAACAAGCTGATGGCCGAGGCCGGCGTCTCCGGGCTCAAGCTGAAGTTCCAGACCTCGCAGGGGTTCATCCTCAACGACACGCTGCTGGCCCAGGCGATCGGCGAGATGGTCAACAAGCTGGACGCGGTCGAGTCGGTGGAGATCGCCCCGATGGAGTTCTCCAACTACCTCGACGTGTACTACAACCGCACCGAACGGGCCGACTTCTTCGCCTGGGGCATGAGCAGCTCACCCTTCGTGGACGCCTCCGTGCAGCTCGAACGCCTGGTCACCGGCTACCCCCAGCACAACATCGGCTACTCCAACCCGAAGTACGACGAGTGGTTCGGCAAGCTGCGCTCGGCCGAGGAGGGCACCCCGGAGCGGCAGCAGGCGTTCTGCGAGCTGTCGAAGATCTACAAGGAGGACGTCCCGTCGGTGGCGGTGATGACCATGCCGGACGTCTGGGCCAGCTCCGACAAGATCCGGGGATTCAAGGTGGACCAGGCGGGCAACCCGGCCTGGGAGCTGATCACCAAGGTGACGGGCTAGACGGGGTCCGACCGTGGCGAAGCTTCTGCGACAGCGGCTCCTGCAGCTGGTCCTGGTCATCCTCGGACTGTCCAGCCTGGTGTTCTTCCTGGTCCGGATCTCCGGCGACCCGGCTTCGGCCATCGCCGGGGCGGACGCGGACCCGGAGACCCTGGCGGCCATCCGCAGCAACCTCGGGCTGAACGAACCGGTGCTCGTCCAGTACGTGAGGTTCCTCGGTGACCTGCTGGTGCTCGACTTCGGCGACTCGTACCAGTACCGCAGCGACGCGATGGCGTTGGTGCTGGACCGGTTCCCGGCGTCGGCGCTGCTGACCATCCTCGCGATGCTCATCGCGGTCGGAATCGGCGTACCGGCCGGGGTGCTCGGTGCCGTGCACCGGGACGGGCTCCTCGGCCGGGCCGTCAACGGCCTCGCCATCCTCGGGCAGAGCGTGCCGAACTTCGTGCTCGGTCTGGTGCTCATCATGATCTTCGCGGTCAGCCTGGGCTGGCTGCCGAGCTTCGGCGGGGAGGGGGTGATGAGCCTGATCCTGCCGGCCGTCACCCTCGCCGCCTTCATCTGCGCCCGGCAGATGCGGCTGGTGCAGGCGTACACCCTGGAGGAACTCAGCAAGGGGTACGTGCGGACGGCGAACTCGCTCGGCTACAGCACCCGGCGGATCCGCTACCGGCACATCCTGCGCAACGTCAGCGTGCCCATGCTCTCGCTCGTCGGGCTGGAACTCGGCCAGTTCATCGCCGGGTCGGTGGTGGTCGAGTCGGTGTTCTCCTGGCCCGGCCTGGGCCGGTTGATGGTCGAGTCGGTCACCGCCCGCGACTACCCGGTGCTCCAGGCGGGCGTGTTCGTCATCGGCGTGCTCGTCGTGCTGATCAACTTCATCGTCGACCTGCTCTACCAGGTGGTCGACCCCCGACTCAAGGCGCAGTTGGTGACCCGATGAGCACAGTGCTGACCGTTCCCGAGCCCGGCGGGGCCGAACCCGTGGCCGAGGTCGTCCCCGCGCCCCGCCGGCCCCGCCGACGCCTCCTGCCGAGACACTTCGGCGCCCGGCTCGCGCTCGGCTTCCTGGTCGTCGGCGTCCTGGCCGCGATCTTCGCCCCGGCCGTCTCGCCGTACGACCCCAACGAGCAGTCCCTGCTCAACCGGCTCGCCGCGCCGTCGCTGTTCGGCGGCGAGGGCGCGCACCTGCTCGGCACCGACGAACTCGGCCGGGACCTGCTCAGCCGCGCCATCTACGGCGGCCGGGTCAGCTTCACCGTCGGGTTCGTCGCGGCCACCTTCGCCGGCCTGCTCGGCACCGTCCTCGGCGTCGTCGCCGGCTACTACCGGGGCATCGTGGAGTCGGTGATCATGCGGACGGTCGACATCCTCACCGCGTTCCCGTTCCTCATCGTCGCCCTCGCCGTGGTGGCCGTCTTCGGCGCCAAACTGTCGGTGCTGATCATCGTGCTGGTGCTCTGGGAATGGGTGCCGTTCACCCGGCTCGCCCACGCCAAGACGCTGAACGTGGTCTCCACCGACTACTTCCGGGCCGCCGTCGCCATCGGCCGTCGGGGCGCCGGCATCCTCGCCCGGCACGTGCTGCCCAACATCGCCGGTCCGCTCATCGTCGTCTGGACGTTCGTGGTGGCCCGGTCCATCGTCATCGAGAGTTCGCTCAGCTTCCTCGGGCTCGGCGTGCCGCCGCCCACCGCCACCTGGGGCGGGATGCTGAGCGCCAGCCGCGGCTACCTCGACACCGCCTGGTGGATCCCGCTGGTTCCCGGCGTGGCCATCACCCTGGTCGTGTTGAGCGTCAACGTCGTCGGTGACTGGCTGAGTGAGAGGTGGGATCCGCATGGCCGGCGCTGACGCCGTACCGCTGCTCGAGGTCGACGGGCTGGACGTCACCTTCGACACCCTCCGGGGGCCGGTGCACGCCGTCCGGGGCGCCACCTGGTCGGTGCGGCAGGGCGAGACCCTGGTGGTGCTCGGCGAGTCCGGCTCCGGCAAGAGCGTCTCGTTGCACGCCGTCGCCGGGCTGCTGCCGGCCAACGGCCACACCGCCGGCCGGGTCCGCTTCCAGGGCCGGGACGTGCTCGGGCTGCGCGGCGCGAAGCTGCGCCGGTTCTGCGCCGAGAACTACGGCATGGTGTTCCAGGACCCGATGAGTTCGCTGGACCCCAGCTTCACCGTCGGCGACCAGATCGCCGAGATCCTGCGGGTGCACCGGGGGGCGTCGGCGAAGGACGCCTGGGAACGGGCGGTCGAGCTGCTGGGCGTGGTCCGGATCGACGACCCGGGCCGGCGGGCGAAGCAGTACCCGCACGAACTCTCCGGCGGTATGCGCCAACGGGTCATGATCGCCATGGCGATCGCCCTGGACCCGCCGCTCTTCCTCGCCGACGAGCCGACCACCGCGCTGGACACCAGCGTCCGGGGCGCGGTGCTGGAGACCATGATCGAGCTGCGGGACCGCCTGTCGATGGGCGTCGTCCTGATCACCCACGACATCGGCGTGGCGGCGGCCGTCGCCGACCGGGTCGCCGTCATGTACGCCGGCCGCGTCGTCGAGTACGGCACCGCGGAGCAGGTGCTGCACGAACCCGGCCACCCGTACACCGCCGCGCTGCTCGGGTCGCTGCCCCGGTTGCGGCGGCTCCGGTCCACGCTGACCGCCATTCCCGGCGCGCCACCGAACGCGGCCCGGCTGCCGGCCGGGTGCTCCTTCCACCCCCGGTGCCGGTTCGCCACCGACCGCTGCGCCGAGGAACTGCCGGTCCTGCAACCGAGCGGCGCCGGCCAGGTCGCGGCCTGCCACTGGACCGGCCGGCTGACCGCCGACGGCGACCTCGGCTACTGGCGCGAGGGCGGCGAACCGCTCGTCGACGCCCGGCCCGGCGACGCGGAACAACCGTTCGTGGTGGTCGAGAACCTGGTCAAGGAGTATCCCCTCGGCTCCGGCCGGAAGGCCCGGGTGCTGCGGGCGGTGGACGACGTCTCCTTCACCATCCCGAAGGGCACCACGCTCGGCCTGGTGGGGGAGTCCGGGTCCGGCAAGTCCACCACCGCCATGATCATGTCCGGGCTGCTCGCCCCCACCTCCGGACGGGTGGTCATCGGCGGCGTCGACATCGCCCGGCTCTCCGGCAAGGCCATGCGGGACGTCCGCCGTGACCTCCAGGTGGTCTTCCAGGACCCGTACTCCTCGATGGACCCCCGGATGACCATCGGGCAGATCGTCGACGAGCCGCTGCTGGTGCACAGACGCGGGTCGAAGGCCCAGCGGCGGGACCGGGTCACCGAACTGCTCGACCTGGTCGGGCTGGACGGCGACTACGCCGCACGCTTCCCGCACCAGCTCTCGGGCGGGCAGGCCCAGCGGGTCGCCATCGCCCGCGCGCTCGCGCTGGAACCCGCGCTGATGGTGCTGGACGAGCCGGTCGCCGCGTTGGACCTCTCCATCCAGGCGCAGATCCTCAACCTGCTGCGCGACCTCCAGGCCCGGCTCGGCCTGACGTACCTGTTCATCGGGCACGACCTGGCGGCGGTGGCCTACATCTCCGACCGGGTGGCGGTCATGTCCACCGGGAAGATCGTCGAACTGGACCGGGTCGACGCGATCTACCAGCGGCCGGCGGCGGCGTACACCCGGCAACTCCTCGACGCGGTGCTCGACCCCGAGGCCGACCTCGGCCGGTACCGGGACCGCCCGACGATCCGGAGGGAGGAGCCGTGCGTCCCCTCGGCCCCGGCGACGCCCTGATCGTCATCGACGTCCAACGCAAGTACGTCACCGGCCCGCTGGCCGTCCCGGACGCCGCCGGGCTGGTGGACCGGATCGCCCGGTTCGCCGACGCGGCCCGCGCCCGGGACGTGCCGCTGGTCTGGGTGACCCGCGAGCTGCGCCCCGGCGTGTCGATGGGCGCCGCCACCACCGCCGGGTACGGCGCGGCGGTCGACGAGCTGTTCCGGAGCCCGGCCGCCGACCTGCATCCCGGCCTCGGCGCCCGCGACGACGAGATCCGGGTGGTCAAGCCCCGCCAGTCGGCGTTCTACGGCACCGACCTGGAGGTGGTGCTGCGCACGCTCGGCGCGGACCGGGTGGTGCTCACCGGCGTCACCACCAACATCTGTGTCCAGGCCACGGCCCAGGACGCCCGCGCCCGCGACCTCGACGTGCTGGTGGTCGCCGACCTGACCGCCGCGCTGCCGGTCACCGCCGCCGGCTTCGACCTGCCGGCGGAGCAGGTGCAGCGGGCCACGCTGGCCACCCTCGCGCACGCCGTCGGCGCCGTCCGCTCCGCCGCCGCCGTGCTGTCCGCCTGAACCCGCCCGGGCGGCACGCCGTACCGGCCCCGGGACCGCCCGCGCGACGACGGGGTCGGCGGGCGGCCCGGGGATCTCAGTAGCCTCGGTCGCGGTCGAACTCGCCGAGCAGGGGTTCACCGGCGTGCCAGCGACGCAGGTTCGCGCAGAACTGGTCGACCACCCGTTCGGCCCGGCGCGGCGACCCGCCGGCGATGTGCGGGGTGACCACCACGTTGGGCAGTCGCCACAGCGGGTCGTCGGCGGCGAGCGGCTCCCGGGCCACCACGTCCAGCCCGGCCCCGCCGAGCCGTCCGCCGGTGAGCGCGGCGCGCAGCGCCGACTCGTCGACCAGGTCGCCCCGGCTGACGTTGACCAGGATCGCGCCGGGTTTCATCGCGGCGATCCGGGTGGCGTCCAGCAGGTGGCGGGTGGCCGGGGTGAGCGGCACGGTGAGCACCACCACGTCGGCGGCGGGCAGCACCTCGTCCAGCCGGTCCGGGGTGACCAGCAGGTCCACGTCGGGGCCGGGCGCGACGGGTTCCGGCTCGACCGCGACGATCCGCGCGAACTCGAAGCCCCGGGCCCGCCGGGCCACCGCCCGGCCGGCCCCGCCGAGGCCGACCACCAGCATGGTCCGGTCGGTGAACTCCCACTGGGTGGCCCGCACCGCGATCCGGTACGCGTCGGTCCAGTCGGGCGCGCGCAGCACCGTCGCCACGCCCCGGGTGAGCGCGAGCAGCAGCGCGAACGCGTGCTCGGCCAGGTGCGCGCCGACGATCCCGCCCTTGGCCGAGACCAGACGGACGTCCCGGCCGGCGAGGTGGGCGGCGATCCGGTCCACGCCGGCGCCGACCGACTGCACCCAGCGCAGGTTCGGCGCGGCGTCGAGGGCCGCCGGCTGGATGTCACCGAAGAGGACGGCCGCGCCGGGGGCGTGCCGCAGCACGGTGGCGGGGTCCCGGGCGACCACCACCGGGTCGGGTGCGGCGGCGGCGCGGATCGCGTCCACCTGTGCCTCGGTCAGCGGGGCGATCAGCGCGTGCGCGGCGGCCAGGACGGTGCCGCTCGACCCGGTCATGTGTCGCCCCGCCCGGCGTCGGCGCTGCCCGGCCGGGGCGGGACACCACCGGCGCCCAGGTAGCGGTCGCGGAGCCGGGTGACCTCGTCGTAGCCGATGAGCCGGGTGAACTCGCGCAGCGGTACGCCCCGGGCGGCGACCACGCCGGGCTCCGGGCCGAGCAGGTCGGTGTACGCCGCGGTGAGCGCGCGGGCGGTGGCGAGCAGGCCCTGGAGACCGTAGATGACCACGGCGATGCCGAGTTCCCGGGCGATGGCGGGGGTGAGTTCGCGTTCCAGCCAACTGCCGGGGGCGACCGCGGCGGCCAGTGGTCGGCCGCAGGCGTCCCGGGTGGCCTGCCACGCCTCGAACGGGAACGTCTCGTCGTGGCGCATCGGGAAGACCACGTCCGCCCCGGCCGCCGCGTACGCCTCGGCCCGCCGCAGCACCTCGTCGACCGTGTCGGCGTTGGTCCGGGCGACCACGGCGGCCCGGTCCCGGGCGTCGACGCAGGCGCGGACCTTCGCCGCCGCCTCGGCCCGGGGCACCAGACTCACCCCGGCCTGCTCGCTCAGCGGCCCCGGCTTGGGGGAGATCTGGTCCTCCAGCATCAGCGCCGCCGCGCCGGCCTGCTCGAAGTCCCGGGCGGCGTGGTACGCGTTGACCGCGTTGCCCCAGCCGGTGTCCAGGTCGGCGATGACCGGCAGGCCGCCGGCCCGGGCGGCGACGCCGACCGCGCGGGTCATGTCGGTGCGGGTGTAAAGGTCGGCGTCGGGCAGGCCGAGCGAGGCGGACACGGCGAAACCGGAGACGAAGAGGCAGCGGAAACCGGCCGCGGCGGCCAGGGTGGCGCTGAGCCCGTCCCAGACGCCGGCGGCGTACACGGGCGGTTCGGCGGCGAGGACGTCGGCGAAGCCGACCGGGGCGTGCACCGGCATCGGATCACACCTCCGGCAGGTCGACGACCACGTCGACCAGGACGGGACGACCCTCGCGGACGCCCTTGACCGCCTCGGTGAGGGTGGACGTCAGGGCGTCGCGGTCGGTCACGGTGAAGGCCTCGACGCCCTGGGCGCGGGCCATCCCGGCGTGGTCGACGTCCGGCCCGGTCAGGTCCATGCCGTGCCGGGCCCGGTCCAGGTCGCCGCCGCGCGTCTGCACCACCCGACGTTGGTGCAGCCAGTCCGCGCCGTAGCTGCGGTTGTTGACCACCACGGCCAGCAGCGGGAGCCGGTGGTGGGCGGCGGTCCAGAGCGCCTGCGGGGTGTAGAGCAGGTCGCCGTCGGGTTGCAGGTCGACCACCACGGTGTCGTCGTCGCGGTGGTGCAGCGCCGCGCCGATCGAACCGCCGATGCCGAAGCCGAGGCCACCGGCGCCGGAGCCGCCCAGGTGGCAGTTGTAGTCGACCAGGTCCCAGGTGCGCCGGGGCCAGCCCCGGAACATGGTGAAGCCGATCTGCCAGGGGCCGTCGCGTACCGCGTCGTAGGTGGCGGCGGCGAGGACGCCCTCGGTGATCCCGCCGTGCGGCGACTCGGGCGGCGGACCCTCGGCGGCGCGCAGCGTGGCGGTGTGGCCGGTCAGCCACTCGCGTCGGGCGGCGACGGCGTCGGCGCGGCGGGCGACCCGCTCGGCGACCAGGTCGGCGAGGACGGGCAGGGCGACGGCGGTGTCGGCGACCAGGTACTCGTCGGCCCGGATCGGCGGTTCCAGGTCGAGGAAGCCGTTGTGTTTCAGGTCGTTGAGGGTGATCACGGCGAGTTTCGTGCCGGGCCGGGTGAGCATCCGGTAACCGCGCCGGTCGTTGTCCACCTGGGACGTGGCCCAGCGGACGTCCCGGCAGTCCAGCGCCAGGACGAGGTCGGCGTCGGCGAGCCGGCCGGCCCGGTCGGCGGTGCAGTCGGCCCAGTGCCCGGTGGGGAAGTTGTGCCGGCTGCCGAGGTCCACCACGGGTACGGCGAGGGTCTCGGCGAGCCGGCGCAGCGCGTCGAAGCCGGCCCGGCTCCGGCCGACGAAGTCGGCGAGGAGGACCGGGGACTCGGCGGCGACGAGCAGGTCGGCGACGGCTTCGAGGCGGTCCAGCGGGGCGGTCGGCGGGGCGAGCGGGGCCGGCCCCCAGTCGCCGAGGTCCACCGCGGGCGCGGGGGACTCCTGCATCAGCGCGTCGAGGGCCACGTAGGTGGGGCCGGGCGGTTGGGCCACGGCGAGCTGGTGGGCGCGGAGCATCAGGTCGGGCAGGGCGGCGACGGACGTGGGTTCGGTGTCCCACTTGACCACGTCCCGGACGGCCTGACCCTGCTGGTTCGCGGTGTGCACCCAGTCGATCCACGGGCGGCGGCGGGCCTGGTCGGCCGGGCCGGAGCCGCCGAGCAGGAGCACCGGCGCGTGGTCGGCGTACGCGTTGAAGGTCGCCATCACGGCCTGCTGGAGGCCGACCAGGTTGTGCACGGCGGCGGCCATCACCTCGCCGGACGCCTTGGCGTAGCCGTGGGCGACGGCCACGGCGACGCCCTCGTGCAGCGCCGAGATCACCTCGGGGCTGCCGCTTGTGGTGAGGGAGTCGTGCAGGCCCCGGAACGAGGCGCCGGGGTTGGCTGCCACGTACCGGATGCCGAGGCGCTGGAGGAGCGCCACCATCACGTCGCTTCCGTATGTCAGATCCATGTGTCACGTCCTGAGTCGGTCGGCCTGTCCCGCCCCCGTCGGCTGCGCTACTTTATGAAACACCGTTTCATCAACCGGAACAAGAGGGGTGCGCATCATGCATCGACCTGGTCAGGCCGTGGATCTGCACAGTCACTGGTGGCCCCGGGAGTTCGCGTCGGCCGTCCGGGCCGGCCGGCGCTGGCACGCCTGGGACGCCGACCTCACCGCCGACACCCCCCGGATCGTGGCCGGCGACCGGGACGCCCCCGCCCCGGTCGACCTCTACTCCACCGACCTGACCGCCCGCCGGGAACGCCGGGCCGCCGAGGGCATCGTCCGCGAGGCGGCGATGGTCCCGGTCTTCCTCTGGGGGTACGAACTCCCGGCCGCCGAGGCCGAGGCGTACTGCCGGGACGTCAACGCGGACCTGGCCGACGCGCAGTCAGCCTCCGACGGGACCTTCACCGGTCTCGGACTGCTGCCGCTCCAGGACCACGACGCGTCCCTGCGGGTGCTCGACCACGCCGTCAAGGACCTCGGCCTGTACGCGTTCAGCATCGGCACCAACGTCGAGGACGCCAACCTGGACGACCCGAAGGTGGTCGCCGTCCTCGACCAGGTGCTGGCCGCCGGGGCGGCGATCGTCATCCACGCCAACTGGTACACCCGGGCCGGGCGCGAGCGCACCTGCCGGCACATGTTCGACAACTCGGTGGGCGTGCCCCTGGAAGCCGGGCTGGCGTTGGCCTCGCTGATCTACTCGGGCCTGCTGGACCGGCACCCGGGCGCCCGGATCTGCTGCTCGCACGGGGGCGGCTGGCTGCCGTACGGCATCGGCCGGCTCAACCTGCGCTACCTCCAGGGGCGGGACAGCGGCCTGCTGGCCGAGGCGCCGGACCGGTACCTGCGCCGGTTCCACTACGACTGCCTGGTGCACGACGAGCGGGCCCTGCAACTGCTTGTCGAGCGGGTCGGCGCGGACCGGGTGGTGATCGGCACCGACCACCCGTACGGCGGGGACATCCCCGAGGTCGGCGCGGTGCGCTGGATCGCCGACCAGCCGTTCCTGACCAGCCGGGAGAAGGACATGGTGGTCCGGGAGAACGCGACCCTCTTCCTCGACGGCGCGCGGCGGGCGGCGGGCGGCGCCGGCTGACGTCCCGTCGCGCCCGACGGCGGATTCGCTGGTCACGGCGTCCGTCCGGCCCTTGACACGGTTCGACGGACCCCCCTACGTTTTGTGGAACGCCGTTTCGCTGAGTGGAAGGAATCTGATGGCCACGCTCCGAGGGTTCGGCAATCCCCTCTCCCCGTCCGGCCGGGCCGCGCTCGTCGACGACCCCCCGCACCACATCAGCGCCGACGCCATCCAGGTGATCTACCGGGTCGACCCGGACAAGGCCCGCGCCTACCTGCCCGACGGCCTCGACCTGCACCCGGAGGCCCTGGCCTACGCCTACGTCGCCGACATGGTCAAGGTCAGCGACAGCCACCCCGACCAGGCATGGACCGAACCGCAGTGGTCGCAGTACCAGGAGGGCATCCTCGGCCTCTACTGCACCTACCAGGGCCAGCCCGGCCGGTTCAGCGCCTACATCTACGTCAGCGAGGACTGGTCGGTGGTCTTCGGCCACTTCATGGGCTTCGCCAAGAAGCAGGGCGTCATCCACAAGACCAAGATCCAGCCGGCCAACCCGGCGTTCGGGCCGATCGGCCCCGGCAGCCGGATGCGGGGGACCGTGGACCGGTTCGGCCGGCGGATCTTCAACGTGGACATCCAGCTCACCGAGAAGATCGACGACGACGCGGTGCCCTCGCACGGGCACCGCGTCTACACCTACCGGCACATTCCCTCGCCCAGCCCGCAGGTGCCCGACCAGCGGCAGCTCTTCGCCCTCGACCTGGACCGGGCCACCACCATCGACGCCTGGAAGGGCGCCGGCGGCGTGGAGATCTTCACCGACGTGATCAACGAGGACCTCGACGGCTTCCAGCCCCTGGAGATCGTCGAGGCGTACAGCTTCCAGCGCGGCTGGACCACCAAGGCCGGCGCCACCCTGCTGCGAGAGGACCATTGATGACCGACTGGGCCGCGATCCAGGTTGCCAAGGCCGCCGACAACATCGTCAACACCTCCCTGGCCGTCCGGCCCGGGGAACTGGTCGCCGTCGCCGCCGACCACAACTCCGACCACGCGGTCGTCGACGCGCTCCTCGCGGCGGTCGCCGCCGCCGGCGCCGAGGGCACCCTGCTGGTCCAGCCCGCCCGCGCCCGGGCCGGCGAACCGGCGAACCGGATCGTCGCCGCCGCACTGGCCGGCGCGGACGTGATCATTTCACCGACCTCGACCGCGTTGAGCTTCACCCCCGAACTCAAGCAGGCGCTCAACCGGGGCGCCCGGGCGATCGTGATGACCGGGGTGACCCGGGCCGAGCTGACCGGCGGCGCGGGCATCGCCGACTACGAGGAGGTCCACCGGATCACCAAACCGCTTGCCGACGCCATCACCGCCGGCTCCCGGATCCGGGTCACCTCGCAGCAGGGCTCCGACCTCACCGCCAGCCTGGAGGGGGTCACCTGCGGAGTGGGCGCGTCCTTCGCCCGCGAGCCCGGCCAGATCTCCAGCTACCCCAGCGGCGAGGCGTGGAGCGCCCCGGCCACCGGCACCGGGCAGGGGGTCCTGGTCGCCGACGGTTCCGCGCACCAGCTCGGCAAGCTGCGCGAACCGATCCGGGTCCACTTCGACCAGGGGCGGGCGGTCCGGATCGAGGGCGGTGACCAGGCCGGCGAGCTGCGCCGCATGATCGACGGGGTGGAGAACGGCGACAACCTCGGCGAGATCTCCATCGGCACCAACCCGGCGGCCCGCTTCCTCGGCAACATCACCGAGGACAAGAAGCAGGTCGGCACCGTCCACTTCGCCCTCGGCAACAGCGTGGTCGGCGGGACGGTCAAGGCCCCGATCCACGTCGACCTGCTGCTGCTCACCCCGACCGTGGAGGTGGACGGGGAGATCCTGGTCCAGGACGGGAAGATCGTGAAGGTGGCATGACCGCCGCATCCGCGCCGGCCTCCGGAGACGCCGTCTCCGGGGCGCCGGCCATCGACACGCACACCCACTTCTGGCCCCGCGGGCTGCTCGCCGCCGGGCGGGAAGGACGGGACTGGTACGGCTGGCGGCCGGTCACCGAGGCCGACGGCCGGCGGGCGTTCGCGCTGGGGCGCACCGTGCTGGCCTTCGCCCCGCCCGAGGTGGACCTGGCCGACCCGACGGCCCGGCTCGCCGCCCGCGCCGCGCAGCAGGGGATCGGCTTCGAGGCCGTCCAGGTGGCCGGGTTCCTGTTCAACTACCACCTGGACGCGGCCCGGGGCGCGGCCTTCTGCCGGGAACTCAACACCGAGCTGGCCGAACTGGAGGCCGCCGCTCCGGGCACCTACCGGGGGCTGGCGCAACTGCCGCTCCAGGACCGGGACGCCGCGCTGGCCGTGCTCGACCACGCCGTGACGGAGCTGGGGTTGCGACACTTCGTGCTCACCCCGGCGGTCAACGGGCGCAACCTCGACGACCCGCAGATCCTGCCGGTGCTGGAGGCGATGGCCGAGGCCGGGGTGACCGCCAACGTGCACCCGGCGTTCTTCGACAAGCTCGGCGCCGGCGACCGGCTCGGCCGGTACTACTTCGAGAGCTCGTTCGCCGCGCCGGTCGAGGCGAGCATCGGGCTGATGTCGGTGATCCACTCCGGGCTGCTGGACCGGCACCCGGACTTCCGGATGTGCTTCACCCACGGCGGCGGCATCGCGATCCACTCGCTGGGCCGGTTCGACCACCGCTGGCACATGATCTCCCCGGCGCAGCGCACCATGGCCCGCCCGCCCAGCGAGTACCTCGCCGCCGGCAACCTCTTCTACGACGTGCTGGTGCACGACGAGCGCGCACTCGAACTGGTGATCGAGCGCGTCGGGGTGGACCAGCTCACCATCGGCACCGACCATCCGTTCGCCTGGGACCACCCCGGCGGCGCCGCGAACTGGATCCGTACCGCAGGCTTCCTGGACACCGCGGCCCGGGAGAAGATCCTCTGGCGCAACGCGGCCCGCTTCTACGGCCTCGAGCCCGACAACCCGCCCGGGACGGCCGGCTCATGACCGACTGCGACGTCCTGGTCGCCGGCGCCGGCGCGGCCGGCCTGGCCGCCGCGCTGGCCGCCGCCCGGCCCGGCCGCACCGTCGTGCTCGCCGAGGCGCGGGAGACGTTCCGGCAGGGCAGCAACACCGCGATGAGCACCTCGATGATCCCGGCCGCCGGCAGTCGCTGGCAGCGGGCGGCCGGCGTCGAGGACTCACCGGGTCGGTTCCTCGCCGACATCCGGGCCAAGACCCACGACCGGGCCGACCCGGTGGTGGCCGCCGCGCTCACCGCGGTCGCCCCCGAGCTGGTCGAGTGGCTGGCCGACGACTGCGGGGTGCCGCTCGAACTGGTCACCGACTTCCGCTACCCGGGCCACTCGGCGCTGCGCTGCCACAGCGTGCCGGACCGCTCCGGGGCGGCCCTGCACCGCGCCCTGCTCGACGCCGCCCCGGACCGGGACGACCTGCACCTGGTCGTGCCGGCCCGGCTGGTCGACGTGCGCACCGACGACACCGGCGCGGTCCGGGGCGCGGTGCTGGCCCGCCCCGACGGCACCCGGGAGGAGTTGAGCTGCCCGGTGGTGGTGCTCGCCACCAACGGGTTCGCCGCCGACCCCGAGCTGGTCCGGCGCCACCTGCCCGAGATCGCCCACGGCGTCTACCACGGCGGCGAGGCATCCCGGGGGGACGCGTTGCGGCTGGCCGAACGGCTCGGCCTGGACACCGGCCACCTCGACGCCTACCAGGGGCACGGCTCGCTTGCCGTACCGGACGCCATCCTGCTCACCTGGGCGACGGTCATGCACGGCGGCTTCCTCGTGGACTCCACCGGGCGACGCTTCGGCGACGAGACGGTCGGCTACTCCGAGTACGCCGTACCGGTGCTGTCCCGTCCGGGTGGCCGGGCCTGGGTGGTCTACGACGAACGCGTCCACGACGCCTGTCTGGCGTTCAAGGACTACCGGGACGTGGTGGCCGCCGGGGCGGTCCGCCGGGCCGACGACGTCGACGCGCTAGCCTCCGTGGTGGGCGCCCCGGTCGACGCGCTGGCGGCCACCCTGGCCGACGCCGAGGCGGCGGCCGCCGGGACCGCGTCCGACGCGTTCGGCCGGCGCGCCTGGGGCGCGCCGCTGCGTCCGCCGTACGCGGCCGTCCGGGTCACCGGGGCGCTCTTCCACACCCAGGGCGGCCTGCGGGTGGACCGGCACGCCCGGGCGTTGCGCGCCGGGCAGCCGGTGCCGGGACTGTACGCGGCCGGCGGCGCGGCGGTTGGCATCTCCGGCCACGGGGCGGACGGGTACCTGGCCGGAAACGGCCTGCTCGCGGCCCTCGGCCTCGGATACCTCGCCGGTCGGCACGCCTCCGCCTGAGCCGTACCGCTCCGCGACCGCGCCCCTCACCCACCGGGTGAGGGGCGCGGTCGCCGGTGCGACCTAGCGGCCGACCGGGCGGCGCAGGTACTCGCCGCGCGGGGTGCCGACCACCGCGCCGTCGCGGAGGATGCGGTGCCCGCGCAGCCACACGTCGTCCACCCGGGCGGTCAGTTCGAACCCCTCGAACGGGGTGTACTCCTGGGTGGACTCGCTGGCCTCGGCGGTCACCGTCCAGGTGCGGTCCGGGTCGACCAGGACGATGTCCGCGTCGAAGCCCACCGCCAGGTCCCCCTTTCGCGGCCACAGTCCGTAGCGCTTCGCCGGATTCGCGCAGACCAGCTCGGCGACCCGGCCCAACGGCAGCCCCTGCCGTCGGCCCTCGGTGATCAGGGCCGGGAGCAGGTACTCGGCCCCGCCGAACCCGGACTTCGCCACGAAGACGTCGTCCCGGTCGGTGCCGAACTTCGTCTCGTCCCGGCAGCAGGCGTGGTCGGAGACCACCCAGTCGACCTGCCCGGCGAGCACCGCCCGCCACAGCGCCTGCCGGTCGTCCTCGGCACGCAGCGGAGGGTTCACCTTGCCGCCGAGGCCGGCGGCGGTGTCGTAGGTGGCGATCAGGTGCCCGATGGTGACCTCGCGGCGGAAGTCCACGTGCGGGAAGGCGGCGGCCATCCGCAGCGCGGACTCCATCGCCTTCTCGCCGGACAGGTGCAGCAGGTTGATCGCCGGCAGGCCGGTCTCGTGGGCCAGGTAGGAGGCGATGGTGATGGCGAGCCCCTCCGAGTGCGCCGGCCGGGACGCGCTGTAGGCGGCCAGCCCCTTCAGCTCCCCGGCCTCCTCCACCAGCTTCGAGTAGGCCGCCATGATCTCGGCGGTCTCGCAGTGCAGCGACAGGCTGATGCCGTCGGCCAGCTCGGGCCGCTCCTCCCGGATCCGCTGGACGCCGCGCATGACGAACTCGAAGTGCGCCAGGTCGTACCGCTCACCGGGCGGGGTCATCAGGAACGACGACTGGTCGGTGGAGCGCCCGTGCAGGCCGTGCGATCCGTAGAACATGAAGATCTTGAACGAGCTGACCCCGAACTCGTCGACCAGCATGCCGAGTTCGTCGATGTGGCCGGCCTGCATGGGGGCGAGGTGGAAGGCGTAGTCGACGAAGGCCCGGCCCTCGGCCAGGCGCAGCACCTCGGGGAAGAACTCGGCGTAGCTGCCGCCCCGGTTCAGGTAGTACTGCCCGGTCCGCATGTAGGTCAGCCCGGTGGTGACGCCGCCCTGCGCCGACGCCCGCGACTCGCTGGCGGTGTCGACGTCGAGCGGGTTGTAGATGCCCCAGTGCTGGTGTCCGTCGACCGCGCCGGGAAAGGCCAGTCGGCCGCCGGCGTCGACCACCTCGTGCGCGTCGGCGGGGGAGAGGTCCGGCCCGATGGCCGCGATCCGGCCCGACCGGACCGCGATGGATGCTGGTACGGGCTCGTCCTCGCCCGGGCGTACCGCCCGCGCATTGACGATGAGCAGGTCATAAGCCATGGGGCTACCTCCTTGCCGGTGGCCACAGGCTAAGCCCGGCGGACCGCTCAGCGCAACAGTGATCCGTCCAGCGGAACGAAATGGTGGTTACTGTCGGCGCGCGCGGACCAGCACCGCCCGGGCCGAACGGGCGACCGCCTCGTCCACCATCGTTCCGGTGCCGTCCACCGCCGCCGCCCCACCGCCCCCCTCGGCGTACGCGGCGATGACCCGCTCAGCCTCGGCCACCTCCTCGGCGGTCGGCGTGAAGACCTCGTTGATCACCGGCACCTGGTGGGGATGGATCGCCGTCCGCCCGGAGAAGCCGAGCCGGCGCAGGGCCTCGGTGCCGGCTCGCAGCTTCTCGGTGTCCCGGTAGTTCACGGTGGCCGGGCCGACCGGTGCGGCCAGCCCGGCGGCGGCCGAGGCGACGACCGCCTCGAACCGGGCCGGGAGCAGTTCCCACCCGTCCGGGCCGGGACGTAGACCCAGGTCGGCGCTGAGATCCGCCTCGCCGAGACCGAGCAGCAGCACCCGGGGCGCGGCGGCGACGGCGTCGATCTGTCGTAGCCCGCGCGCGGACTCCAGCCGGGGTGAGACGGCGATCCGTCCGGCCGGCAGACCGCGCTCGCTCTCCAGGGCGGTGAGCAGGGCGTCGAGGCGGGTCAGCAGCGACGGCCCGTCCACCTTCGCCACCACCACGCCGGTGAGGCCGGGGCGGACCGCCGCCCGCAGATCCTCCTCGAGGGCGTCCGGCGAGACCCGCACCCAGGCGTCGGCGTCGCCGGTGGCGCCGGAGTCGAGCCAGTCGGCGACCACCGAACGGGCGGTCGGCCGCTGCGCCGCCGGCACCGCGTCCTCCAGGTCCGCGATGATCGCGTCGGCCCCGACGCCGGCGGCCTTGTCGAGCATTCGGCGGGAGTGGCCGGGGACGTAGAGCCAGGACCGGGACACCATGATGCCTCCTCAATTGGAACGATGTTCCAATCTAGCCCGGTCCGGACGAGGCGCAGCGCGCGGCCTGCTCCTTGCTGGCCTGCTCCAAGAGCTGACCCCGCACCGGTGGTGGGTAACGGAGCTCAGGGCAGAGCGGCATGGGCCCCGGCGAGGTCGCCTGCCCGACTGGTTCGGAGGGTTTCCGTCGGGCGCGACTGTCGACGTCGATCGTGTCGACGAGGATCGTCACCGGGCCCTCGTCGGCGCGCCCAGCACGGCGACCGCGCCAACCGGTGTCGGGCCGGGTGTGGGCGCGGCCGTCGTCGCCGCGCCCACACCCGGTGGCAGATCAGCCGACCGTGCAGCCGACCACCGGCGCCGGATTGTCACCGGTCGAGGACGCCAGGAAGCCGAAGCTGGTCGAGCCGCCCGGTGCCAGGCCGCCGTTCCAGCCCAGATTCCGCGCGGTGGCGGTCGCGCCCGACTGCGTGACCGTGGCGTTCCAGGACTGCGTGACCTGCCGGCCGCTGCCGAGGCTCACCGTCGCGGTCCACGCCGTCGTGGCCGCCGCCGTGTCGTTGCGGACGCTCACCTCGCCCTGGAAGCCGCCGGCCCACTGGGAGACCGTCCGGTACGTCGCCGTGCACCGCCCGATGCCGGGCGGCGGGGTCGACGGTGACGGTGCCGGGGTGACCGAGAGGGTCGGGCCCGGCGTCGGGGTGGGCGGGACGGTGCCGCCGAGCACCCGCGCGAGCGCGGGCTGGAAGCGGTCGGCCATCTTCCGGAAACCCGAGTCGTTCGGGTGTACCCCGTCGCCGGTGTCCGTGGCCGCGTCGAAGCCGGTCCACTGGTCCACCACGACGATGGGTGACTGGGCGGTGGTGAGACCGGCGGCCCAACCGGGGATCCGGTTGTTGAGCGTGACGGTGTCGGCGGGGCAGGTGTCGCAGCCGTGGTGCGGGATGATCTGCGACACGACGATCCTCATGCTCGAGTTGTTCGCCCGCATCTGGCCGACCAGCTTGGTGAACGCGGCGAGGATCGTGTCCATCGACTGCCAGCCGCCCCAGAGGTCGTTCGTGCCGAGGTGCATCACGACGACGTCCGGCCGGGCCGCGTTCAGCCAGGGCGGGAGCTGGTTGTTGTCGGCGATGCCGACCGCGGAGAAACCGCCGTGACCCTCGTGGTCGGCGTCGTAGGAGAAGCCGTAGTTGCAGCTTCCGCCGTCCGAGGTGCTGCCGACGAAATCGATGTTGGAGTAGCCGGCGGTCCGCAGCTGGTTCCAGAGCAGGGCGCGCCAGCAGCCGGGGCCCGCGGTGATCGAGTCACCGAGCGGCATGATCCTGATCGGCGCCGCCGCCGACGACCGGTGCGGTGCGGACCGTACCGGGGAGCCGGGGAACGCCACCGTGAACGCCAGGACCGTGGTGATCGCGGCGAGCACGGCGTACCGAAGGGATTGTCGCGACATCGGGGTTCCCTACGGCGTCACGGTGAGCAGGTGGGCGCGGTAGCCCTCGCCGTAGCTGCGGGTCGGCGTGCCGTTGTAGTCCTCGATGAGCACGTTTCCGCCGCTGCATCCCCACGGGTTCCAGGTCCATGCGGTGTAGCCCAGTCGGTTGCGGTCCAGCCAGGTCATCAGCCGGTCGATGTAGTCGTGGGCGCAGGTGTCCTGACCGATCTCGCCGGCGTGCACCGGCACCTGCGCGGCCACCGGGGCGATCTGGGTGTCCCAGCAGGTCTCGGTGACACAGGCGTTGAAGTTGTACGAGTGCCACGAGGCGACGATGTTGCCGCGCGGGTCCGTCGGCTTGTGGGTCAGCCACTGGGTCAGGTCGTTGGTCCAGGTCAGGCCCGGCACCAGCAGCACGTTGGTGGCGCCGGTGGCGCGTACCGCGTCGACCAGGTCCTGCATGCCGGCCACCGGGTAGTCGATGCCGGTGCAGGCGCCGCCGTCGCGCAGGCACCGCCACGCGGCCGCCATGTCCGACCAGTTGTTGGCGGCGTCCGGGTAGGGCTCGTTGAACAGGTCGAACAGCACCGCGTCGTTGCCCTTGAACGCGTTGGCCACCCCGGTCCAGAACTGCGGCGTGTACTGCCGGCTGGGCATGGGCTTCTGACAGGTGGCGTTCACGTCGGCGCAGGCCGAGATGTTGCCGGTGTACTGCCCGTGGGTCCAGTGCAGGTCGAGGATCGGGTTGATCCCGTTGGCGACCAGCAGGTTCGCGTAGTCCTTGACGGCCTGCTGGTAGGCGGGTCCGCTGGGTGAGCCGGAGAGGCCCAGCCAGCAGTCCTCGTTGAGCGGGATCCGGACCGCCCGGATGTGCCAGGCCTTCATCGCGTCGACCGAGGCCTGGTCGACCGGGCCGCTGTCCCACATGCCCTTGCCCTGCACGCAGGCGAACTCCCCGCTGGCCCGGTTGACGCCGAGCAGGCGGTAGGTGGCGCCGCCCGCCGTCACCAGTTTGTTGCCGGAGACCCGGAGGCTGGGCGCGGCGCCGCCCGGCGGCGGCGTGGTCGGCGGCGGCGTGCTGGTCGGTGGCGTGGTGGTCGGTGGGCCGGTGGGCGTCGTCGGGGACGGCGTCGTGACCGCGCCGGTGCAGGTCGTGCCGTTGAGCGCGAACGAGGTGGGTACGGGGTTCGCGCCGCTCCACGACCCGTTGAAGCCGATCGTGGTCGACCCGCCGGTGCCCAGCGAGCCGTTCCAGCTCAGACTGGCCGCCGACACCCGCGCGCCGGACTGCGACCAGGTGGCGCTCCAGCCCTGGGTGACCCGCTGATTGGCGTTGGGGAAGTCGAACGTCAGATTCCAGCTCGTGAGCGCGGAACCGAGATTGGTGATGGCGACGTTGCCGCTGAACCCGCCGGTCCACTGGCTCTGCACGGTGTAGGTGACCGCGCAGCCGGTCGTGGCGGCCGAGGCGGGCAGCGTGACCGCCAGCAGGCTGGTGGCCATCAGGGTGCCGGCTGCCGCCGACGCCAGCAGGGCATGAGGACGTGTCATGGATGCTCTCCTAGGCAATAGAGGGGAGCGTCGATGGGAGCGCGTCTCGGAGCTTTGTTTATTAGCCTCACTAAGTCAAGCTGATCGATGTAATCCACTCGGCGCGGCCGTCGTCTCCCGGGCGACCACGGTCTCGGTCGCGCACCACCGTTCCGGCACCGGTTCGCCGTTGACCAGCCGCAGCACGGACTCGCCGACCAGTTCGCCGAACGTGTGCACATCGAGGCTCATCGTGGTGAGTGCGGGGGAGGCCAGACGGCAGAGGCTGGAGTCGTCCCAGGCGATCAGGCTGACGTCGCCGGGAACCCGGCGGCCCGACTCTTTGATCGCGTGCAGGCCGGCGACCGCCATCAGGTCGTTGTCGTAGATGATCGCGGTGGGCGGCTCGACCCCGGCCAGCAGCTCGGCGGTGAGCTTGGCCCCGGCCTCCTCCGAGTAGTCGCCCTCCACGACGACGGCCTCGACGGCGGCGTCGGCCGCGGCCGCCAGCATGGCGGCCGTGCGGGCCCGGGTGTGCAGGAGCGCATCCGGGCCGCTGATCCGGGCGATCCGGCGATGCCCGAGATCGACCAGGTGCGCCAATGCCGCCCGCATCGATCCGACGTCGTCCCGGCGCACCGCCAGGGCCCCCCGGGTCGGCTCGCCAGTCACCACGACGGGCAGGCGAAGCTCCCGCAGCACCGCTGGCCGGCCGTCGTCGACCGACGGGTTCACCAGCACGACCGCGTCGACCAGCCGCTGCCGCGCCCACCGACGGTACGCGGCGATCTCGGCCGCCTGGTCGGCGACGACGTGCAGCAGCACCGACCGACCGTGTGCGGCGAGCCGCTCCTCGATGCCCGCGATGAACTCCATGAAGAACGGCTCGGTGCCGAGCAGGCGGGGCGGCCGGGCGAGCACCAGGCCCACCGCGCTCGTCCCCCACGCATCGTCCATCTCGCACGCCCCCGGTTTCGTCAACTGGCCGATTCGGTGAGCCGTGCCCGCTCGTCGGCCACCTGCTCGAGTGGGCGTGGACCGTGACTCAACGGGACCAACTCGGATTCGAGGACCAGTGCGGCGGCTCCGACGGCCGATGCCGTGGCGGCGGACCGGGAGAGCCGTACGTCGACGGTGTGTGTGCCACGGGAGAAGGACGCGCGCAGTTCGTGCCGGACGATCGGGAGGTAGACCGAGCCGGCGGCGGCCAGACTCGGCCCGGTGAGCACGAGCACCTCGAGGTCCATGAGGTTCGCCAGCGTCCGGGCGGCCACGCCCACCTGCCGGGCCGAACGCTCCAGCAACACCAGTGCGTGCGGTTCGCCCCTGCGGGCGGCGCGACTGATCGCGGCGAAGTCGGCGATCACCGACGGTCGTCCGGCGCTCGCGGTGAGACCCACCGCCCGGGCCGCGGCCGGGTCCGATCGGGCGGCGGCGACCACCGCGGCCGGCCCGGCCAGCGCCTCCACGCACCCGCGGGCGCCGCACCAGCAACGGGGACCGTCGGCGGACACGCACACGTGTCCGAGCTCGCCGACGTTGCCGCTCGGACCCCGGTAGGTGACGCCGCCGATGACCAGGCCGGCGCCGATGCCGGTGCCCATGTAGAGCGCGGCGGCCGACGTCGCGGCGCCGAATCCGCCCGTCCAGTGCTCACCGAGCGCCGCCGCCGTCGAATCGTTGTCCAGCACCACCGGCAGCGCCGTGACCCGCTCCAGCGCGGCGCCCAGCGGGAAGCCGGTCCACTGCCGCATCACGGGGGCGAGCCCCGCGTCCGGTGGACCACCGATGCCCCGGGCCGGGCCGACCGGGCCGGGGAAGACCAGACCGACGCCGAGGACCCGGGCCCGCTCCACCCCGACGCCGTCGATCAGCGCGGCTATCGCGGTGGCGATCCGCGCCACGACGGTCGCCGGCTCGTCCGCGCCGGCGCCCGGCCGGGAGATCCGGGCTACCACCGTTCCGCCGAGGTTGGTCAGGGCGTACGTGATGACGCCGTGGTCCAGGTGCACGCCGACGGCGTACCGGGACGTGTGGTCGAGCTGGAGCAGCACCCGCCGCTTGCCCCCGGTCGACTTGGCGTGCCCGGTCTCGACCACCAGGCCCTCGTTGATGAGCTTGCGGACGAGGGTGGAGATCGTCGGCGCGGTGAAACCGGTGGCCTTGATCAGGCCGACCCGACTGATCGTCCCGGCCGCCCGGATCGCGTCGAGAACGACTGACTTGCTGCTCGTATGCGACTTGTTCGTTGCTGGTTCGCTCACTGCTTCTCTGCCACGGCTGGTCGGTCGGCCGAGCGAATCATACAGCGATCCCGATGCCCGGGGCGGTGCCCGAGGTCGTCAAGGTATTGACACCCGCCTAAATAGGCGTCGAGAATTCTCCCCGAAAAGGTTTTCGGGGAGCGTTCCGGTCCCGGACGCCGGCTCCTTCAGACAACGGAGGCCGACATGACAACCACACCGGGTCTGCACCGCCGACGGATGCTGGCCGCGGTCATGTCGGCGGTGCTGGTGCTCGGCGCGGTGGCTTGCGGTGACGACGGCGGCGACGACCAGGGGCTGGCCCAGGCCGGCGCGAACGGGATCGACGACGGCAGCAAGCTGACCCTGTGGACCCGGGCGCCGCTGGAGAAACAGGCGAAACTCCTGGTCGAGGCGTACAACGCCGGTCACCGGAACAAGATCGAGCTGACCGTCGTCCCCAACGACGACTATGTCGCCAAGGTGGGCGCGGCGGCCGGCTCCGACAACCTCCCGGACCTGTTCGCCGCGGACATCGTGTACGTGCCGAACTGGGTGAGTCAGGGCCTGTTCCGGGATCTGACCACCAACATCGACGGCCTCGGTTTCAAGGACGCCGTCAACAAGGGCCACCTCGCCGCCGGTACCCGTGACGGCAGGGAGCACGTGCTGCCGTTCGTGCTCGACCTGTCGATGCTGTTCTGGAACAAGAAGCTGTTCACCGAGGCCGGCCTCGATCCGGAGAAGGCACCGGCCAGCCTCACCGAGTACGCCACGGCCGCCAAGGCCGTCCAGGCGATCGGGAAGGACGGCGTCTACGGCACGGCCACCGGCCTCAACTGCGGCGGCTGCCTGGCATTCACCTGGTTCCCCTCGATCTGGGCGGCCGGCGGCGAGGTGCTCGGCACCGACGGCACCACGTCCGACCTCGCCGGCGACACCGCGCAGCAGGTGTTCCGCACCTGGGCGGAGCTGTGGCGCTCCGGGGCGGTCCTGCCGTCCTCGGCGGGTGAGACCGGCCCGACCTGGACCGCCGCCTTCACCGAGGGCAAGGTCGGCCTGATGTTCTACCCCGCGACGCTGCTCTCCTCGACACCGTTCGACGTGGGGGTGGCCGGTATTCCCGGCCCGGACGGCGGGGCGTCGACGTTCGTCGGCGGCGACGGCATCGGCGTGTCGAAGGACTCCAGGAAGTCGGCGCAGGCCTGGAACTTCCTGAACTGGATGATGTCGGAGCAGGCCCAGGTCGAGGTGCTGGCGAAGAACAAGGACGTGGTGTCCCGCGCCGACCTGGCGAACAACAGGTATGCCGCGCAGGATCCTCGCCTGGTCACCATCAACCAGGTGGCCGGCCGGGGAGACACACCGGTCGCGTTGAACTTCCAACAGGCCTTCAACGCCCCGGGCAGTCCGTGGCTGGCTCTGGTCCGTAGCCAGGTCCTTCAGGGTGGCGGCGACATCCGGAAGCAGAACGACCAGATCACCGCCGTGCTGAAGCAGTAGAACATGCAGACCAACGCGCCGGGACGCCGCCGATCCCGCCTGCTCGGCTGGGTGTACGCCGTGCCCACCGCGGTGTTCGTCGTGGCGCTGTTCGTCGTGCCGCTGCTGCTGGTGCTCAAGATGGCGGCGTCGCGGTGGCCACTGCTCGCCGGGGACCAGGGGCTGAACGCGCCGGACAACCTCACCCGGGCGGTGAGTCACCGCTTCTTCACCGACTCGGTCGTCTTCACCGTCAAGTACACGCTGCTCGCCACCGTGCTGCTGATCGCGCTCGGGTTGGGGTTGGCGCTGCTCGTCCAGGAGTCCAGCCGCTGGAACAACCTGCTGCGCGCGTCCTTCCTCATTCCCGGCGCGCTCGGGCTGGCCTCGGCCTCCCTGCTGTTCTACGTGCTCTACTCGCCGTACGCCAGCCCGTTCGCGCCCCTGATGCGCCGGCTGGACCTGACGTTCCTCGGCTCGCCGAACGCGGCGCTGCTCTCGACGGTGTTCCTGGTCGTCTGGCGCTACGCCGGCTTCTACATGGTGCTCATGCTGGTCGGCCTGCAGAGCATTCCGGCGGACGTGTTCGAGGCGGCGCGCTCGGACGGCGCCAGCCGCTGGCAGATCTTCCGACGGGTGACCCTGCCGCTGCTGCGCCCGACGCTCGCGCTGACGACCGTGCTCTGCGTGACCGGTTCCCTGCTCGCCTTCGAACAGTTCTACCTCCTCACCAAGGGCGGCCCGGACAACAGCACCGTCACCGTGGTCCAACTGATCTACCTGATCGCGTTCCAGGGCCAGAACGACCTCGGGGTCGCCGCCGCGCTGTCGGTCCTCGTGCTGCTCGCCCTGGTGCTGCTCAACGCGCTGCAACTGCGCGCCTTCCGGCCCGAGGAGCACTGATCATGGCCGTCGACTCCCGGTCCGCCCGGGCCACCCCGGGCGGACCGCCCCGGCAGCCCGTCCGGGTGCCGGCCGGACCGCGCCGCCCGGACGGTCTCACCGTCGCCGGGGTGGCGCTGCGCACCCCGTACTGGGTGTTCACCGGCGCGTTGGCACTGATCTTCGTCTTTCCGCTGGTCTGGACGGCGGTGGCGTCGGTCTCCCCGCACCCGGGCACGAACCAGACGCACGGCTGGGGATTCGGCAACTACCAGACCCTGGCCGGCTACCAGGCCGGCATCTGGCGCTACCTCGCCAACTCCACGCTGGTGGCGCTCCTGACGGTCGCGCTCACCCTGACGGTCTCCCTGCTGGGCGGCTACGCGTTCGCGCGGTTCCGCTTCCCCGGCCGCAACGCGCTGTTCCTGCTGACCCTCGCCATCCTGATGGTGCCGTACGCGACCCTGCTGATCCCGCTCTACGTGCTGCTGAACCGGGTCGGGTTGCAGAACTCGCTGGTCGGCGTCGCGCTCGTGCTCACCATGTTCCAACTGCCGTTCGCCACGTTCCTGATGCGGATCTCCTTCGAGGCGGTGCCGCGCGAACTCGACGAGGCGGCGATGGTCGACGGGTGCTCGTCGTTCGGCGCGTTGCGCCGGGTGCTCCTCCCGGCGGTGAGACCCGGCCTGATCACGGTGGGACTGTTCGCGTTCCTCGCCTCGTGGAACGATTTCATGGCGCCGCTGATCCTCATCAACGACTCCGACCGGATGACCCTGCCGCTCGCCGTGGCCAACCTCCGGGGCCAGGTCCAGGGCGTCGTCGACTACGGCGCGACCGAAGCGGGCGTCGTCGTGCTCGCCCTGCCGTGTGTCCTGCTGTTCCTGCTGCTCCAACGACACTACGTGCGCGGCTTCATGTCCGGCGCGCTGAAGGGATGAGCATGGTGGTCGGCGTGCCCACGGCGTCACCCGTCCGACCGACCCGCGGGCGGTTGCGGCCACTCGGCATCGGTGAGGTTCACATCACCGGAGGGTTCTGGGCCCGGCGCCAGTCGGTCAACGCGGACGCGAGCCTGTCGCACATCGGGCACTGGCTGGAGCGGGAGGGCTGGCTCGGCAACTTCGACCTGATCGCCGCCGGGGACCCGGGCGGCGCGCGGCGCGGACGCGAGTTCTCCGACTCGGAGGTCTACAAGTACCTCGAGGCGCTGGCCTGGGAGATCGGGCGCGGCGGCGACCCGGGCCTGGAGCGGACCCTCCGTCGCGTCGTCGGCCGGATCGCGCGGGCCCAGGACGCCGACGGCTACCTCAACACGGCATTCGGCCACCGGGGCCAACCACCCCGCTGGTCCGACCTCCGGCAGGGCCATGAGCTGTACTGCGCCGGCCACCTGCTCCAGGCGGCCGTCGCCCGCGCCCGGACCGGCCCGGATGCCGACGACGGGCTGGTGGCGCTTGCCCGGCGGGTCGCCGACAACATCTGCGACACGTTCGGGCCGGACGGGCTCGACGGGCTGTGCGGGCATCCCGGGATCGAGACTGCCCTGGTCGAGTTCGCCCGCACCACCGGCGAGGAGCGCTACCTGGCCCAGGCGGCGCTCTTCCTCGACCGGCGGGGCCACGGCCGCCTGGGAGATGTCGAGTGGGGGCGGGAATACTTCCAGGACGAGACCCCGGTCCGCGAGGCGACCGTGCTGCGGGGGCACGCGGTGCGCGCCAACTACCTGGCCTGTGGGGCGGCCGACGTGGCCGTCGAGCGCGACGACCCGGGGCTGCTGAAGGCGGTGCGGCACCAGTGGCGCGCCACGGTGGCGCGGCGGACCCACCTCACCGGCGGGCAGGGCTCCCGGCACCAGGACGAGGCGTTCGGCGCAGACTGGGCGCTGCCGCCCGATCGCGCCTACGCCGAGACGTGCGCGGCCGTGGGCTCGGTGATGTTGGCCTGGCGGCTGCTGCTCGCCTCCGGCGACCCCGGCTGCGCCGACCTCATCGAGCGGACGCTCTTCAACGTGGTCGCGGCCTCGCCGGCGGCCGACGGCCTGTCGTTCTTCTACACCAACCCGCTGCACCGCCGCGAGCCCGGCGCCGCGCCCGACACCGACCGGCCCAGCATCCGCGCCGAGGCGGCCCAACGGGCGCCCTGGTTCGAGGTGTCGTGCTGCCCGACCAACGTGGCGCGCCTCCTGGCCAGCCTCGCGTCGTACGTGGCCACCACCGACGACGAGGGCCTCCAGGTCCACCAGTACGCCCCGGCGACGGTCGTGCACCGCCCGCCGGACGGGGGTGAACGGAGGGTGACCGTCACGACGGGCTACCCGGACGACGGCCTGATCCGGGTGCGGATCGACAGTGACGACGAACGCCCCTGGACCCTGTCGCTGCGGGTGCCGGACTGGGCGGGAGAGGGTGCGACGCTGACCGTCGACGGGCGGACCCGCCCGGTGGATCCGGGCTACGTCGTCGAGCGGCGGAGATGGCGCAGCGGCGAGGAGATCGTCCTGAGCCTGCCGGTGGAACCCCGGTTCACCTATCCGGACCCGCGCATCGATGCGGTCCGCGGATGCGTGGCGGTGGAGCGCGGCCCGCTGGTGTGCGCGGTCGAGTCGGTGGACCTGCCCGCCGGCACGAACGTCGAGGATCTGCACGTCGACCCGACCCGGCCGCCCCGGCACGCCGGCGGCCGGGTGCTGGTGTGCTGCCGGCAACGCGACCGGGTCGAGCACGACTGGCCGTACGGTGGCCCGACCGGCCCGCCGGTCGGGACGGGCCCGGAGCCGGCCGAGGTTCCGCTGGTCGCGTACCACGCCTGGGCGAGTCGGGGGCCGTCCACGATGCGGGTGTGGCTGCCGGTGGCCTGACTCAGCTCGACGACGGGGCCGCCGCCGAGCTGGCCCGGGTGACGAGTTGGGGGATCAGGAGGACACGCGCGGGCGCCGGGTGGTGAGCCCCGGTGTCGAGCTGGGCCAGCAGCAGGTCGAGGCTGCGCCGGCCGAGTTCGGCGAAGTCCTGCCGTACGGTGGTCAGCGGCGGCAGGAAGTATTCCGCGTCGGGCGTGTCGTCGAAGCCCACCACGCTGACCTCGTCCGGCACCCGACGCCCCGCCTCGTGCAGCGCGCGCAGCACCCCCAGGGCGATCTGGTCGCTGGCGCAGAAGATCGCCGTCACGGACCGGTCGAGGGCCAACCGTCGGCCCTGCGTGTAACCCGTCTGGGCGGTCCACGTCCCCGGCGCCGCGTACGGCGACGGGCGACCGGCGGCGTGCAGGGCGGCCCGCCACCCGTCGGCCCGCTCGGTCGCCTCCGGCCAGTCGGCCGGGCCGGCCACGTGGTGCACCGTGGTGTGCCCCAGGCGGAGCAGATGCTGGGTGGCCAGCCGGGCGCCGGTGTCGTTGTCGATCTGGACGCTCGGGACCGCCTCGTCCTGCCCGCCGCCCACCCCGACGACCGCCAGGCCGTCGGACACCTGCGCGAGCACGCCGGCCACGACCGGCTTCGGGGCGATCGCGACGATCCCCTCGACCGACTGTTGGCGCAGCCGGTCGACCGCGTCGAGCACCGAGCGGCGGTCGAGGTTCCGCAGGCCGGCGACGGTGACGAAGTAGCCGGCGGACCGGGCCGCACCCTCGATCGCGTACAGCATGGAGGTCGGCCCGTACAGGGCGCTCTCGTACGCGATGATCCCGAGCGTCCCGGAGCGGCGGGTGACGAGCGTGCGGGCCGCCTGGTTCCGGCGGTAGTTCAGCGCCTGGACGGCCGCCAGCACCCGGCGGCGGGTGTCGTCCCGGACGTGCGGGTGCGCGTTCAGCACCCGGGAGACCGTCTGGTTCGACACCCCCGCCAGTCGCGCGACGTCGCGCATGATCGAGTGCCCCATGGGACCGGGTCAGCCGGTCGGCTCGCCGGACGGGGCCGGCAGCCGGACCCCGGCGGCGACCGGGACGCCGAAGTTGGGTGTGCCGTCGGCGTTCCAGGTGAACTTCTGCGCCCGGGTGCTGCGGTTCATGTCGCAGCCGCCGGAGGCCGAGCTGTTCGCGTGGTAGACGATCCAGTCCTCGGTGCCGTCCGGGGACGTGAAGAAACCGTTGTGGCCGGGTCCGTACACGCGGTTGGCGTCGCTGCGCTGGAAGACCGGCTGCGGCGACTTGACCCACGACGAGGAGTTGAGCGGGTCACCGCCGTTCCAGGTCAGCATGCCCAGCTTGTAGTCCGGCGTGCTGCAGTGGCTGGCGGAGAAGATGATGAACGTCTTTCCGTTGTGTTGCAGTACCTCGGCGCCCTCGTTGACCGAGCCGCCGACCGTCTCCCAGCCGTAGGTGGCGGTGGAGAGCAGGTGCCGGGTGCCGGCGGCGGTCCACGGGTTGCTCAGCTCGCGGATGAAGTTGGGCTGTGCGCCGTTGTAGTAGGTGCCCAGCAGGTAGAGCCTGCCGTTGAGCCGCATGACGCTGGGGTCGAGCTCCCAGGTGTTGTCGGCCGTCGGGTCCAGCAGGTCGGCCTTGAACGTGTACGGCCCCATCGGGTCGGTGCCGGCGCTCTCCAGCACGTGGATGCGTTGGGTGCCCAGGTCGTACGGTTGGCGGCCGGCGACGTAGTAGAGGTACCAGCGTTTGCCGTTCGGGCCGTCGAGCAGGTGGAACTCGGGCGCCCACATGGTGCCCGCGCCGTTGGGTCGGGTGAGCGTGAACAGCACGGTGTCGGCCGCTGCGGCGAGTCCGTCCAGCGTCCGGGACCGCCGCATCGTGACGGTGTTGTTCCAGGTCGTGGTGGCCAGATAGTAGTAGCCCTCGTGGTAGGTCAGCCACGGGTCGGGGCCGTTCGCCTTGATCGGGTTGGCGTACGTGTGGGGGCTGGGGTTCGGTCCGCCGCCCGGGTAGCCGGTGAGCCGCCAGGTCCGGCCGGCGGCGGTGGTGCAGGGCAGTTGGACGAGCGCGGTGCCGGCCGCGCCGCCGTCGCCGGCCGCGGCGACACACTTGCCGCTGGCGACGGAGACCAGGTTCACGGTGCCGGCGGCGCCGTTGGCCGCGAGCCGGAACTGCTGGTTGGTGCCGCCGTGGCAGGTGTACTGGATGACCGCCGCGTTGTCGGCGGTGGACGCGCCGGAGATGTCGACGCAGCTCCCGGCGGTGAGGGTGGTGACGGTGTACCGGTCGGTCGTGCCGGCCACCGGCCTGACGGTGAAGGTCTGCCGGGCGCCGGCGCCGCAGGCGGCCTGCACGAGTTGCCGCCCGTCGGTGGCGACGCCACCGGGCACCTCGACGCAGTTTCCGTTGGCCTGGTTGACGATGGTGGTCCCGAAGGCGTCGACGGCCTGGGCGGGAGCGCCGGACAGCAGGGGCAGGAGCGCGGCGACCAGCAGCACCGCGGCGGCGGCCCCACCGGTGCGCCGGCGGGGGTGCCGGGACGGGTTCATGGCGTTCCTTTCGGTGGGGGCGTGGGGGCGGGTGGGTGGTGCGGGACCACCCACCCGCCGCCGGTCAGCTGATCTGGATCCGGTCGAGGTCCGGTGCCCAGCCGGTGGTGTTGCCGACGGTGAGGGTGTTCGCTCCGGCGGTGAGGTTCACGGTCACCGGGACCGTGCCGATGGTGTCCCAGCCGCCGCTGCTCGGCGCGTTCACGGTGACCGCGGCGCTGCCGTTGACGCTGATCTGCATCGACCTCGCCTCACCCGAGGCGTAGGAGACGGTGATCGTGCGGGGGCCGGCCGTGTCCGCGGTGACGTTGTTGAACCGCACCGTGTTGGCGGTGCCGTTGCCGACGTAGCCGACCAGGGCGCCGCCGGAGGCGCCGGCCGACGATCGCGTCGCGGCCTGGCCGGACAGCGTGTTGCCGGCCGCCTCGGCCTCGTACGAGCCGCCGGCCGGTGGGGGTGGGGTGGTGCCGCCCCGGCGGTACGCCTGCACCTCGGTCAGTCCGGACCGGGAACCGGCGGCGTGGGTCAGCAGCACCCGGATCCGTTGCGCGGTCACGGCGGTGAACCGGACGTTGTTGTAGTTGCCCTGTGGCGTGGCGGGTGTGTTCACCTGCGCGCCGACGTTCACCCAGCCGGCGCCGTCGTGGTACTGGACCTGGTAGGACGCCGGCGGGCGGTAGGTGGTGCTGGCCGGCCGGCTGTCCTTGACGTACAGCCGCAGCTCGTCGACCGTCTTCGCCGAGCCGAGGTTGAGCTCGTACCAGTCCTGGGCGTTGGACCCGCCGGCGCCCCAGAACGGCTCGTTTGTCGGCCAGCCGTCGATCGCCGCGTTGGCGCTGGTGCCGCTCGCGGTGGAGGAGGCCGTGACGGATGCGCCGGCGGCCAGGTTGGGCAGGTTGGCGGTCAGGTCCACCCCGGCCTTGGCGAGCAGGTCCACCGTGCTGGCGTCGCTGAGGACCACCTGGTTGGGGGCCCGCATGCCGGGCACCGCGGTGCTGAAGGTGACCGCGGCGGTGGCGCCGGGGAAGCTGACCGTGCCGCCGGTCGGGTCGAAGACGAACGGGACCAGCTTGTCGACGGTGAGGGCTCGGTTGCCGTTGACGTAGACCGAGTAGCCCTCGGGGACGCCGGGGTACTTCACCACGCCGTCGGTCGGGTCGTCCCAGACGATGGTCAGGTCGCTGTTGCGGTAGCGGACGTTGTTGACGGTGAAGTTGGGCCAGCCGATGTTGATGGGTGACAGCTCGACCTTGTTGTCGTTGCGCGGCCGCAGGCCGGCCACGTCCTCGATCACGGTCCAGTTGCTGCTGCCCAGGATGTTGTGGTGGATCCAGGAGCGGTAGTCGATGCGCTGGCTGCCCGGGTTCCAGTCGGCCCAGAACTCGTTGGCGTCGGGCCAGCGGGTGTCGCCGTTGACGTACTGCGCCCAGACGTTCCAGTAGAGCAGCTTCTTGTAGTCCTCGGCGCTCATCCACTGGTTGGGATACCTGCGCAGAACCGAGGAGAAGAGCCGGAACTGCACGGTCGAGTTGATGGTGGAGAAGTTGTTGCTGCCCGGGTTGCCGGCTGCGGCTGCGGCGGCCTTGTCCCGCTGGTTGGCGGTGTAGAACGGGAAGACCGGATACTCCGCCGGGTCGGCGAACAGCCGTAGTGCCTGCTTGTACTGGTCCGTCGCCGGCATCAGGCCGACCGCGTACGGATAGTAGTTGTTGATCTCCTTCCACGGGACGTGGGCGTTGGTGGCCACGTGCCGGTGTTCCAGCAGGTTGTCCGACGGGTTCCAGAGCACGTTGACGATCGCGTTCTGGATCCGGGTGGCCAGGGCGCGCATCTCGGCGGCCTTCGCCGAGTTGCCGATCGCGTCGTACGCCTGGGCGGCGGCCAGCGCGCCGCTGTACTGGTACGCGCCCTCGGTCCGGTCCAGGTTGCCGGAGCGCCAGTGGAACGAGACCGCGTCGGCGTCGTTGCCGGTCAGCGCGCCCCAGTCGTACTCGATGACGCCGTTGCCGTCGCGGTCGTAGTAGCCGAGCTGTCCCTTGACGTCGCCCTCGGCGTGGTGGGCCAGGCTCGCGGCGATGGCGGGTTGGCCGCCGTGGAGCTGGTAGCTGCGCCAGGCTGCCTCGGCGATGTACTGGGTGTAGCTGTTGGACCAGTTCTCCGGGTCACCGGGGTTGTCCACGAAGCGGCCGCCCCGCGACACCTGGCCGACCGAGAGCCAGTCGCCGTAGGCGTACTTCGGGTCGCGCAGGTACTTCAGGTCGTCGATGTGCATCGGCTGGGTCAGCGCGATCGCGTTGTTGTAGCCCAGCGCGCCCTCCACCGACGTCGGGAACTGGAACGTCTGTCCCGGGATGTTGGCGTCGAGGTGGTTGAAGCGCATCAGCCACCAGCGGTAGTAGATGTTCTTCTTGATCGCCGGTTCCGGCACGTCGAGGTAGGGGACGTTGTCGGCCCACCACTTGTGGTACGCGCGGACATGCGTGGTGAACGCCGCGTCCGGGGTGGCGTCGCGGTAACTGGCGTAGTCGGTGGCCGACTGCGGGATCTCTCGGGCAGTGAACCCCATGACCACCTTCGTCTGCACGGTGGCGCCGGCGGCGATCGTGATCGAGCGGGTCAACGCGCCGCCGGAGGCGGCGAAGCCGTCACCGGCGAGTCGGGTGGTGAGCGTGGTGAGGCCGTTCTTCACCCCGGTCGACCCGGTCAGCTCGGTGCCGCTGCCGGCCGACGCGTACGGCGAGGTGGCCCGCAGGGTGAGCGTGGTCGACGCCGCGCCGTTGTTCTTGATCGCCAGGTTGGTCACGGCGACGTTGTTGTCGGTGATGAACTTCGTGACCGTGGCCTGCACCGAGCCGCTGGTGTACACGCCGCGCCAGTGGCTGGGCGCCTGCCACCGCTGGCTGCTCTGCTCGGTGAACGTCCCCGGGCTCAGCGCGATCGAGTAGGCGGCGGCGTCGCTGATGCTCTCCCAGTACGCCACCCGGCCGCCGAAGCCGATCACCGCCGGGTTGTGCTGCTTCATGAACAGCGCCCGGCCGCGGGTCATCAGGATCCCGCCGTCGGCGTCGGACGGGTCGCCACCGCCGGAGCGGGACAGGAGCCGGTCGATCCAGAAGTCGGTGCCCGACTTCTCCGCGTCGTAGATCGACTGCATCATGTTGCCGGTGGTGTAGCCGACCGGCGGCGGCGGCACCGCCGGGCCGCCGAAGGTGGGATAGCCGATGGGCTGCGCGGCCTGCGCCGGGCTCGCGGTCACCGGGGTCGGCGCGGCCACGACCACCAGGGCGAGCGCCGCGCCGACGAGCCGCCGGGCCCGGGCGGGGGATGGATTTCCGGGAGGAGCCCACGTGTCCATGGGTACTCACCGAGACCTTTCGTTGTCGGGGGACGGGAACAGCGCCGGTGGTCGCCGCCCGGCCGTCGAGTCACCGCTCGCCCCGGCCGGTCGGCTGCCCGTGCCGGTCCGACCGAAAACCTTTTCAGCAACATATCACCAGATCGTGCGGTGTCAATGTCTTGGGCCACTGGTACGCCGGTCCGGGCGGTGTGTACGGCCCGCCTCCCACCCGATCCGGGCCGAAAAATTTTCGGCCCCCGGCGTGGCGGGTCCGCCCCGGGCGGGCCGCTGGGGTCGGCGCGAACCGATTCTCGAAATCCTTTTCAAAATCCAGCCGTCCGGTATAGTCGGTACGCCTCGATGGCCCAGCCCCGGTCCGGCCCCGAAGGGATTCCGGTGGGTAGACGACGTTCGCAGTCGGTGACTCTGATGGATGTGGCGAAGCTGGCCGGAGTGTCGGTCGCCACCGCGTCGAAGGCGCTCAACGCCCGGGAGCAGGTCGCCCCGGCCACCCGCCGCCGGGTGCAGCAGGCCGCCGAGCAGCTCTCGTTCCAGCCCAACGGGCTGGCTCGCGGGCTGATCTCCGGACGCTCCCACACCGTCGGTCTGCTCACCGAGACGCTCGGCGAGCGCTTCGCCTTCCCGGTCCTCAGCGGAGTCGAGAACGCGCTGGGCAACGAGCGGATGTGCGTGCTGCTGTGCGACGCCCGCGGCGACGTCATCCGCCGCCAGCACCACATCCGTACGCTGCTCTCCCGGCAGGTCGACGGATTCGTGATCCTCGGCGACTCCAACGACATCCGGCCGTCGCTCCGCCGCGACCTGCCGGTGCCGGCGGTCTACGTCTACGGCGAGTCGGACGACCCGGAGGATCTCTCCCTCCTGGCCGACGACGAAGGCGGTGGGCGGCTCGCCGCCGAGCACCTGGTCTCGCTGGGCCGCCGCCGCATCGCGCACATCACCGGTCCGCAGACCTACCGGGCCGCTCGGGACCGGGTGGTCGGCCTGGAAGCGGTGCTACGCGAGGCGGGTCTGCCGCTGGTCGGCGGCGGACCCCGCTACGGCGACTGGTCGCAGCGTTGGGGGCGACAGGCAGCGGCCATGGTCATCAACACCTCACCGGACACCGACGCCATCTTCTGCGGCAACGACCAGATCGCGACCGGCGCGATCGAGGCCCTGCGCGACCTCGGCCGGCGCACGCCCCAGGACGTGGCCATCGTCGGGTACGACAACTGGGAGGTCTTCGCCACCGATTGCCGGCCGCCGCTGACCACCGTGGACCTCAACCTCGAACAGCTCGGCGCCGCGGCGGTCAGGTACCTCTTCGCCGCCCTGGACGGCAACCCCGCACGCGGCGTCGTCCGGCACCCCGGACGCCTGGTCGTGCGCGACTCCACCGGCCCGGCGGGTGACCTCGGCGCGGTCGTCGCCCCCACCGGGCCGGGCCGGCTGCCGGTCGCGCCCCTGGCGTGAACGGCGGTCCGACCTGGGCCGGCCCGACCCGTCCGGGGTCGGGCCGGCCGGCGGGCGTCAGGACAGGAAGGCGCCGTACGGGCCGGCGAGGATCTGGTCCTTCTGGGCCTGGCTGAAGTGCGTGTCGGGGTAGTTGTAGAACGAGGCCGACATCGGGGTGCCGTCGGTCGAGGTGGAGTCCGGCAGGCCGAGCGCGTGGCCGAGCTCGTGCACCATGCCGCCGTACCAGCGGTTCATCGGGCCGTTCACACCGGCGGCGCCGTCGGCGTCGTGCTGGCACAGGATCACCCAGCCACCGCCGCCGCCACCCCCGGCGCCCGGACCCTCGGCGCTGATCTCGCCCACGTTGATCCAGCGGTTGTCCGGGGAGCGCAGGCTCAGCTTGCGCATGAGTTCCTGCTGCATGTTGAACACCGACCACCAGTACCGCTCGGAGCCGTTGGGGGTGTTCTCGTACCAGGACCTGACGTGGTCGCCGTCGACCACCTCGACCACCGGGCTGTTCAGGGTGAACGTCCGGCCCAGCTCCTGCTTGTAGTAGCGCTGGGCCTCCCGCATGACGGCGGCGATCCCGTCCGGCCACCGCTTGTCGTACCCGACGTCGGAGGGCTTGAGCCAGTAGACGCGTACGGTGCGGACCGGCGGCGTGCCACCGGGCGGGGGAGGCGTCGCGGTCGGCGTGGGTGTCGGGTTGGCGGTCGGGGTCGGCGACGTGCCGCTGGTGCAGGTGACGCCGTTGACCGTGAACGTGCCCGGGACCGGGTTGGTGGCGTTGTTCCACGCTCCGTTGAAGCCGAACGACGCGGACGCGCCGGTGCCCAGATCGCCGTTGTAGGAGACGTTTGTCGCGGTGGCCGTGGCGCCGCTCTGCGTCACGGTGGCGTTCCACGCCTGGGTGACGGTCTGCCCGGCGGTGAACGACCAGCGCAGCGTCCAGCCGCTGATCGGGTCGCCCAGGTTGGTGACCGTCACGTTCGCGCCGAACCCGCCCGACCACTGGGAGCTGACCGCGTAGGCGACCCGGCACCCGGCGGCGGCCGCGTGGCCGGTGCCGCCGGTCGCCACGCCGGTGCCGACCAGGACCACGGCGAGCGCCGTCGCCGCGAGACGGAAGGAACTCCTTCGGGTACGCATCGGCTGACCTCCTTCGTCAGTAGCCGTATCGGCTCTTGAGGTGCCGCCACCAGTCGCGCAGCATCCAGATGTCGAACTCGGTGATCGTGGTGGCGCTGCCGGCCTTCATGATGAAGCCCTGGCCCGGCAGCGGATCCCAGTCGTAGAAGTCGTCGAGGCCGTAGGTGTGGCCGATCTCGTGCAGCAGGATGTGGATGTTGTCGCTGCCGAGGTTGCCCATGAAGTACTCGCGACCGACCCGTTGCCCCCAGTCGCCGCCGGCGCCGCCGCCGAACCCGTCGGTCAGCCAGAGCGAGTGGTCGTAGTGATGGGTGGCGCCGCCCGGGCAGTTCGGGTACTGGCCGTTCTGGTTGAAGTACCGGCCGCACGGCTCGCTGCACTGCGGCGCGTTCTCCCGGATGTTGTTGACGTAGATGTCGACCGAGTTGTCCGACCACTGCAACTGGTTGCGGTCCCGCACCGCCCAGCCGACCACCTTCACCGGCACATCGCGGTAGGGGAAGCCGTTGTGGCCGGCCATCACGTTCATCCACTTCTTGTACTGGCGGGCCAGGGCGGCCTGGACCTGGTCGCGTTGGGCGGCTGTCACGGTGGCCGACGAGTCCCACCGCACGCAGTAGTTGATCGCGCCCCGGTTCGCGAAGAGCTGGTCCCAGCCGTAGTTGCGGAAGCCGAGCGGGTTGCCGTTGTTGTAGGTCTGCTCCACGTGCCGCCACACCTGGTCGAGCGGGCCGACCAGGTTCGCCGGCGGGTTCCAGCCGGAGGTGGGGGGTGGCGTGGTGGGACCGGAGGTGGGGGTGGGGGCCGGGGTGGTCGGCGCGGGCGTGGTCGGTGTCGGGGTGCCCGGCGCGCCGGTGCACGTCGTGCCGTTCAGGGTGAACGAGGTGGGCGCCGGGTTGGAGCCGGTGAAGGCGCCGTTGAAGCCGAACGACGCCGCGGCGCCGGTGCCCAGCGAGCCGTTGTAGGCGGCATTCGTCGCGGTCACCCGGCTACCGCGCTGGCTGACGCTCGCGTTCCACGCCTGCGCGACCGTCTGCCCGGCCGGGTAGGACCAGACAAGCGTCCAGCCGTTGACCGGGTCGCCGAGGTTGGTGACCGTCACGTCGGCACCGAAGCCGCCGGACCACTGGCTGGTCACCCGGTAGTCGACGCGGCAACCGGCCGGGGCGGCCTGCGCCCCGGTGACCACGAGGGCCGCGCCGGCGGTGGCGGCCAGCGTGGCGGTCAGGGCGACCGCCAGCCGTACGCCGCTTCTCGATGAAGCCATGGTTCTCCTCTCGGCCGGCGTGGCGGCTCCGGCCGACCGCCACCCCGGGATGCTCGAAACAGGTTCGTAACCGTCAATGCATCGACAACCATCGCTGCCGAAAAGGTTTTCGTCAAGGCGTACGCGGTGCCGTGGGGACTGCGCGGATCTCGTGGAGTTCGCTCAGCGCGCGATCAGGCGAGGCTCCCGCTGGGGACCCTCCGGGACCTCGAACCGGTGAGATACGAAGACACCCATCAGCGAGCCGTGACCGGCAATCTTCCGGAGGACGTGCACCGGCACGCTGCCGGACGTGACATGGCGATGGACGTCACGGGGCCATGAGCCAGCCCTCGGTGGGGTGGCCCGCGCGGCGGGGCACCTGATCCGCCCACCAGCGAGTGGACGCGCGTACGACCTGGGCC
>NZ_JBEZCX010000030.1:0-72058 GCF_040647835.1 Micromonospora sp. NPDC049240
CGCCCCTCGGCGCCCCCGCGCCCACGCGCCGCGCCCCCCCCCCGACCGCGCCGCCGGGGCCCCCCGTCTCCCTGCGGTTGATTTTTCCGGGGCCCCTCCTTTCACAGCTGGCCGGGGAAGAAGCCGTAGCGGGCCAGCGGCTCGACGATCTGGTGCTCCTCGTACGACAGGTGCGACAGCAGCGTGTCGGTGAGCAGGTCCACCGCGTCCTGGAGTTCGGTGAAGTCGCCGGGGGAGCGGATCAGTTCCACCAGCGCCCGGTCCACGCTCTCCACCACGTCGTGGATCACCACGTGTTCCTCCGTCAGGCGGTCCAGCACCGGCGCCAGCCCGCCGTCGGCCCGGCGCAGGTGCGGGAAGATGGAGGCGTCCTCCAGCCCGTGGTGCTGGGTCACCACGGTGCAGTAGGCCGCGCAGTAGGCGCCCAGCGTCCAGTTGTTCTGCCGCATGGTCATCTCGTTCAGCGCGGCCCGCGCCCCACCGGGCGAGACCGCGCCGCGCCTGACCTGGTCGAGCAGGTCGCGCACCTGGGCCAGCTCCCGGCGCAGGTGGTCGTGCACGTCCACCAGGTGCTGTCCGGCCGCCTGCCCGCCGGCCGGGTAGACCTGACCGGCCGGCGCCGGCGGGGCGGTCGGCCGGGTCGACTCGTCCCAGGGGCGGCGCGCGCTCAGGCGTACCCCGGGGTCGGGGGTGGGGGTGACCGCGAGCGCGGTCGGACCGCCGGTCGTGGCCTGCTCCCCGGCGACGGCCCGGGCGCCGCTGCCGGGCGTGGTGCGCTCGGCGGCGACCAGCTCCCGCACCGCCGGCGCCACCTCCTGCGCGAAGAGTTGGATGGCGCGTGGCTCGTCACCGGCGAGGATGAACGTGGTGATGCCGTGCGCCAGCGTGAGCCCGGCCAGCTCCTCCACCCACTGCTCCGGCGGCCCGGCGAGGAAGCCGGTGGACGAGCGGGCGAACGTGCCGTTGACGTTGAGCATCCGGCGGATCGCGCCCGGGTCCCGGCCGGCGGCCCGCGCGCCGTCGTCGACAAGCGCGTTGAGCGCCGGCAGGTCGTCCGGCCCGTTCGGCAGGTACGACAGCGACGGCAGCCAGCCGTCCGCGGCGCGCCCGACCAGCCGCAGCATCCGCGGCTTGTACGCGCCCACCCAGATGCCCACCGGATGCGCCGGGGCCGGCCCGCGTTTCGCCCCGACCACCCGGTAGTGCTCGCCGGGCAGGCGGATCATGTCGCGCCGGTCGGCGTCCCACACCGCGCGGATGACCCGGATCGCCTCGTCGAGCGCGTCGACCGCCGCGCCGGGGGAGAGCCGCCGCCCGCCGGCCGCCTCGATCCCGTCCCAGAACGCGCCCGCGCCGAGCCCCAGTTCGACCCGGCCGCCGGTGAGCAGGTCCAGGCTGGCGACGCTGCGCGCCAGCACCACCGGTTGGCGCAGCGGCAGGTTGAGCACGTTGCCGGCCAGGCGGATCCGGTCGGTGGCGGCGGCCACGTACGACATCAGCGTCCAGGTGTCCAGGAAGGCCGGCAGGTAGGGATGGTCCTGGAACGTGACCAGGTCCAGCCCGGCCCGCTCGCAGAGCGTGGCGAGCGCCACCACCTGCTCGGGTTGCCCGGCGGCCGGCGTGAGGAAGCTGCCGAAGGCCAGCTCGGGTCCGTGGTCGGTCATCCACCCGCTCCTCGCGCGATCTTGTCCGGTCCCGCCCACGGTAACGCCGCGGCCCGCCCGGCGTCCGCCGTCCCGCGACACGCCGGGCCGTCGGCGTCCGTGCTGCTCGGGGCGCCGGTGACCGGCCGGGGTGGCCGGTGACCGGGTTCCGTCGCCGCCGGTTGCTATGGTCACGGGTGCTTGGCTAAGACGTGAAGAAAGCGCGGATATGACCAACGATGCGTTCTCGGCCGCCGCGAGCCTCGACGAGCTGCTGACCCGCACGCAGCAGGCGTTGGCCGCGATGCGGTCCCGGGCCACCGTGCACGCCGACGGCGAGCCGGGCGACCTGCTGCGGGCCGAGGGCGTCGCGGCCGGCGGGCGGGTCCGCGCGGTCGCCGTCCAGGGTGGCCGGCTGGATTCCGTCGCGGTCGACCCGGAGCTGGCCGGGGAACCGCTGGAGGCGCTCTGCGGGCACGTCGTCGCCGCCGTCAACGCCGCGCTCGCCGAGTTGGACGCTCAGGTCAGCGCCTCGGCCCGGGCGGACGCCGACGCGCTCGCCGCCCGGCTCGGCGGGCTGCCCGACCAGGCGGAGCTGTTCAGCGCGACGATGCACGAGGTGGCCGCGCGGATCCGCCGCGACCGCGCCGCCGCGTCCCGCGCCGCACGCCCGGTCTGATCGGCGGTCAGCGCCCCGCCCCGCCCGTCCGTCCGGCCTGACCCGTGCCGCTCGTCCGTCCGGTCTGATCGGCGCTCAGCGCCCCGCGCCGCCCATCCGCCCGTCCGCCCGTCCGTCCGGCCTGACCGGCGGCAGCCGGTCACCGGAGACGACGGAGCGGCCGGCCGTCTCCGAGGATGACGACCGGCCGCTCGCGCTGCGGTCAGCTCAGGTTGACCGCGGTGTCGTCGACGACGAAGGACGTCTGGAGGGAGGCGTCCTCCACGCCGCTGAACGAGATGGTGGCGGTGGTGCCGGCCAGCGACGAGATGTCGAAGGACCGCTGCACGTAGCCGGTGGCCTTGTTCAGGTTGGAGTAGGTCGCCAGCGTGGTGCTGCCGGCCTTGACGGTCAGCTTGTCGTACGCGGTGCTCGTGGTGGACTCCGCGCTGTCGACGTGCAGCCAGAAGCTCAGCGTGGCCCGGCAGCCGGCCGGGATGCTGACCGACTGGCTGAGCGTGTCGGTGTGCGAGGAGCCGTAGCCGTCGAGCCACGCCTTGTACGAGCCGCCGTGCGCGGCCTGGCCGCTGTCGGTGGTGATGACGCCGGACGAGGCGGTCCAGTTCACGTTGCCCGACTCGAAGCCGGGGTTGGCCAGCTTGTTGCCGGAGCAGCCGCCCGACGGCGGGGTGGAGGTGGTCGGCGTGGGCGTCGGGGTGCCGCCGCCGGAGCAGGTCGGGTCACCCGACTGCGCCGGCACGCTGACCGCGTCCCAGGCCGCCTTGACGGTGTTGAACTCGGTGCAGCCGCTCGGGTAGAGGTTCTTCGCCGCCTGGAGCGTCCAGGTGCGGTACTTCAGGTACGACGAGGACGAGGTCTTCAGCAGCATCGCGTTGTACATGATCTTGATGGCCTTCTGGATGCCCAGGCCGGTCACGCTGCCGCCGTTGCAGGTCGAGCTGGACGGCTGCCCGTTGGTCGGGCTGTTGCCGTTGGCCAGCAGGTAGAACCAGTGGTTGCCCGGCCCGGCGGAGGCGTGCACCTCGCCACCGGGGACGCTGCTGGAGTAGCAGTTCGGGTCGCCGAGCGCCCCCGGGTTGTACATGTTCCGGATCGGGCCGGAGCCGACCAGGTTGATCTTCTCGCCGACCAGGAAGTCCGGTGCGTCGTAGCTGGACGGCTCGTTGGCGAACCACTCGGTGGCCGCGCCGAACGTGTCCGCCACGAACTCCTGGGTGCCGCCGCCGGAGATGCCACCGGGGGTGTGGTCGTCGATGCCGTGGCCGATCTCGTGGGCCACCACGTCGAGCGAGCCGATCCACTGACCGGCGGTGTTCTTGCCGATCTGGACCTGGGTGCCGTCGTAGTAGGCGTTCTGGTCGTTCAGGCCCACCCGGATCGGCCAGTAGCCGCCGTTGCCGTCGGCGCCGTTGCGGCCCAGCCACTGGTTGAGCATCTTGTGCTCGGTCTGGGCGGAGAACAGCGCGTCGACGCAGCCGGTCTCCTTGTTGGTGCCGGTGCCGTTGCCCCAGGCGTCGTCGGTGCCGCTGAACGTGGTGTTGTTCGCGGCGTCCTGGCAGCTGAGGTTGGTGACGGTCGGGTCCTTCATGGTGTACGTGCTGCCCGACTGGGTGGTGTTCAGCGTCAGCGGGCTGGGCCCGTTCCAGGCGCCGGTGCCGGTGCCGGCGACGATGTGCTCCTGCTTGCGCAGCACCGCGCCGGTGCGGGCGTCGACGTCCACGGTGAGCCGGCTGGCGCCGTCCGCGCCGGTGCCGCGCACGGTGGTCTCCCAGGCCAGCGTCGGGCTGGCGCCGAGCGTGTAGACCACGAGCGTGGTGCCCTCGACCGCGCTGACGGTCTTGAGCTGGGCGCGCGCCGTCTTCGCGGCGGCGGCCGAGGTCAGCTTCGGGGTGGTGGCGAGCGCACCGATCGGCCGCTGCTGGGCGACCGAGGCGTACTTCAGGTTGCCGGCGGCGTCGGTGGCGAGCACGAAGTCGCCGCCGACCACCGGCAGGCCCCGGTAGGTCCGCTCGTAGGGCACGTACTGGGTGCCCTCGGAGGAGATGACGGGCTTCTGCACGAACGCGTCGTCGGAGCCGGCCTGCAGGTAGGCGGGACGGTTCGCGACCAGCGCGCGGGCCGAGTCGGCGGCTGTCGCGCGGGCCTGGGCGGGGTTCGGGGCGGCGGGCCCGGGGGGCGCGGCCTGCACGGCCGCGGCGGTGCCGGCGGCCAGCACGCCGGCCGCGGCCGCGCCGGTGAGCGCGGCGAGGCGGGGTGAGAGCTTCAAGAGGGTGTGCTCCTGTTCCTAGGCGCGCCGCACGGAGCCCGGTGGGGACGGGCGGCGCGATGGTGCGAGGCGGGGTGACGGTCGGTCACCGGAGCTGCCGGCGTGGCTCCGGGTCGACAGATCGACCGTCCGGGCCGTCGGGGGTCGGCGGCTCGTTGGGTGCACAATCACACGGCGCGCGAGCCGGGAGCAATGGGTGACCGGGGCAACCGACAACTGCCGGACAGTCGGCCGTCGACGCGAATTCAGGAAGCCATGATCTTCAATAGCCCCTGATCAGGGTGAACATTGTCGTCCGTGGACGATGGTCGGTCCGAGATGCGAGGATTGCCGCTCTACGCAGCCTGTGCACATAGATTCAGCGTGAACGAGCGGCCGGGCCGGTCACGGTGGCAGGCGTGGGCCGGGCGCGCTCCGGGTACGAGGGCGCCATGAGAACGAGCACCACCGACCGCCCGACCCGCACGGGCGTGATCGCGGTCGTGGCCCACCGGAAGAAGACCTTCGGCGGCGGCCTGGACGAGCTGCGCGCCCGCCTCGTCGGCGCCGGCGTCGGCCGGCTGCTCTGGTACGAGGTGCCGAAGAGCCGCAAGGCGCCGAAGCGGGTCCGCGCGGCCCTCGACGAGGGCGCGGAGCTGGTGCTGGTCTGGGGCGGCGACGGCATGGTGCAACGGTGTGCCGACGCGCTGGCCGGCACCGACGTGCCGATGGGCATCCTGCCCGCCGGCACCGCCAACCTCTTCGCCGTCAACCTCGGCATCCCGGCCGACCTGCCCGAGGCGGTCCGGGTCGCGTTGCACGGCCCGCGCCGCCGCCTGGACCTCGGCCGGATCAACGGGGAGCACTTCGCGGTGATGGCCGGGGCCGGGTTCGACGGCGACCTGATCCGCGACGCGGACCGCCGGCTCAAGAGCCGGCTCGGCCGGGTCGCCTACGTCTGGACCGGGCTGCGGCACGTGCGCGGCGAGTGCGTGCGCACCCGCGTCCGGGTGGACGGCGCCGACTGGTTCGACGGCGAGGCGAGCTGCGTGCTGTTCGGCAACGTCGGCACCATCACCGGCGGCATCCCGGCCTTCGACGACGCCCGGCCCGACGACGGCGCGCTCGAGGTGGGCGTCGCCACCGCCAGCGGCGCCGTGGACTGGGCCCGCACGCTGGGGCGGATGGCCGCCGGGCGCTCCGACGAGTCGCCGTTCGTGCGGATCACCCGGGGTCGGAAGATCACCGTACGGTTCGCCGCGCCGAAGACGTACGAGCTGGACGGCGGCGCGCGGGGGACGGCGAAACGGCTCAAGGTCAAGGTGGTGCCGGGCGGGCTGACGGTCTGCTGCCCGGAGCCGGAGGACTGACCCGGCCGTCGACGCCGGCAACCGCGCCGGGCAGGATGCCGGCATGCGTGACGACGTCCGCGACTACCTCACCGACCTGGTCGAGCGTGCCCGCGGCGTGCTCGGCGACGACCTGACCGGCGGGTACGCGGCCGGTTCGGTCGGGTTGGGCGCCTACCATCCGGGGCGGAGCGACGTGGACGTGGCGTTGCTGGTCGCCGGCCCGGTCCCGGCCGCCGCGAAGCGGGCGCTGGTGGACCGGCTGCGGCACGAGGCGCTGCCCTGCCCGGCGCGCGGCCTGGAGCTGGTCGTCTACCGGCGGGACGTGGCCGCCTCCGGCACGCCCGAGCCGGGCTTCGAGGTGGAGCTGAACACCGGCGCCGCGATGGCGTTCCGGGCCACGTTCGACCCGGCCGACCGGCCCGCCGCCGACGGGCGGTTCTGGTACGCGCTGGACCGCAGCATCCTGCGCCAGTCCGGCCTGGCCCTGCTCGGCGCACCCGCCGCCGACGTCTTCGCCGACCCGTCCCCGGCGGCGCTACGGGCGCTGCTGGTGGACGCGCTGCGCTGGTGGCTGGCGCGGCCCACGCCGCCCGGCGACGGGCCGGCGCCGGGCGCCGAGGACGCGGTGCTCGGGGCCTGCCGCGCGCTGGTGCGCCACCGCGACGGGGTCTGGCTGGGCAAGGTCGACGCCGGCCTGCGGGTGGCCGCCACCGACCCGGACGCCGCGTTGATCCGGGCGTCGATCGCCGCCCGCCGCGGCGCCCCGCCCCCGGCCGGCCCGGCCGCCCGCGCGTTCCAGCGCCGCGTCCTGTCCTGCCTCACCGCCGGCGGCGACCCGCCCGACCGACCGGGGCGGACCGGGGACGGGATTAGGGTGGGGTCGGGAGGTTGGTGATCATGGGAGAGTTGAGCGCGTCGGTCCGGGCCGGGCTGGAGGCGGCGGTGCCCGGCGGGGTGAGCACCCGGGCCGCGGACCGGCTGCGGCTGGCCCACGACGCGTCGCACTACCTGCTGCACCCCGGCGCGGTGGCCACCCCGGCCGACGCCGGCCAGGTCGCCGCGCTGCTGACGCAGAGCCGCCGCTCCGGCACCCCGCTGACGTTCCGCTCCGGCGGCACCAGCCTCAGCGGCCAGGCGGTCACCGACCGGCTGCTCGTCGACGTCCGCCGGCACTTCCGCGACCTGACGGTGCTCGACGACGGGCGGCGGGTGCGGGTGCAGCCGGGCGTGGTGCTGCGGCAGGTCAACGCGCGGCTCGCGCCGCACGGCCGCCGGCTCGGCCCGGACCCGGCCAGCGAGTCCGCCTGCACGGTCGGCGGCGTGGTCGCCAACAACTCCAGCGGCATGACCTGCGGCACCGAGGCCAACACCTACCGCACGCTGGAGTCGCTGGTGCTGGTGCTGCCCAGCGGCACCGTGCTGGACACCGGCGCCCCGGACGCCGACGCCCGGTTGCGCGCCGCCGAGCCGGCGCTGCACGCCGGCCTGCTACGGCTGCGCGACCGGGTCCGCGGCAACCCCGACTCGGTGCGCCGGGTCCGCGCCCAGTTCGCCATGAAGAACACCATGGGGTACGGCGTCAACGCGTTCCTCGACCACGACGACGCGGCCGACCTGCTCACCCGGCTGGTGGTGGGCAGCGAGGGCACGCTCGCGTTCGTCGCGTCCGCGACGTTCCGCACCGTACCCGTGCACCGGCACGCCGCGACCGGCCTGCTGGTCTTCGACACCCTCAACGCGGCGATGGCCGCCATGCCGGCGCTGGTCGCCGCCGGGCCGGCGGCGGTCGAACTGCTCGACGCCGCCGCGCTGCGGGTGGCCCAGCGCGACCCGAAGGCGGACGATGCGCTGCGCGCCCTGACCGTGCGCGGGCACGCCGCGTTGCTGGTGGAGTGGCAGGAGTCCGCGCCGGACGCGCTGGCCGACCGGGTCGCCGCCGCCGGCCCGGTGCTGGCCGACCTGCCGCTGACCACCCCGGCCCGGCTCAGCGGCGAGCCCGCCGCCCGGGCCGCGCTGTGGCACATCCGCAAGGGGCTGTACGCGGCGGTGGCCGGCGCCCGCCCGTCCGGCACCACCGCGTTGCTGGAGGACATCGCGGTGCCGGTGGCGGCGCTCGCCGACACCTGCGCGGCGCTGGCCGACCTGTTCGGCCACCACCGCTACGCCGACAGCGTGATCTTCGGGCACGCCAAGGACGGCAACCTGCACTTCATGCTCAACGAGCGGTTCGCCGACGGCGCGGCCCCGGCCCGCTACGCCGACTTCACCGAGGAACTGGTCGACCTGGTGCTCGGCCACGGCGGCACGCTCAAGGCCGAGCACGGCACCGGCCGGGTGATGGCCCCGTACGTGCGCCGACAGTTCGGCGACGAGCTGTACGACGTGATGCGGGAGCTGAAGACGCTCTGCGACCCGCACGGGGTGCTCAACCCGGGCGTGCTGCTCAGCGACGACCCGACGGTGCACCTGCGGCACCTGAAGACCGTGCCGACCGTCGAGGAGGAGGTGGACCGCTGCGTCGAGTGCGGCTACTGCGAGCCGGTCTGCCCCAGCCGCGACCTGACCACCACGCCCCGGCAGCGCATCGTGCTGCGCCGGGAGATCGTCGCCGCCGAGGCCGCCGGCGACGCCGCGCTGGCCCGGGAGCTGACCGACGCGTACGACTACGACGCGGTACAGACGTGCGCCGTGGACGGCATGTGCGCCACCGCCTGCCCGGTGCTGATCAACACCGGTGACCTGGTCAAGCGACTGCGCGCCGAGGAGCAGGGCCGGGCGACGCGGGCCGGCTGGCGCGGCGCGGCCCGCCGCTGGGGCGCCACCACCCGGGGCATGGCCCGTGGGCTGGACCTGGCCGGCGCGCTACCGCCGGCGCTGCCCGAGGCGGCCACCCGGGCGGCCCGCGCCGTGCTGGGCGCCGAGCGGGTGCCGCAGTGGCGGCGGGACCTGCCGCGCGGCGGCACGCCCCGTCGGCCGCACCCGGCCGACGAGCCGGACGCGGTCTTCGTCCCGTCCTGCCTCGGCACGCTGTTCGCCCCCGCCGAGGGCGGGACCGGCGTGGCCGACGCGCTGCGCACCCTCGCCGACCGGGCCGGCGTACGCCTGCTCGTGCCGGATGGCGTCGGCGACCTGTGCTGCGGCACCCCCTGGTCGTCCAAGGGCCTCACCGACGGGTGGCGGGCGGTGCGGGACCGGGTGCCGGCGGTGCTGCGGGCGGCCAGCCGGGACGGCGCGCTGCCGGTGGTCAGCGACGCCGCCTCCTGCACCGAGGGCTTCGACCGGCTGCTCGCCGACGCCGGCGGGCTCCGCGTGGTCGACGCGGTGGAGTTCACGGCCACCACGCTGCTGCCGCGGCTGACCGTGCGCCACCGGCTGGGCTCGCTGGCGCTGCACCCGACCTGCTCGTCGGTGCGGCTGGGCCTGGACGACGCGGTGCTCGCGGTGGCCCGGGCGGTCGCCGACGAGGTGGTGGTCCCGGAGGGCTGGCAGTGCTGCGGCTTCGCCGGCGACCGGGGTCTGCTGCACCCGGAGCTGACCGCGTCGGCGACCCGCGCCGAGGCCGCCGCCGTCACGGCCCGGCCGTTCGACGGGTACGCCTCGGTGAACCGCACCTGCGAGATCGGCCTGACGCGGGCCACCGGGCAGCCGTACCGGCACCTGCTGGAGCTGCTGGCCGAGGCCACCGTCGGATCCGGCGGGGCTGCCGGGCACGGCGATCGTGTCTAGGCTCGGGCGATGCACCGGTCCCGCCTGTACGCCCTGATCATCGACGCGCCGAAGGAGTCGGCCGGGGAGGTGAGCGCGTTCTGGTCCGCCGCGCTCGGCGCCGAGGTGCGCACCGACCCGTCGGAGCCCGAGTTCACCGGCCTGGCCGACGTGGTGCCGGGCCTGGTCACCGCCGTGCAGGCGGTGGACGACACGCCCCGGCACCACCTCGACATCGAAACCGACGACGTGCCCGCCGAGGTCGAGCGGCTGCGCGGGCTGGGCGCCACCCCGGTCTCCCGCTGGCAGGACTGCCACGTGCTGCGCGCCCCCGGCGGTCACCTCGTCTGTGTCATCCCGGTGGCCAGCGACCCGGAGCTGTTCGAGGCCACCGCCAGCCGCTGGCCGTGACGGCCGGCGCCCCGACCCGTCGACGGGTCGGGGCGCCGGTCCTCGGTCACCTGGAGTAGGGCAGGGTGATCGTCGAGCGGTCGCCGGTGCCGACCGTGGTGGGGTTGTTGCCGATGGCGTTCCACACCTCGACCTTCACCGTGCCACCGGCCAGGTTGCCCAGCGCGCCGGTGGCCGAGGCCAGGCCCTGGGTCTGGCGGTAGCGCTCGAACCCGACGATCGGGTCGGTGGCGAAGTACCGGTAGGTCTCCACCCGGTCGAAGCTGCCGTCACCGGTCAGGTCGTACGAGACCCGGGCCTGGACGCCGTTGCCGACCGCGATGCCGGCGTCGACGCCCAGGTCGAAGGCGGTGGCCCCGCCGGTGTACGTGCCGGTCAGCCCGGTGGCGGTGAAGACCCGCGGGCTGGTCGGCGTCCCGTCGTGGTTGCCGTTCGCGGCGACGACGGTGACCGTGCCGGCCGGGCCGGCGGTGCCGTCCAGCCCGCCGCCGGCCGCCAGGTAGCGGGTCGGCTCCAGCGTCGGCGTCGAGGGGCTCGGGCTGGGGCTCGGGCTGGTCGGCGTCGGGCTGGCGGTGGTCGGGGTGGGCGTCGGGGTGGTCGGGGTGGGCGTCGGCGTGCCGGTCGGCGGGGGACCGGTCGGCACGGTCACGCCGCCGGTGGCGTTGCCGCCGCTCCAGGTGTACGCCCCGGAGGTGGCGGTCTTCCCGGCCGGCACGGTGAGCCGGGTGCCGTCGGAGAACGTGACGGTCAGCGGCGCGGCGGTGATGTTCGACGCCACGTAGGTGCGTGCGGTGCCCTTGCGGAACACCTTGGCCAGCGGGTGGTTCGCGGTGACCGTGGTGTCCACGTTGCCGAGCGCGGCCAGGTTGCGGATCCAGTGGAACGTGTGCGCCTTGCTCTCGCCCTCCTCGCTGGCGAACGTGCTGTTGGCCCGGAAGTTGCGCAACGCCTCGTCGCCGTCGCCGAGCGCCAGGAACTCCCAGATGATGTCCTGCCACACCGTCGGCGGGCCGTTCTTGTTGGTGAGCAGCTCGGCGTAGTTGGCCTTGACGTACTCGGGGTGGTCGCCCAGGTAGAGGTGGCCGCCGGTGATCGGCAGCATGTTGATGCCCTGGATCATCTCCGGCGCGGAGGAGAACCAGGTGGAGTACGCGCCGCCGTCGCCCCACACCATGCCGACGGTCTTGTGCCCGAAGCCGGCCGGGAAGTTCTCGTCGTGCACGTCGAACCAGTATTCCGAGATGGCCGCCGACTGCGTGGTCCACAGGTAGACGCCGGCGTCCCGGACGGCGGTGTCGCCGGTGGCCTGTCCCCACTGGATCAGGGCGTTGGCGAAGTTCATCCCCTCCGAGGAGGACTCCTGGTTGTTGCCGGCGAAGAACGGCGCCAGGCCGGAGGCCCAGTCGTGGCCGGCGTAGATGTCGAAGTCCCGCAGGTACGGGAAGCGCCCGTCGGCCCGGTCGTAGTTGTTGGCGTCGCGGATGAGCAGGTCGACCATGCCGCCGTAGCGGGTGTCGTCGGCCCAGCCGGGGTCGAACTTGGCCACCGTGGCCGCCGCGGCGACGAAGTAGCCGTAGTGGAAGTGGTGGTCGTTGAGGTCCTCGTCGGAGCCGTACGAGGCGGGGTAGCCGATCAGCGTGCCCCAGTTACGGTCGTAGTAGAAGAGCTGGCCGGTCTCGCCGGAGCCGGCGGTGAGCCAGTTGGTGAGCCGGGTCTTCATGGCCGCCACGGCCGCGTCACGGACCGTGGTGATCCCGAGCTGGTCGGCGATCTCGGCGATCCGGGCGGCCCGGCCGAGGCCCTTGCCGGCCCAGTAGGTGTCCTTGCCGCTGATCCCCTCCGGGTTGGCCAGCTCGGCGTTGAGGTAGTTGGTGACCGTGCTCAGGTCCGCGCCGGCGGCGTCGCCGACGGCCGGCACCTCGGGCAGCACACCGGTGAAGCGCATGGTGGTGGTGAACGACGGCACGCCGGCGAGCACCCGCATGGCGCCGCGGGGCGAGACGTACGTCGGGGTGATCGGCGTGGCGCCGGTGAGGCTGCGCCACTGGTGCGGGTAGAGCGCCACCACCGTCTTCGTCTCGGTGCCCTCGCGGGGCGTGGTGGTGAACGCGTACGTGGTGCGCACCGAGCCGGTCGCCGGGTCGTAGGCGTAGCTCATCCGGGTGCCGGTGACGTGCGCGTGGGCGTACCGGCCGTAGGTGTCGGCCAGGGCCGCCTTGTCCGCGCCGCCGGGCAGCACCGCCACCGAGAAGTAGCCCTTGCCGGCCAGCGTGGAGCTGATGCCGGCACCGTTGACGGTCCAGCTCGACCCGGTCGGCCCGTACGCGACGTAGTCGTGGCCGTTGACGGTGAAGCCGATGGTGGCGCCGGAGTTGCGCCACACGGTCGGCGTCGCGGTGGCGGTGAGCTGCGCGGCGCCGCCGCCGGTGACGGTGTAGTAGCTGAACGGCAGGCCGTGTCCGATGGTGGCCCGCATGCTGCGGTTGCCGTCGCTCCAGTCGGCGGTGACGGTCCAGTCGGTCCAGCCGGCGGCCTTGACCACCGGCGCGGCCAGCCCGGCCACCCCGACGCGGACGTCCTCGGTGTACGGGTAGTGGTACTCGCCGACCCCGGTCGCGGTGCCGCTGATCGCCGGTGTGGTGGTGTAGGACAGCCCGAGCCCGTTGTTCTCGGCCTTGAACGCCAGCGGGTGGGCCTGGAGGTTCTCACTGGTCCCGCAGTTGTTGCGCTTCCAGATCAGCGAGGACCACCAGTCGTTGGTGGGAATCGCACCGGCCGGCGCGTCGGCGGTGGCGAAGATGCGGGGATTGGTGCTGACCGTGCCGCAGCCCCTGGGCAGCACGGCCCCGGGCGGCAGCGTCTCGGTGTAGCTGCCCGCGCCGACGGTGCCGGCGGTGGCGGTGCCGCCACCGCCGACCACGACGCCGAGCAGGCCGGCCGCCAGCAGGGACGCGGCGGCGAGGGCGATGGCCCGGCGGCGCCGGGGAGTGGACGGGAGCGGGGTCGGCGGCGGTGCGGCGCCGGGGGAGACGTCCCGCAGGGGGAGTGTCATGGAGGTCCCCTTCAGAGGAGAAGGTGGTGTCCGGATGGTGGTCCGACGGCTGAGAGAGCGCTCTCTTGAGAAGCGAGATTAGGTTCCGGTTACGCGTCCGTCAATGTTTTGTTGCCCAAGAGAGCGCTCTCTCGTCCCCACCAACACCCCCACGAGCGCCCCCTTTTTTCCGGAAAGAGTGACTATCCGGGCCCGGATAGTCACTCTTTCCGGGAATTTGGGTGGGGCGGGTGGGTCAGGCGGCGGGGGCCAGGCGCTGCGGGGTGGTGGTGGGTGGCGCGTCGGTCGCGGACGACCCGGGGCAGGCGGCGCTCAGCCCCATCTGTGCGGTGTCCCAGGCGGCGCACGGCCAGGCCGCGCCGGCGCAGCTCGGGCTGGCGCACGCCCGATCCTCGTCCGGCTGGTGCGCGTCGGCCACCGCGGCGGACAGATCCCACAGCAGTGGGTCGGTCACTTCCGCCGGACGGGCGGCGGCGCGGGCGGTGCTGGATTCGGACATGGTCGATCCCCCCTGTGGTGAACGGCCCCCACCTGTTTCCGGAACCGGCCCCCGGCAAACCTGCGGATGATCGGGACGGGGCATAGGCTGGCCGGCGTGGCGCGGTACTACGACCTGCATCCGGACAACCCCCAGCCCCGGGTGATCCGGCAGGTGGTGGACCTGCTCCGGTCCGACGGCGTGATCGTCTACCCGACCGACTCCTGCTACGCGCTCGGCTGCCGGCTCGGCAACCGGGCCGGCGTGGAGCGGATCCGGGAGATCCGGCGGCTCGACGAGCGGCACCCGTTCACGCTGGTGTGCCGCGACTTCGCCCAGCTCGGTCAGTTCGTCAAACTCAGCAACGCGGTCTTCCGGCAGGTCAAGTCCGTGATCCCGGGCAGTTACACGTTCCTGCTGCCGGCGACCTCGGAGGTGCCGCGCCGGTTGCAGGACCCGCGCCGGCGGGTGGTCGGCGCGCGGGTGCCGAAGCACACCGTCACCCAGGCGCTGCTCGCCGAGCTGGGCGAGCCGCTGCTCTCCAGCACCCTGCTGCTGCCCGGTGAGGCGGAGCCGATGACCCAGGGCTGGGAGATCAAGGAACGCCTCGACCACCTGGTCGAGGCCGTGGTCGACGCCGGGGACTGCGGGCTCGAACCGACCACCGTGGTCGACCTGTCCGGCCCGGAGCCGGAGATCCTGCGCCGGGGCGCCGGCGACCCGTCCCGCTTCGAGTAGCGATCGGTCCGTTCCGCCGCACCGGGCCCACGAGGTGCGGCACGGTGGTTCCGGCGGACGGTGACGGGGGTACGGCGTGGACGCACTGGTGCTGATCGGCGTGCTCGGCGCCACCGTGCTCGTCGGTACCACCATCGGCGGCCGGTACAGCGTCGCGCCGCCGGTGCTGCTGATCGCCATGGGCGCGCTGCTCGGCCTGCTGCCCCCGTTCGAGAACGTGGTCCTCGAACCCGAGGTGGTGCTGGTGCTGTTCCTGCCGGCGATCCTCTACCGGGAGAGCCTGGTGATCAGCCTCCGGGAGATCCGGGCCAACCTCGCGGTGATCGTGCTGCTGGCCGTCGCGCTGGTGATCATCACGATGGTCGCGGTCGCGTACGTCACCCGGGCCCTCGGGGTGGAACCGGCCGCCGCCTGGGTGCTCGGCGCGGTCCTGGCGCCCACCGACGCCGCCGCCGTCGCCGGCCTGGCCAAGCGGATGCCGCGGGGCATCCTCACCACGCTGCGCGCGGAGAGCCTGGTCAACGACGGTACGGCGCTGGTGCTGTTCGCGGTGGCGGTGGGCGTGATCGCGGGCGGGAAGGTGCCCGGGGCGCTCTCGCTGACCGGGCAGTTCGTCGGCAAGTCGCTGGGTGGGGTGGCCGCCGGGCTGCTCGTCGGCGGGCTGGTCGTGCTGATCCGCAAACACGTCGACGACGCGATGCGCGAGGGCGGGCTGAGCATCATGACCCCGTTCGTCGCGTTCCTGCTCGCCGACGCGGTGCACGCCAGCGGCGTGCTCGCGGTGGTCGTCTCCGGCCTGCTGCTGTCGTGGGCGGGCCCCCGGGTGATCCGGGCCCGCTCCCGGGTCACCGCGTACGCGTTCTGGGACCTCTCCACCTTCATGATCAACGGCAGCCTGTTCGTGCTGCTCGGCATGCAGGTGCCGCGTTCGCTGCGCAGCATCACCAGCCACCCGCCGGTGGCGTCGTTCGGCATCGCGGTGCTGGTGGCGCTGGTCGTCGTGGTCACCCGACTGGCCTGGGTGCACCTGTCGGTCTCGGCGTTGCAACGCGTGGACCGGCGGGAGTCGCGGCGGTCGCGCCACTTCGACGCCCGGATGCGTACCGCGGCGGGCTGGGCCGGGTTCCGGGGCGCGGTCTCGCTCGCCGCGGCGCTGGCCGTGCCGGTGACCACGCACGCCGGCACGCCGGTGCACGAACGTGACCTGATCATCTTCGTCACCGTGGTGGTGATCGTGCTGATCATGGTGGTGCAGGGCACCACGCTGCCCGCGGTCGTGGGCTGGGCCGGCCTGACCGGCGACCGGGAGCGCGCGGACGAGATACGGGTGGCCCGGATCCGGGCCACCGAGGCGGTGCTGGAGGCGCTACCGGGAACCGCCGCGGAGCTGGGCGTCGCGCCGGGCACCGTGGAGCGGCTCCGCGCCGGTTACCAGGACCACCTGGACGACGTCCGCAACCCGCGCGACGAGGCGACGGACCGGGAGCGGGAGCTGGCCCGGCGACTCCAGTTGGAGATGCTGGACCGCAAGCGTCGGGAGGTGACCCGGCTGCGCAACACCAACCAGATCGACGAGGCGGTGCTGCGGGAACTCCAGGCGGCCACCGACATCGAGGAGCTGCGCCTGCTCGGCCCCGAGCTGGAGGACTGAACGGCGCGTCGATCGCCAGCCCCGCCCCCGCCCCCGCTCGATTCACGGAAGGAGTGGCTGTCCGGGCCCGGACAGCCACTCCTTCCGTGGAACAGGGGGAGAGGGATCAGCCGGCGGTGCAGCTCGCGGTGCCCGCGGGGGCGGTGCCCGTCCCCTGGAACCCGAACTCGGTGCTGCCGCCGGCGCCGACCTGGCGGTTGTAGTCGACGTTGCGGAACGTCACCGCGCCGCTGGAGCCGCTGGCCTGCGCGCTCCACGCGTTGGTGACCGACGAGCCGGAGGGCAGCGTCACCGACACCGACCATCCGTTGAGCGGGCTGCCCCCGGCGGTGACCCGCACGGTGGTGACGAAGCCGCCCTGCCACTGGTTGGTGGTCAGCGTCGCGGTGCAGGCGCCGGCCGGCGGGGGCGTCGACGGCGGCTCCGACGTGGGCGGCGTGGTGGTGGGCGGCGTGCTCGTCGGCGGCGTCGTGGTCGGCGGGGTGCTGGTCGGCGGCGTCGTGCCACCGGCGTTCAGCGCGTTGAGCACCGACGTGTACGCCGCCTTCTTGTTGCCGTTGCCGTCGAACAGCAGCGGCGTGCCGCTGGCCCGCCACGAGTCGCTGTCGCGGATGCCCCAGACCGTGATGCCGTTGCAGCGCGCCACGGCCAGGCAGTCCTTGACCACGTTGCCGTACGTGGTGGCCTGGGTGCTGCCGGAGCCCTCGATGTCCAGCTCGGTGATCTGCACGTCGACGCCGAGGTCGGCGAAGTTCTGCAGCGTGGTGCGGTAGTTGCCCGGGTAGGGCGAGCCGCTGTTGAAGTGCGACTGGAAGCCGACGCAGTCGATCGGCACGCCGCGGGCCTTGAAGTCCTTGACCATGTTGTAGACGCCCTGCGTCTTGGCCCAGGTCCAGTTGTCGGTGTTGTAGTCGTTGTAGCAGAGCTTGGCGCCCGGGTCGGCGGCGCGGGCGGTGCGGAAGGCGACCTCGATCCAGTCGTTGCCGGTGCGTTGCAGGTTGGAGTCGCGCCGGCCGCCGTTACTGTCGTCGAACGCCTCGTTGACCACGTCCCAGGCGTAGATCTTGCCCTTGTAGTGCGTGGCGACCTGGGTGATGTGGTTGACCATGGCGTTGCGCAGCGCGGTGCCGGACAGGTTCTGCGCCCAGCCCGGCTGCTGCGAGTGCCAGGCCAGCGCGTGCCCGCGCACCCGCATGCCGTTGGCCTGGGCGTGCGCCACGATCCGGTCGGCGCTGCTGTAGTTGAACTGGTTCTGGGACGGCTCGGTGGCGTCCCACTTCATCTCGTTCTCCGGCGTGACCATGTTGAACTCGCGGTTCAGGATGCCGACGTACGTGCTGTCGGACAGCTTGAACGCGGCCACCGCGGTGCCGAAGTAGCGGCCCTGTTCCGCCGCCGACGCGCCGAGCGTCGTGCCGGCGCTGGCGCTTGTCGCCACCGCGATCGTCGCGGCCACGGCCGCGGCTCCGGCCACGATCGACACCACCGCGGCACGCGGACGCGACCGGGCTGCCGCGCTTCCGCTGTCGCGGGCGAGCACCTTGTCCATGTGAAAGCCTTTCCTAGCTTGGGCGAATGGGAGGTCGCCCCGACCACCGCCCGTCACGGTGTCGGCTCGTGCGCGGCCGCCCGGAGGCCGCGCGGGATGGGGAGTGACTCCCCGCCACCGTGGGTCGATCGAAGCAGATCCCTGGCCGGAGAGCCTACCGGAATCATTCCGAAAACTTAACGCCGTCGATACCCGAGTTTGCCCGGCGCAGCCGGCGGCCGAGCGCGTGAAGATGCGGCTCGGGCGGTCGGCCCGATCGGCGTGCCGGCTCCGGAAGTTTCGGCGCCGGGCATGCCGAGGCGACCCGGTCGCGCCGCTGTCCGGCACCGGACGGCGGCCGGCGCTTGAACACCGGCGGGCCGGGGTCGATGCTGAACGGAATCGACTTCCACCGATGGAAGGATCCTCCGGATGCGCCGACCGTCGCTCGTCGTCCTCGTCCTCACCGCCCTGCTGGCCGCCACCCCGGCCGCCGCCCGTGCCGCCGCGACGACGCCGCCACCGGCGCCGTCGACGCTCGCCGAGGCGCGCACCGTCGGCACCGCCTGGGGCCACGACCCGGCCACCGGCCGCCTGACCGTCACCGTCGACGACACGGTACGCGGGGCCGCGCTGGCCGCGGTGCGCCGCGCCGCCACCCGATCCGGCGCGGTGCTGCGGCACGAGCCCGGCCGGCTGCGCCCGCTCATCGCCGGCGGCCAGGCGATCTACAGCGGCGGCGGGCGCTGCTCGCTCGGCGTGAACGTCCGCAGCAGCAGCGCCTGGTACTTCGTCACCGCCGGACACTGCACCACGCTCGGCGCGACCTGGTACGCCGACAGCGCCCGCACCACGGTGCTGGGCAGCCGGACCGGCAGCAGCTTCCCCGGCAACGACTACGGCGTGGTCCGCTACACCGGCACGGTCACCCATCCCAGTGCCGTGTACACCTACCCGGGCCAGGTGACCATCTCCGCCGCCGGCAACGCGTACGTCGGGCAGGCGGTCTGCCGCAGCGGCGCCACCACCGGCGTCCGCTGCGGCTCGGTCACCGGACTGAACGCGACAGTCAACTACGCCGAGGGCAGCGTCACCGGGCTGATCCGCACGAACATCTGCGCCGAGCCGGGGGACAGCGGCGGCCCGCTCTACGTGGCGGCGACCGGCACGGTGCTCGGGATCCTCTCCGGCGGCAGCGGCAACTGCACGAGTGGCGGCACCAGCTACTACCAGCCGATCCTGGAGATCCTCGCGGCGTACGGCCTCAGCATCCCGTGACCGGCGCGGGCCGGGCGGGCGCGGACCGACCGCCCGGCCCGGCGGGCACCCGGGTCAGTCGTCGCCCGGCACGGCCATCTCGCCGAGGCGCGACCAGTCCTGCTGCGGCACGGTCGCGTTGACGACCCGTGGCGTCTCGACCAGGTGCGGCGGCAGCGTGCGCTGGGCCTCGCGGAAGTGTGCCGACTGCACGTGCGCGGCGCCGGCCTCGTCGTCGCGGAACGCCTCGACCAGCACGTACTCGGTGGGGTCGGCCAGGCTGCGGGACCAGTCGAACCACAGACAGCCGGGCTCGGCCCGGGTCGCCTCGGTGAAGTCGGCCGCGATCCGCGGCCAGCGGTCGGCGTCGGACGGCCGGACCCGGAACTTGGCGGTGATGAAGATCATGGGTCCAGGCTACCCAGGCCGGGCGCCCCGATCCCTGGTCACCGGCCCCAGCAGCTCGCCCGCCGCCGGTCGGTGAACGCGGAGGGCATCGGGCGCGTCTACCGATCGGTAGCCTGACCCGGTGACCGTCTACGCCCTCGCGCAGCTCACCGTCCACGACCGGGCGCGCTACGACCGCTACGTCGCCGCCTTCCTCCCGGTGCTGGCCCGGCACGGCGGCCGGCTGCTCGCCGCCGACACCGCCCCCCGCGTGGTGGAGGGCGACTGGCCGCACGACAAGGTGGTGCTCATGTCCTTCGACAGCCGGGAGGACTTCGAGCGCTGGTCCGCCTCGCCGGAGTACCAGGCGATCTCCCGGGACCGGGAGGCGGCCACCGGCGGGGTGGTCCTGCTGCTCGACGGGATCGGCCACGCCTGGCCGGCCTGACCGACGCCACCGGCGGGCCCCGGGCGGCCCCTCGGTGAGCTAGGGTTTACCGGTCCGTCGAGGATCGGAGTGGTCATGGCAGGTGACGACGACATCTCCGGGTGAGAGCCCCGGACGGCCGCCGACGCGCGCATCCCGCGCCGTCGCCGCGGCCCCCTTCGTCGTCCCCTGTCCACGCCGGCGCACCGCGCCCGCGGCTCTCCCTCCTGAGGTTGATCATGTCCGACGCCTACGTCGTCAGCTCCGCGCTCTCCTTCTCCTGGCCGGACGACACACCGGTCCTCACCGACCTGACCTTCTCCGTGCCCGGCGGCCGTACCGGCCTGGTGGCGCCCAACGGCAGCGGCAAGACCACCCTGCTGCGGCTGATCGCCGGCGAGCTGCGCCCGACGGCCGGCGCGGTCACCGTCCGGGGCGTGCTCGGCTACCTGCCCCAGCACCTGCCGTTCGCCGTCGACCAGACCGTCGCCCAGGTCCTCGGCGTCGACCGGGCCGTCGCCGCGCTGCACGCCATCGAGGCCGGCGACGCCCGCGAGGAACACTTCACCGCCGTCGGCGACGACTGGGACGTCGAGGAGCGCACCCACGCCGAGCTGGACCGCCTCGGCCTCGGCGGGCTGGCCCTGGACCGCCGGCTGGGCACGCTCAGCGGCGGTCAGGTGATCTCCCTGGGGCTGGTCGGGCAACTGCTGCGGCGGCCGGACGTGCTGCTGCTCGACGAGCCGACGAACAACCTCGACGAGGCGGCCCGCGAGCGGTTGACGGCGGTGCTGCGCGGCTGGACCGGCTGCCTGCTGGTGGCCAGCCACGACCGGGCGCTGCTGGACGAGATGGACCGCATCGCCGCGTTGGCCCCCGACGAGCTCCGCTGGTACGGCGGCGACTTCACCGCGTACGAGCAGGCCGTGCGCGCCGAGCGCGAGGTGGTTCAGCGGCAGGTCCGCGGCGCCGAGCAGGACCTCAAGCGGCAGAAGCGCGAACTCCAGCAGGCCCGGGAACGCGCCGCCCGCCGCGCCGCCACGGCCGCCCGTAACCTGCCCGACGCCGGGCTGGCCCGGATCGTCGCCGGTGGCCTGAAGCGGGACGCCCAGGTCTCCGCCGGCCGGGCCGCCGAGACGCACGCCGCCCGCCTCGGCGACGCGCAGCACCGGCTGGACCAGGCCAGCCGGGCCGCCCGCCAGGACGACAAGATCGTGATCGACCTGCCCGACACCGCCGTGCCGGCCGGCCGGACCGTCTTCCACGGCGAGCGGCTGTGCGCCGAGTACGCCGGCCGTCAGGTGTTCGACGGCATCGACCTGACCGTCCGGGGGCCGGAACGGATCGCGCTCACCGGCGCGAACGGCACCGGCAAGTCCACACTGCTGCGCCTGGTCAGCGGTGACCAGCAGCCGACCGCCGGGACCGCCACCCGGGTCGAGGGGCGGGTGGCGTACCTGTCGCAGCGGCTGGACCTGCTCGACCCGGCGCGTACCGTCGCGGAGAACCTGGCCGCCTTCGCACCCGGGCTCGCCGACGCCGAGCGGATGAACCTGCTGGCCCGGTTCCTGTTCCGGGGCGACCGGGTGCACCTGCCGGTCCGCGTGCTCTCCGGCGGCGAGTTGCTGCGCGCCACCCTGGCCTGCGTGCTGAACGCCGAGCCGGCGCCGCAGTTGCTGCTGCTCGACGAGCCCACCAACAACCTCGACCTGGACAGCGTGGCCCAGTTGGCGGGCGCGCTCGGCGGCTACCGGGGAGCGCTGCTGGTGGTCAGCCACGACCCGCGGTTCCTGGCCGACCTGGGGGTGGACCGGTGGCTGCGGCTGGCCGACGGCGCCCTGACCGAGACCGGCGGCCCGGAGCGGTAGCCCGTCAACCTTCGGCGCGCAGGTAGGCGAGCACGGCCAGCACCCGGCGGTGGGTGTCCTGGTCCGGCGGCAGGTCCAGCTTGGCCAGGATGTTGCCGACGTGCTTGCCGACCGCCGCCTCGGTCACGTGCAGCCGGGCCGCGATCGCGCCGTTGGAGTGCCCCTCCGCGACCAGCCCCAGCACCTCCCGCTCGCGCCGGGAGAGCGCGTCGAGCGGGTCGCGGGGGCGGCGCAGCAGGTGCCGCACCACCTCCGGGTCGACCGCGGTGCCGCCGGCGGCCACCCGGCGCAACGTGTCGGCGAACTCGGCGACGTCGGCCACCCGGTCCTTGAGCAGGTAGCCGACCCGCCGGCCGTCGCCGCTGTCCAGCAGCGCCGCCGCGTACCCGCTCTGCACGTGCTGGCTCAGCACCACCACCGCGAGATCCGGCCGCTCCGCGCGCAGCGTGACCGCCGCGCGCAGGCCGTCGTCCCGGTGCTCCGGCGGCATCCGGATGTCGGTCACCAGCAACTCGGGCCGGTGCGTGCGGACGGCGTCGAGCAGCGCCGGTGCGGAACCGACCGCGGCGGCCACCGCGAACCCGAACCGGGTCAGCAGGCCGACCAGACCCTCCCGGAGCAGGACCTCGTCCTCGGCGAGGACGACCCGGATCACGGACGGCACGGCAGCTCCACCCGCACGAGGGTAGGCCCGCCCGCCGGGCTGGCCAGCAGCAACCTGCCGTCCACCGCGGCCACCCGGTCGGCGAGCCCGGTCAGGCCGGTGCCTCGCGCCGGGTCGGCGCCGCCCCGGCCGTCGTCCTCGACCTCCACCACCAGGAGGTGGCCGGTCCGGGTCAACCGCACCACGGCGCGCGTCGCGTGGGCGTGCCGGGCCACGTTGCCCAACGCCTCGGAGACCACGTACCAGGCGGTGGTCTCGACCAGCTCCGGCACCGGGCGGGGCAGCTCCGCGCGTACGGTGACCGGGACCGTCGAGCGGGCCGCCAGGTCGCCGACCGCGCCGGCCAGCCCCAGTTCGGTGAGCTGCGGCGGGCGGAGGCCCTGCACGATGCCGCGCAGCGTCACCATCAGCTCCTTGGCCTGCTCGTGCGCCAGGTCCAGCGGTCGTGCCGCCGGCGAGTCGTCCGGCACGTCGAGGCGGGCCAGCCCGAGCTGGAGCGTGAGGCTGGTCAGCCGCGGCTGCGCGCCGTCGTGCACGTCCCGCTCGATGCGGCGGCGTTCCGCCTCGTACGCGCCCATCAGTCGGGCCCGGGACCGGGTCACCTCGCGCAGCGCGGTGGCGTCGGGCGCGTCGTCGAGCAGCCACCGGGCCACCGCCGCCTGCCCCGCGACCAGCAGGCCGGCGAGGTAGCCCAGGGCCGGCACGGCGAGCACACCGGCGACCGCGTACGGGACCGCCCCGGCCGGGGAGTCGACGGTGGCCCAGACCAGCACGATCCGGTCCTCGCCGCCGGCCAGCCACGGGCCGGCGACGAGCGCCGCGTCGAGCAGCACCAGCAGCGCGAACGTGCCGTACGCCACCGGCACCACGGTGCCCAGCCAGCCGGCGTACGCGACCTCCCGCCAGGCGGCGGCGCCGGTCCAGCGGGCGGCCGGGCCACGCCGCCCCGGCGCGCGTACCGGCCGGCGGTCGACCAGGCCGAGCCGCCACCGCTCGACCGCCGCCACCGGCGCGCCGACCAGCGGGGCGACGGCGAGCCCGGCCAGCGACACCAGGGTGAGCACGACCAGGACCGGGACGTCGACCGGCCGGCCCTGCCGCAGCGCGCTCACCACCAGCAGCAGCGGCGCGGCGAGCACGCCCGCCGCCACCGCCAGCACGCCGGCGACCGGCAGGGTGGTCACGGCGTACGCCAGGGCCCGCCACGGCCAGGCGGAGCGCAGGTATCGGCGCCGGCGCAACGCCCCGGCCAGGTACGACGGTCGGTCCACGGTCATGGGCTGACGCTAGCCAGGCGGCGGCCGGCCGGCCCAGCCCTCCAGACCCCGGTTGTCGGGTGGGGCTGGCCCCACCCCGCCGGGCCGGGCACGTCGTACCCCGTCCCTATCCTGAGCGGATGGAGCTGGCGTTCAGCGGCGAGGTGTGGTTCTGGCGCGGCCCGGCGCCCTACCACTTCGTCACCGTGCCCGACGAGCAGTGCGCGGCGTTGGCGACCGCTGCCGCCTCGGTCAGCTACGGCTGGGGCATGGTCCCGGTCGGCGTCCGGATCGGCGCCACCGACTGGCGGACGTCGCTGTGGCCCAAGGACGGCCGCTACGTGCTGCCGCTCAAGGTGGCGGTGCGCCGCGCGGAACGGATCGAGCTGGGCGACCGGGTGGGCGTCCGGTTGACGGTGGACGGGTGAGCGCCGGCGACCTCGCCGCGGCGGCCCGGCTGCTGGCCGCCGCGACCCGGCCGGTGGTGTTCACCGGTGCCGGCATGTCGGCCGAGAGCGGCGTGCCGACGTTCCGGGACGCGCAGGTCGGCCTCTGGCAGCGCTTCGACCCGGCGCAGTTGGCCACCCCGGCCGCGTTCCACGCCGACCCGGCCCTGGTCTGGGGCTGGTACGAGGGCCGGCGGCACGGGGTGCGCCGTGCCGCGCCGAACCCGGGGCACCGGGCGGTGGCCGCGATCCAGGCCCGGCTGCCGGACACCGTGGTGGTCACGCAGAACGTCGACGACCTGCACGAGCGGGGCGGCGCCGTCGCCCCGGTCCGCCTGCACGGCAGCCTGTTCGCGCCCCGCTGCTCCGGGTGCGCCCGGCCGGCGCCGCTGCCCGACGCCGCGGGGGAGCCGGCCGGGCCGCTCGACCCGCCGGCCTGTGCCCACTGCGCCGCACCGGTCCGGCCCGGCGTGGTGTGGTTCGGTGAGGCGCTGCCCGAGGCGGCGTTGGCGGCGGCGGTCGAGGCGGCGTCCCGCTGCGACCTGCTGCTCACCGTCGGCACCTCGGCCCTGGTCCACCCCGCCGCGGAGATCCCGCTGGTGGCGGCCCGCCTCGGCGCGCCGGTGGTGCAGGTCAACCCGGTGCCGACGCCGCTGGACGCGGTCTGCGCGGTCAACCTGCGGGGGCCGGCCGGCGAGGTGCTGCCGGCGCTGGTCCGGGCCGCCTGGCCCGACGCGTCCGCCGGCTGAGAATGGTGGTTCGTCGAGGGCATCGCGACCACCGGCCGTAAGGGGTGAGCGTCAGACGTCGCGGGGCGCCCGCTTGGGGAACACGGTGTAGGCGACCGGCCAGAACACCAGCCAGGCCGCCATGGCCAGGGTGAGCCGACCGGCCCAGGCCCACAGCTCACCGGTCCGCTCGGCGTCGCCGACCAGCGCGACGCCGCCGAGCAGCACGGCGCAGGCGACCGCCCAGCCGAGCATGCCCTTGCCCCACTCCCGCCACTCGTGCCGGGCCCGGGCCCAGCCGTGGCGGGGGGCCCGGCGCGGCGGCGGCCCGCCGGCGAACCGGTGGGCGAACCGCTCGTCGGCCCAGCGCACCATGCTGTGCCCGAAGGCGACGGAGAAGCCCAGGTAGGCGGCGGCGAGGCCGTGCGCGAACGTGGCGGTGCCCCCGCCACGCAGGTCGATCATCGTGGCGGCCAGCAGCACGAGGTCGACGGCGGGCACCGCGAGCAGCAGCGCGGCGCCCAGGCGGGGCCGCCGCAGCGGGTAGCGGGCGACCAGCCCGGCGACCAGGAACAGCCAGAACGCCACCTCACAGGCGATGATCACTCCGATGAGCATGTGGCCTCCAGGTTTTAGTACGCTGTGCGACAACAACCGTAGCAACAGTCGTCCACCCGCCGCCGGAGGGGCCGTGCCCAAGATCGTCGACCATGACGCCCGCCGCGCCGAGCTGGCCGAGGCGATGTGGCGGGTCGTCTACCGCGACGGCGTCGGCGCCGCCACGGTGCGCAGCATCGCCGCCGAGGCCGGCTGGTCGCCCAGCGCGCTGCGGCACTACTTCGCGACCCAGACCGAGCTGCTGGTCTTCGCCATGGAACATGTGATGGCCGAGGCGACCGAGCGGTTCACCGCCGGGGACCGCACCGGCACCACCCGGCAGGTCGTCCAACGGATGCTCGAGGAGCTGCTCCCGCTGGACCGGCAACGGGCGCGGGAGGCCGAGGTGTGGCTGCTGCTCGCCGCCCGGGTTCCTGTCGACCCCGCCGCCCGCGAGCGGATGACCGAGGCCGACGACGGCGTACGCCGGGCCGCCGAACTCGCCGTCGCGCTGCTCACCGGCGCGGAACCGGCCGACGAGGCCGCCACCGCCCGGCTGCACGCCCTGCTCGACGGCCTCACGCTGCACGCGTTGCTGCATCCCGACCGGATGCCGCCGGCCCGGATCCGCGACCTGCTCGCCGCGCACCTCGACCAGCTCGCCGAGGGGTCGGACACCGGCGTCGGCGGATAGGGTCGCACCCGTGCGGACCAAACAGGAGCTGTCGACGGCGATCCGGGAACGACGGCGGGCGGCGCTGGTGGTCAACGCCCATTCCCGCCGGGGCCGCCGGCTCTACGACACCGTCCACGCGCGCCTGCGCGCGGCCGGGTTCACGCTGCTCGGGGCGTATCCGGTGGACCGGCCGGGCGAGCTGGACCGGGTGCTCGCCGAGGCCGCCGACCTCGGCCCGGACCTGCTGGTCACCGGCGGCGGCGACGGCACGGTCGGCGCGGCGGCCCGGCTGCTCGCCCACCGGGACGTCGCCCTGGGCCTGCTGCCGCTTGGCACCACCAACAACTTCGCCCGCACCGTCGGCGTCCCGCTCGACCTCGACGCGGCGATCGCCGTGCTCACCGGCGGCAAGGTGATCGACGTCGACCTCGGCCTGATCGGCGACACCCGGTTCACCAACCACGTCGGGATCGGGCTGTCGGCCGACATCATGCTGACCGCGCCGCCGCGGCTGAAGCGCGCCGTGGGCCGGCTCGCCTATCCGCTGACCGCGCTGGGGCTGCTGACCCGGCACCGCCCGTTGCGCGTGACGGTCCGCGCCGAGGGCCGGGACCACGCGTTCCGCACCCACCAGGTGTACGTGGCCAACGGCGGCTTCCACGCCGGCCGGCCGATCACCGCCGACGCCAACGCCGACGACCGGCTGCTGGTCGCGTACCCGGTCGGCGGGCCGAGCCGACGCGGGCTGCTGCGCGACACGGCCCGCAACGCGGCGGCCGGCCGGCGTCGCACGCTGCGCGACGAGCCGTTCCTGGCCGTGCGTCAGCTGTGGCTGGAGACCGACCCGCCGGCCCGCATCGAGGTCGACGGCGAACCGTACGGGCGGACGCCGGTGCGCATCGGCCTCGACCCGAACGCACTGCGGCTGATGGCGCCCGCGGACAGCCCGGACCACTGACCGGCCCGGCCTCGACGTGCCGGCCACCGACGCCGGGAGTAGCGTGCGACGCGGAAACCGCAGCGAGGAGGTTCGGACCGTGCAGCCGACGATCGTGGACGTGCCCACCCCCGACGGGACGGCGGACGCCTACCTGCTCCGGCCGGACTCCGGCGGCCCGTTCCCGGGCGTGCTGCTGTTCATGGACGCGTTCGGGCTGCGGCCCCGGCTGGCCGAGATGGCCGCGACCATCGCCGCCCGGGGATACGTGGTGCTGGTGCCCAACCTGTTCCACCGCGCCGGCCCCGCCGCGCCGGTCGACACGTCCGCGCTGGCCGACGACAGCCGGCGTCTCGAGCTGTTCGCGCGGCTCGGCCCGCTGATGGCCGCGCTGACGCCGGACGTGGTGGCCCGGGACACTGCCGCCTACCTCGACTTCCTCGCCGCCCAGCCGGATGTCGCACCCGGCCCGGCGGCGATCACCGGCTACTGCATGGGCGGCACGAACGCGTTGCGGGCCATCGAGGCCCACCCGGACCGGATCGCCGCGGTGGCCGCCTTCCACGCCGGTCACGTGGTCAGCGACGCGCCCGACAGCCCGCACCGGGGCGTCGGCGCGGTGACCGGCGAACTCTACTTCGGTCACGCCGACCAGGACGCGTCGATGACCGCCGAGCAGATCTCGACGCTGGAGCAGGCGCTGGACGCGGCCGGCGTCACCTACCGCTCGGAGGTCTACCGGGGCGCCCGCCACGGCTACACGCAGGCGGACACGCCGATGTACGACGAGCAGGCCACCGAGCGGCACTGGGCGGCCCTGTTCGACCTGCTAGACCGCACTTTCCCGGGCTGACCCGGCCGGTCGGCGCGGCCACAATGGGGTGGTGGAGACCGACCTGTTGCCGATGATCGCCGCCGAGCGGCGCCGCACGGCCGACCTGATCGACTCGCTCACCCCGGCCCAGTTGGACACGCCCAGCCTCTGCCAGGCGTGGACCGTCCGGGAGGTCGCCGGTCACCTGGTGTCACCGCTGGTCTCCACGCCGTGGCGCATGCTGCCGCTGCTGGTCGGCGCCGGGTTCCGGCCGCACGTGGCGAACGCGCGGCTGGCCCGGCGGGTGGCCCGGCGGCCGCCGGCCGAACTGGCCGCCGCGCTGCGGGAGCACGCCGACCACCGGTTCCGCCTGCCGGTGGTCGGCTGGCCCGGCCAGCTCACCGGCCTCCAGGTGCACGGGCAGGACATCCGCCGGCCGCTCGGCCTCCCCGCCGACCTGGACCCGGAGCGGCTGCGCATCTCGCTGGACTTCCTCACCGGTGGCCGGGCGGTCGGGTTCGTCGACCGTCGGCGGGTCGCCGGGCTGCGCGTCGAGGCGACCGACCTGGGCTGGTCGGCCGGGGACGGGCCGGTGGTGCGGGGCACCGGCGCCGCGCTGCTGCTCGCGCTGACCGGCCGCCGGGTGGCGCTGGCCGACCTCACCGGGGACGGCGTGGCGCGGCTCGCCGCCCCCTGACCGGCCTCCGCCGGCGCGGGCACAGGCCACCGGCGCGCAACTGGCACCTGCCATCCCCGTCCCCGGCTGGCTAGCGTCGGCCCATGGACGTCGACCACCCCGCCCCGGCCGGGCCTTTCGCCGCGCTGACCACCGCCCACGTCGCTGACGCCTGTCTGCGGGCCGGCGTCGCGGTCCGCTGCGCCCCGGCCGCCGTACGCCCGGTGCTGGCCGGGCGGCGCCTTGCCGGGCGGGTCCGGCCGGCCCGGCACGCCGGCAGCGTCGACGTCTTCCTCGAGGCGATCGACCGGGCCGAGCCGGGGGACGTGCTGGTGGTCGACGACGGCGGTCGCACCGACCGGGCCTGCGTCGGGGACCTGGTGGCGTGGGAGGCGCGGGCCGCCGGCCTGGCCGGCCTCGTGGTCTGGGGCGCGCACCGGGACACCGCGGACCTCACCGTCGTCGGGCTGCCGGTGTTCAGCCTCGGCGCCACGGCGAGCGGGCCGCTGGAGCTGGACCCACGGCCGGCCGGCGCGTTGGACGCGGCGCGGGTCGGGCCGTGGACCGTCGACGGCGGTGATCTGGTGCTGGCCGACGACGACGGTGTGCTCTTCGTGCCGGCCGACCGGGCCGGGGAGCTGTTCGACCTGGCCGGGTCCATCCGGGACACCGAGCGGCGGCAGGCCGACCGGATCCGGGCCGGCCGGTCGCTGCGGGCGCAGCTCGCGTTCGACGACTACCTGACCGCCCGTGCGGCGGACCCGACGCTGACGTTCCGGGCGCACCTGCGGGCGGTCGGCGGCGCGATCGAGGAGTGACCGCTCAGCCGCCGCGCGCCCACAGCGCCAGGCGGACCCGGTTGGGGCTGCCGGTCTTCGCCATCAGGCTGGTGATGTGGGTCTTCACCGTGGTCACGCCGATGTGCAGCCGCTCCGCGATCTCGGTGTTGGCCAGCCCCTCCGCGACCAGGTCGAGCACGTCCTGCTCACGGGCGGTCAGCCCGGCCGACCGCCGGGGCGTGCCGGCGCGGGCGTGCACCGCCCGCTGGACCAGCCGGCGCAGCACCTCGGGGCTGAACGGGCTGTCCCCGGCGGCGGCCCGGCGGAGGCCGTCGAGCAGGTCGGCCGGGGGCGCGTCCTTGAGCAGGAAGCCGCAGGCGCCGGCGGTCAACGCGGGATAGAGGTGGTCGTCGTCGCCGAACGTGGTGAGCACCATGATCCGGGTGGCGGGCCGGTCGGCGAGGATCCGGCTGGTCGCGGTGATCCCGTCGACGCCGGGCATCCGCAGGTCCATGACCACCACGTCCGGCCGCAGCCGGGCGGCGGCGGCGATCGCGTCGCGGCCGTTGTCGACCTCGCCGACGACCTCCAGGTCGGGCTGCGCGTCGCAGAGCATCCGCAGGCCGGCGCGGATCAGGTGCTGGTCGTCGGCCAGCAGCACGCGGATCATGCCGGCTCCGGCGCGGCCGGCCGCGACCCCGGCGCCACCCGGGCGGGCCGGTCCGGGGCGCCGCCCGGCGGCAGCACCGTCCGCACCCGCCACCCGTCGCCGGTCGGCCCGGCCTCCAGCCGCCCGCCGAGCACCTCGACCCGCTCCCGCATCCCGACGATCCCGTGGCCGCCGCCGACCGGCACCACGGTCGGCGCCGCGCCGCGCCCGTCGTCGGAGACCGCCCAGTGCACCGCCCCGTCGACCACCGACACGGTCAGTCGGGCCCGGGCGGTCGCGCCCGCGTGTTTCGCCACGTTCGTCAACGCCTCCTGGGTCAGTCGCAGCACCGCCTGGCCGCGGACCGCGTCCAGGGTGCCGATCGCCGGGTCCACGTCGGCCTCCACGGTGACCCCGGCCTGCCGGGCCCGGTCCACCGCCACGCCGAGCGCCGCCGGCAACGCCGCCGGATCGATCGCGGTCAGCGCCGCGTCACCGCGGACGCCGTCCGGGTCGCGCAGCACCGCGACCAGCCGGCGCAGGTCGGTCAGCGCGGCCGTGCCGGTGCGGTGCACGTCGTCGAAGACCGCGCCGACCCGTGGGTCGAGGTCCGGCAGCACGTGCCGGGCCACCCCGACCCGCAGCACCATCGACGCGACGTGGTGGGCGATCACGTCGTGCAGTTCCCGGGCGATCGCGGCCCGCTCGTCGGCGCGCGCGGCCCGGCTCTCCGACTCGCGTCGGCGCTGCTCCGCCACGGCCCGTTCCTCGGCCTGCCGGCCGAGTTCCCGGGTGGTCCGCACGACCAGGCCGATCAGCAGCGGCAGCCCGACGGTGACGGCGAGGCCGAGCAGACCGGCGAGCGCCTGCCGGAGCGGGTCGCCGATCAGACCGGTCAGGTCGACGGCGGCCAGCAGCCCGGCGGCCAGCCAGAACGTGCGGGGCCGCGCGGCCCGCATGGTCAGCTCCAACAGCGCCCAGCTCGCCCCGACCTGGTTGATCATCACGTCGTCGACGAGCGGGAACGCGACCGCCAGCAGGGCCGACTGGAGCAGCAGGTTCAGCAGCGGCCGGCGATGACACAGCAGCGCCAGCACGAACGCGCCGAGCGCGAGGATCCACTGCGTCGTCGTCGGCCCGGGCCGGCCGTGCACGCCGACGACCAGGTAGCCGACGCCGGCGAGATTCAGCAGCAGTCGCCGCGCGAGCGTGTCACTTGCGTCGAGCAGTCGACCTACCCAGCCCACGACGTGAGCCTAGGCAACCGGCGCGGCCGGGGCCACCACCACGGTCCGCCGCCGCCACCCGGCCCGCAGTCCGAGGTGGACGGCCAGCCCGAGCGGGCCCAGCAGGATGGTGAGCACCAGCACCGGCGCGGCGAGCAGCGCCGGGATGCCCCGCTCCCGGCCGTCGCGCCAGATCCACCGCCCGACGAACAGATCGAAGCCGATCATGTGGGCCCAGGCCGCCGCCGCGCCGCTGTCGGTGCCGAGCAGGTCCCGCACGCCGTCCAGGGTGGGCAGTGCCACCACCGGCAGCACCGTGCCGAGCGCCGGCAGCACCAGGATCGCGTAGATCAGCAGGACCGGTGCCACGATCAACGGCGAGTCGACGATCCGCGCGGTCCACGACCAGCGGGGCGCCACGATCATCAGCGCCCAGAACGGCGCGGCGAGGGCGAACGTCAGCCCGAACAGGATGGCGGCCATCAGACCAGCACCGCCGTGGCGTGGTCGGACCGGCGCGCCAGGACCAGGCCGGTGGCCGCCGCGGTGGCGGCCACCAGCACCCCCGCCGCGGTCAGCGTGATCTCGTCCGGCCGCAGCAGCGGCTGTCCGCGCAGCGCCTGCACGGTGGCCAGCAGCGTCAGCCCGGCGTAGGCGAACCCGCCGACCAGCACCAGCCGGGCTCGGACCAGCTCGTCCAGGCGGGCGCCGAGGAACCGGTCGAGCAGGATCGCCAGCAACGGCAGCGCCTGCAACGCGTGCAGCCCGATGAAGTGACCGACCCGCAGGTCGCCGCCCGTGGTGCTCCAGCCGACCACCGGCAGCCCCGGGCCGCCGTCCGGCACGCCGACGCTGTGCGCCCCGGTGATGCCGGCGGGCGTGCCGTCCGGGTGCTGGGTCAGCATCGGGAACGCGACAAGCATGCCGAGCAGCGACACCGCGAGCCCGGCCCGGATCGCGTACCCGCCCGCGCGGTCCGGCAGGGGCCGGCGCGCCAGGACGACCGCGAGCACGACCTGGGCCAGGAACAGCACCGTGATGGCCGTGCCCATGACGTTGTAGAGCACCGCGTCCAGCGGCGTGCCGGTGTTGAAGTGGCTGGTGGTGCCGCGCAGCACCTGGACGACGATGAGGACCATCTCCAGCACCGCCGCGGCCACGATCACGGTGACCGCCCGTTCGGCGAGCCGGCTGCGTCGGGGCAGCAGGGAGAGCATCCAGGCCAGGGTGCCGCCGTAGAGCGTGAGCGAGACCGCGAACTTCAGCGGCTTGAGCCAGACCGGCGCGCCGGTGAGCACGCGGGCATCGGTGACGAGGCCGATCGCGGCGACGACGGTCAGCGCCGCCATCATGGACACGAGGAGCAGCAGGGGGCGGGGCCAGCCGGCCGCCCGGTTCCGTACGGTAGTCATGTCTGTAGATGCTCGCGGCCGGCGACCGTGGTCGCGCCCGACCGGGGGTCGCGGTCGCGGCCACCGGTGGGAGCCGGGTCTCCTCCCGGGGGAGGAGGCGGTCAGTCGGGCAGTCGGGGCATCTCCACGCCCGGGTCGCGGCCGAGCAGCACCCCTCGGGTCAGCGCCCGTGCGCCGAAGCGGTCCCGGACGGCGTCGACGGCGGCGTCCAGCGCCGGCCCCGGCTGGGCGGTCAACGGCAGGGTGAGCTGGGTGTGCCCGGCGTCGAGGTTGGCCACCGAGACGCCCAGCAGGGTGATGCCGCGCTGCTCGATCTGGGGCAACGCGGCGCGCAGCAGCGCCCGGGCGGTGGCCCGCAGCGGGGCGGTCTGCGCGGTCGGCTTGTCCAGCGTGTGCGAGCGGGTGGCCTGGGTGTAGTCGGCGAAGCGCAACCGCAGCGTCACCGTGCGGCCGGTGCGCCGGGCGTCGCGCATCCGCCCGGTCACGCGGTCGACCAGGCCGGCCAGGACCGCGTCCAGCTCGGCGGGGGAGTGCGGCTCGCGGCTCAGCGCGTGCTGCGCGCCCATCGAGGAGCGGCGGCGGCCCACCTGCACCGCGCGCGGGTCGCGGTTGTGGGCGAGGGCGTGCAGGTGCCGGCCGGCGCCGCCGCCGAGCAGCGACACCAGGGTCGGCTCGTCGAGCCGGGCCACCTGCCCGACCGTACGGATGCCGCGCTCGCGCAGTTTCGCGGCGGTGATCGGGCCGACGCCCCACAGCCGCTCGACCGGCAACGGGTGCAGGAAGGCCAGCTCCCGCGCCGGCTCGACGACCAGCAGGCCGTCCGGCTTGGCCACCCCGCTGGCCACCTTGGCCAGGAACTTCGTGCGGGCCACGCCGACCGTGATCGGCAGGCCGACCTGGCGGCGGACCCGGTCGCGCAGCTCGGCCGCGATGCCGGCGGGTGGCCCGACCAGCCGCCGCAGCCCGCCGACGTCGAGGAACGCCTCGTCGATGCTGATGCCCTCCACCAGCGGGGTGGTCTGCCGGAAGATCTCGAACACGGCCCGGCTGGCGGCCGTGTAGGCGGCCATCCGGGGTGGCACCACGATCGCCTCCGGGCACAGCCGCCGCGCCTGCCGGCCGCCCATGGCGCTGTGCACGCCCCGCGCCTTCGCTTCGTAGCTGCACGCGAGCACCACGCCGCCACCGACGATCACCGGCCGGCCGCGCAGCCGGCTGTCGTCGCGTTGCTCGACCGAGGCGTAGAACGCGTCCAGGTCGGCATGCAGGATGGTGGCCTCGCCCGACACCCGACCATCTTCGCACACCTGTTCGACGGATGGGTGCTGACCTGCGGGGAAATGGTGACCGGCCGGCGGAGGTTCCCACCGGCCGGTCACCGTCGTCACCGCCCGTAGACCTCGAACTCGTAGAGCGAGAAGCCGTACGAGGTGGCCCGCTTGACGCCGTACACCCGCACGTAGCGGGCACTGACCGGGGCGAAGGTGACGTTGTCGACGCCGCCGTTGCCGGTGGTGGTGGCGAACACCGGCGTCCAGGAGTTGCCGTCGCCGGACACCTCCACCCGGTACGACGTGCCGTACGCGGACTCCCAGCGCAGCACCGCCCGGCTCACGGTGCGGGCCGCGCCGAGATCGACGCGCAGCCACTGGTTGTCGTTGTAGCTGCTGGCCCACCGGCTGCCCAGGCTGCCGTCGACCGCCTTGTCCGGCGTGTAGCTGGTCAGGAACTGGGTGCTCGACGCGCTGGCCGGGCGGCCCTGGGCCAGGTTGGTGACGTCGTCGCCCCGGCGCGCCGGGAACGAGACGACCTGCTGGTAGGTGGGCCGGTTCTGCCAGGCGATCAGCGGGTGGGTGATGCCGCCGAGCCCGGACTGGGCGATCGAGTCGGCGCACCACTGGTCGCCGGCGCCGCAGGACTTGTCACCCGGGTAGACCGTGGTGGCGGGCACCGCGGCGGCCTGGCCGAGCGCGCCGAGCAGCGCCGTCCGGCAGGCGCCGAGGTCGCCGTTGCCGCAGTACGCGCGCCCCAGCCCGCCGGCCACCGGGTCGCCGAGCACGGTGCGCACGTCCTTGTCGACGTAGCCCCACCAGCCGTACTGGAACGACGAGCCCTTGTGCGCCTGGCCCTGCAACGCCCAGCTCGCCGCGCCGTCGCGCCCGCCGTTCTGGCCACCGGAGGGCGCCTCGTTGACCTCGATGGCGTCCACCAGCGTGGCGTACAGGTCCGGCCCGAGGCCGGGCCGGAACTCGGCCGAGGCCAGCAGCGGCCACCAGGCGTCGAAGATCCGGATGGCGTCGGCGTGCTGGTAGACCTTCGAGCCGGGCGACGTCTCCACCCGCCTGCTGCCGGCCTGCTGCCAGGCCCGCAGCTTGCCGACCGCGTCGGCCAGCGCCGGGTCGGTGACCGGCGCGCTGTCCAGCACCCGCAGCAGGTCGCCGAGGACCTGCTGGCCGCGCAGGTCGGTCACCGCCGCGTCCGCCATGATCTTGACGACGTCGGCGCGGCCGAGCTTGCGCTGGGCGATCGCGGCGCGCACCGGGCCGTCCAGCAACTGACCCCGGTGTACGGAGCCGAAGCTGAAGTTGCCGTCCGCCGCGCCGAAGTCCCGCGCCTGCTTGTTGTTCCAGCTCACGTAGTAGTCCTGGTTGACCGACTGCGGATGCGCCGACGCCGGGGCGTAGCTGGCGTCGTTGGTGTCCGGGTTCCAGCCGGCCCACTCGTACGCCGGTTCGGCCTTCGTCGGCAGGTTCGGGTCGGTGACCGACGACCGGACCGGGTTCGAGCCGGAGTTGTAGTACGCCGCCTCGGTCGAGTTGACGTAGAACCAGTTGAACGCGTACCCGACGCTGGCCGCGGACGCCTGGAACGCCGCCGCGCTGCCCATCGCCGACGGGTCGTTGAACGCCTGGAAGCCGATCGCCGAGTCGGCCTCGTGCCGGTAGGTGGAGCGCAGCTTGGTGAACGCGGTCGGCTGCCCGTTCACCAGCCCCCGGTACGCGACCAGCCCGTACTTCGTGCGCAGCGCGCGCAGCGTGTACGAGCCGGCCGGGGTGGAGTCGGCCACCGTCGGCGACCACGAGTTGCGCTGCTCCAGCGCCTCCATCGCGAGGCACTGCCCGTGGTAGAGGTAGCGGTTGGTGCGCAGCGTCGGCGCGCTGCCGTCGGTGGTGCACAGCGGCACCGCGTACGTGTCGGTGAGGTCCTGCGAGGCGGACGTGGCGCTCCACGCGTAGTCCTGGCCGCGTCCGAGCAGCACGTAGAGGTTGAGCCCGGCGAACGCCGCGCCGCGCGCGCTGATCCCGGGGCCCTGCAACTCCTGGAGCATCAGCAGTTGCGGCGCGAAGTAGCCGGTCTGCGGCCCGAACACGGCGACCGGGTTGCCGGTGGTGGTGTGCCGGCCGGAGACCACGACCGCGTTGGACATGCCGTGCGCGCGCAGGTTGGCCAGGCCGCCGAGCAGGTCCTTGGTGGCGGTGCTGGCGCCGGTGCGGGCGGCGGCCCCGCCGGTGGCGTCGTAGGCGAGCGGTTCGGCGACCACGGAACCGGCGTCGGGCAGCACCGCGCTGGTCGCGCCCGGCGGCGTCGCCCCGTACGGGAAGCTCTGCCCGTCGTGCAGCGTGAGCACGGTCTCCGGGTCGTTCTGCGACCGGAACGCCGCCCACACCCGGTCGCCCTCGGTGGCGCCGTACTTGGCCCGGGCGGCGACCCGGACCAGCGCGGACTGGATCTCGCTGCCACCCCCGCCGCCGAACAGGCCGCCGATCACGCCGGCGGTGGCGATCAGGTCGGTCATGGTGAAGTGCTTCGGCTTGCCGGCGCCGGCCAGCACGTACTCGCCGGGGTAGTTGTCGTCGGCGATCGACTTGTCGATGTAGGCGTTGATGCCGGCGATGTAGTCGACGACATCGGTGTAGAGCTGTTGGCCCCGCGTGCCCTTGGTGCGCAGCGCGTCCACCTGGGCCTGGAGGTCCGCCTCGGTGTAGGGCGAGTTGGCCCAGACGCTCTGCTCCAGCTCCCGGTTGCCGGGGGCGCCGCCGGCGAACGAGGTGACGTTGCCGCGGCCGACGTGCCGCAGCAGGTCCATCACCCAGAGCCGGTCCTGGGCCCCGGCGTAGCCGGCGCCGAACATGGTGCCGCCGCGGGTGGTGCCGGTGACGTGCGGGACGCCGGTGGCCTTGTCCCGCACGATGGTGACGTCCGAGCGCGGCGAGACGGTGCTCTCGACCTGCGCGGCGGGGACGCCGAACGAGGAGTCGTTGTAGAACTGGGCGATCTGCTCGTCGGTCAGCCCGGCGTAGTTGTAGACCAGGTTGGCGTACTCGTCGAGCTGGTCGCTGGAGTGCGCCGGGCGGGTGCCGAGCGTCTGGTGGGCCAGGATGGCGACGAGCGTGGCGTTGCCGTTCTGCCCGGGGGGCAGGATGTCGGCGCACTGGCCGAGGCAGTAGTCGTTGGCGGCGAACGTGGTGGCCGCCAGCGCCGGTGACGGCGGGGTGACGGTCAGCACGCTCGCGGTCAGGGCAGCGGCGGTGAGCGCCGCGAGCCGGGCACGGAGTGGGGGTCGGGGCATGGCGATCCTCCGGGGACGCGGAGTCGGGCCTTCGGTACGCCCGGCTGCCGGTTGCCGACGTCTCGCCCTCCGCGCCCGGGCGATCCACCCGGAGGTGAGAATGACTCACATATATCTCCGGGCAATGATCGGCGGCGGACCGCCGTCCGGGATACCCGTTGTTCACCAGCCGCGAATGCCGACGTTTCGCTCCAGGCGCGGGGTCCGGACGCGACGGTGGGGGGCGGCGCCGTTGCCGCCCCCCACCGTGCTCCCCGCCGGTGCGACCGTCAGCCCTTGTGGAACGACTGGCGCACCACACCTCCCACCAGCGCGCACCAGGTGCTGGTGCTGAGCTTGCCGGTGGGCGGCAGTCCGTGCAGGCGTTGCAGGTCCTTCACCGCGGTCCGGGTCACGTGGTCGTACTCGCCGGTCGGGAGCACCTCCGCGTAGCCCTTGGAGGCGAGCATGAGCTGCGCCGCGACCACCGGAACGCCGGTGTCGTGCTGGTCCAGCTCCGGGGCGAGCGTCTCCCAGGTCGGCGCCGTGAGCGTGGCGTCCACGTCGACGCCGATGCCGTTGCGGGCCTGCCAGTCCTGCACCGCCGCCACGGTGGCGGCGTCGAACACGCCGGTGACCGGCACGGCGTAGCCGCGGAACGTGAGCAGGTGCTGCGCGACCTGGACGACCGGGCCGCCGACGAAGCGCCAGATGTCCGGCCAGCGGCGCGCCGGCACGTCACCCAACCGGGTGCCGAGCTTGCGGAAGACCTCGCGGCGCAGCCGGGGGAACTCCCGGTAGAACATCGCGCCCGGGCACTGGGTGGCGCGGAAGTCCCAGTGGCCGAAGATGTCGTGCGCGTGCAGCCCGTACTGCCGGCAGATCGCGGTGCAGAGCCGGACCAGGCCGTCGAGCAGCTCCTCCGGCGGCGTCTCGGTGACGTAGGTGCCCTCGTTCTCGATGCCGATCGCGCGGCCGTTCTCACCCGGGCAGTGCGCGGCGATCATCTGCCGGTCGCCGGCCTGCAACCGCTCCAGGCTGCCGTGGCGTCCCTCCAGGACGTGACCGCCCCGGCTCACCGTGAAGTGCTGCCCGGTGTCCGACCAGCCGTTGCCGTCCATGTGCAGGTCCTGGCAGTCGCGGGCGAGCTGCTTGGCGTGTTCCTCGGAGTAGTCGGTGACGTTCGGGAACGCCATGTGGTGCACGATGATCTTGTTGGTCGGGATCGCGCTGACCGACAGCGGGTCGGCCGGCGGACGGGCGGCCCACTCGTCACAGCTGATGATCCAGTCGAGGTCCGCGCCCGGCGCGGCCTGCGCGGCGGCCGGGAACGCGAGTTCGCTCCCGACGACCGCGACCGCGGCGGCGCCGAGGCCGGCCCGCAGCAGCGTACGGCGGTCCAGCTCGGGGTGGTCGAAGTGCATGGCATCTCCTCGATGACCCGACCGACGCCGGGCGATGTAAAGGAACTACAACTTAAGCGCGCGAGATGGAGAATATTGCCACGGCGGCGCGGCGCGCCAGAGGACAAATGCCACTCGTGTCGGCCGACTCCTACCGGACAGGTAGGCGATGTCACATCCGTCGACCGGAACGGACCATGTCCCGCCGCCTGTCGTCGTGGCAGCCTGGAGCGGTGCAGTCGCCCAACCTGACCGGCCTCTCCGTGCTCGTCGCGGTGATCGCGGCGGCCACCGCGTTCGGCTGGTGGCGCCGTCGTCACGACGGCCGGTTGCGTGCTGTCCGCGATCGGCGCCCGACCGCCGCCGGTGACACCGTCACGCTCGCCACCCTCGGGGTACGCGCCGGCGCGGTCACCCTGGTGCAGTTCTCCGCCCCGGTCTGCGCGCCCTGCCGGGCCACCCGCCGGGTCCTCGACGACGTCGCCGGTCGGCTCGACGGGGTCAGCCTGCTGGAGATCGGCGTCGACGAGCACCTCGACGCCGCCCGCGCGCTGGATGTCTGGCGCACGCCGACGGTGCTGGTGGTGGACGCGACCGGTCGGATCGTCCGACGGGCCGCCGGCGTGCCGGACCGGGACGAACTGCTCGGCATGCTCGCCCCGCTCGCCGCCGGGGCCCGCGGATGACCGGGGCGTGGCTCACCCGGCGCCGGGTGGTGGACCACGGCCGGCTGGCGGCGAGCCTCTGTGCGTCGGCCCGCCCCGCCTGACCGACCGCCCCGCTCGCCCTCGCCGGAACGGAACCCCCATGCTGCTCGATCCCCGGGGAGCGCGGTTCGCCGCCGCCCTCACCACCGTCGTCCTCGCCGTCGCCCTGCTCACCGGATCGGGACCGCTCCTGCTCGCCCAGGCCGCCGTCTTCGCGCTCACCGCCGCGAGTCCGCGCCTCGCCCCGTACGGGCTGCTGTTTCGGGCGGTGGTGGCGCCCCGGCTGGACCCGCCGACCGAACTGGAGCCGGTCGCCCCGGTCCGGTTCGCGCAGCTCGTCGGGCTGGCCTTCACCGTCGTGGGCGCGGTCGGCTGGTTCGCCGGCCTGCCCGCCCTCGGGCTGGTCGCCACCGCCGGGGCGCTCGCCGCCGCGTTCCTCAACGCCGCGTTCGGGCTCTGCCTCGGCTGCGAGGCGTACCTGGCGGTCCGCCGGCTCACCGGCCGTCCACTCGCCGCCCGGGTCGCCCTGCCCCCACGCTGACCCCCCGCCGTCCCGGTGCGTCGATCTTGCGCTCGGTGCCCCGACGAAAGGGGCGATCCGCCCGCACCGAGGGCGGCAACCGCAAGATCGGCGGGTGGGGCGTTCACCGGATTCCGATCGACCCGGGTCGCCCGTACGCTGGGCCGGCTGATGCGGGGACGGGGGAGCGGCATGGGTGGTCGGGTACGGCTGGACCGGCGCAGCGTGCTCGTCGCGGCAGGTGGGCTGGCGGTCGCCGGGATCGGCGTAGCGGTCGGGCTGGCCGCCACCCGCGACCGGCCGCGGGAGGCCCGCGGACGCCGGCCGGTCAGCATGGCCATGCACCTGCACGCCTCGTTCAGCGAGGGCGTCGCCAGCTACGCCGCCCACCTCGACCAGGCCCGCCGTAACGCCGTCGACGTGCTCTGGTGGACCGACCACGACTTCCGGGTGGCCGCGCACGACCACCGTCGCGTCGTGCACTTCGACGGGCCGGAGGAACCGGAGGGCGGGCTCGCCTGGACCTGGCGTCCGGCCACCGAGGGGCGACTCACCGACTCGTCCGCCGACTTCGTCGTCGTCCCGGACGCCGCCGACGGACCCGGCCGGGCGTTGCGCCTCACCGCCGCCGGCGCCGGCACCCACTGGTACGCCGGCAAGGCGTGGAACTGGACGCACACCGGGAACATCGCCGACACCACGCTCCACCTCGACGTGCGACCCGAGTCGACCGGGCCGGGAGCCACGCTGACCGTCGAGATCGCGTTGTCCCACCACCCGGCCGGGCCCGGCCGGCCCGCCGGGCAGTTGGTGCTGCGCTACCGGCTCGGCGGCACCGACGCGGCCCGGCACACCGTCGACGGCCGGCACGGCACGGTCGACCGGCCCGCCCCGGCCGGCGTCTGGCGGCGGCACACGTTCGACCTGCTCGCCGACGTCCGGCGGCTCTGGCCCGACCTGGTGGCCGGCGACAACTCGCTGCGCGGGCTGCGCCTCGGCGTCACCGTCACCGACGGCGCGCGGGGCGCGTACCTGGTCGACCGGCTGGTCTTCGACCGGGCCCGCCGCGCCGGGCAGGCCGGCGAGGAGTTGCGCGCCGAGGTGCTGCGCGGCTACGCCGGGGCGTACCCGGAGGTGACCCACCACCGGGCGTACGAGGTGTCGATGGTGCGCCACCTCAACTGGTTCGGCGGCGACGGCACACTGCCCCGCTTCCCGTCCCCGCCGGTGCGGGACAACGACGTCGACGCGACCGAACGAATGGTGCGGTTCCTGCACGCCCACGGCGGCGTGGTCTGCTGGAACCACCCGCTGGACGTGGAGCGGCGCGACTCACTGGCCCGGCTGCTGGTGGCGCGGCGCGGGCTCGGCGTCGACCTGATCGAGATCGGACGGGCCCCGGTCGAGGACCACCTCTGGGCGTACGACGTGGCGGCCCGCAACGCGATCCCGCTGACCGCCGTCGGCGTCACCGACGACCACGACGGCACCGACTGGCGGGCCGGGCGGGACCGGTGGATCACCTCCGTCTGGGCCGGCTCCACCCGGCGGGACGACCTGGTCGCGGCGCTGCGCGCCGGGCAGGCGTGGTTCGCCGACCTGGCCGCCTATCGGGGCGCGCTGGACCTGGAACTGGGCGGTCGCAGCGCCATGGGCGCGTTGCCAACCGTCGCGGACGACACCGTGACGGTGCGGGTGCGCGCCACCGACCTGCCGGCCGGGGCCGCCCTGGAGGTGGTCACCGGCGACATCGACTCCGCCGGCGTCGCGGATCCGACGCCCGCGATCCGGACCGGACAGGTGCCGTGGCGTCAGCTCCGCCAGGGCTGGCACGACCTGCCGGTGCGGGTGGGCGCTGGGGCGTACCTGCGAACCCAGGTCCGCGACCGTGAGGGCGACGTCGTCGCGGCGAGCAACCCGGTCTGGCTGCTGCGCCGACCCCCACCCGGCGGTGTCCCCCCGACCCGCCGCTTCTGACCGTCCCACCGGGTCGCGCCGCCGACCGGGAGCGACCGACGGGCTGACGCTTGCCGGTGTCTGCTAGCACTGGCGGTGTGTCCGTTACCGACCATCCGTCGCCCGCGGCCGGATCCGGGGCCGCCGTCCGGCGAGTGGAAGCATCCGTTGCGCCGATGGCCGGCAGCCCCGACGCGACCAGAATGGCCAGCGAGGCGGCCACCGACATCCGCCCCTGGAGCGCCGTGGAGTGGGTCGCATGAGCGGCTGGCAGCTGTCCGGCTACACGCCGGTTCGCACGCTCGGCTCCGGGGCGTCCGGCAGCGTCGTGCTGGCCACCCACGACAGCACCGGCACCCCGGTCGCGATCAAGTACCTGGTCCGTGATCTCGGCGCCGACTCCTCGTTCCGGGCTGCCTTCCGCGACGAGGCCCGGCTGCTCGGCGAGGTCGACGACCCGCACGTCAGCCGGCTCTACGAGTACGTCGAGTCCCCGCACGGCGCGGCCATCGTGATGGAACTGGTCGACGGCGTGTCGTTGCGGCAGATGCTGCGCGCGCACGGCCCGACCACGCCCGAGGCCGCGCTCTGCGTGCTGAAGGGCTCGCTCGCCGGGCTCGCCGCCGCCCACGCCCACGGCGTCGTGCACCGCGACTACAAGCCGGAGAACGTGCTCGTCTCCGGTGCCGGGCTGAGCAAGCTCGCCGACTTCGGGATCGCCATGCCGATCGGTCGGGGCAGCGACACCACGGTCTCCGGCACGCCCCGCTACATGGCGCCGGAGCAGTGGACCGGCGCTCCGGCCAGCCCGGCCTGCGACATCTACGCCGCCACCGCCACGTTCTTCGAGTGCCTCACCGGGCGACCCCCGTACCAGGGACCCGACCTGCTCTCCCTGCGCGACCAGCACGCCAGCGCGCCGATCCCCACCGACCCGGCGCCCGCGCCGGTGCACGAGCTGCTCCGTCACGGCATGGCCAAGCGCCCCGACGACCGGCCGCAACCGGCCGCGGTCTTCCTGGAACTGCTGGACCGGGTGGCCGGCACCGGATACGGGCCCGACTGGGAGGAGCGCGGGCTGCGCGAGCTGGCCCGGCGGGCCGCCCTGCTGGCCGCGCTGTGGCCGTTCCCCGACCGGGCGGAGGGCGCCACCGCGCTGGCCAGCACCGCGCTCGGCGCCACGACCGACCGGGGCCGCCTGTTCCCGCGGGGACGCAAGCGCGTCCTGCTGGCGACCGGCGCCGTGGTCGCCGCTGTGCTGGTCGGAGGCGCCGGCTACAGCTACGCCGCCCGCGAGACCCCGGCCGCCGAGACGTCCGCCGGCGCGTCGCCGGCCGGCCCCACCGGCCCGGCCGCGCCGGACCCGACGGACACCGCGACACCGGACACCACCGCCACCGCGTCGCCCACGCCGTCCGTCCCGCCCGACCCGCCGACGGGCACGCCGTCCGCCACCCCGGACGGCACGCGGTCGCCGACCCGGCCACCGGTACGCACCAGCGCGCCGGCCCCCACCCCGTCGCGCCGCACCGCGCCGCCGCCCCCGCCGGACGTCAGCGCGCCGGCCGTCGGTGGGGTGACGGTCGACCCGGGCCAGCTCGAACCGAAGGGCTGCCCGTACGGTGCGCAGAGCAGCACCGTCACGGTCACCGTCACCGACGACCGCAGCGGCCCGGCCGCCCTGACGGTCACGTTCCGCTACCTGCTGGGGGGCGCCACCGGCACGGTCCGGATGGCCGCCGCCGGACGCGGCGTGTTCACCGGCACGCTCGGCCCGCTGGCCGCGCCGAAGCAGAGCACCCGCATCCCGATCGAGGTCACCGCCGTCGACGCCGCCGGCAACGCGGCCACCTCGGCGTCCCCGGTGTACGTGACGCTCTACAACTACTGCACCCCCGGCTAGGAGGACGACGTGCCCGCTGCCCCGCACCGTGGCCCGGACCGGGGACGGCCGGCGTGACCCGGCCGGAGGAGCCCACCGAGGCGCTGCCCACCCGCGCCCTGCCCGCCGACCCGGCCCGGGACGAGCCCACCGTCCACCTCGTCCCGCCCCGGCCGCCGGTCGACGCGGACGCCACCGCGCCCCTGAGCGTCGACCCCGCCTGGCAGCCGACCGCGCACCTCGCGCGCCCGCCCGCGGCAGCCGACGCGACGGCGCACCTCGCCGGCCCGGCCATATCCGGGCCGGTGGACGGGGAGCCGACCGTGTACCTCGGCGGCGGTACCGCCGGCGGCGCGGCACCGACCGTGCACTTCGCCGGCGGTACCGCCGGCGGCGGGGAGCCGACCGTGCACCTGACCGGGCCGTGGTCGGCCGGTGGGCAGCCGACCACCGGGTACCTGCCGACGGCCACCGGGCCGACCGGGCCGACCGCCGGGGCGTACCGGGAGACGACTGTGGACGCGCGGGCGGTGAGCGGCGTTCCGACGCCCCCGCCCGGCGGCGAGCTGCGCTTCGGGCCGGGTGTGCCGGCGACGCCGCCGCCGGCCCCGGCCTGGCCGGCCGCACCGCCGGCCCGCCCGCCGCGTCCGGTCTGGCGCCGCGTCGTCTCGGTGCTGTCCACGCTGCTCACCGCCGCGTTGCTGGTGACCGTCGGGCTCTACCTGTGGCAGCGGCTGCGACCGTTGGAGATCGAACAGGTCGCGGTGGCGGTGCCCCGACCGGCCGGGGTGGCCTGCGACGTGACCGTCGACGTCGTCGCCACGGTACGCACCAACGGGCGCGCCGGCACGATCCGCTACCAGTGGTTCCGTTCCGACGCGCCGCCCGGCGCGCTGCTCGCCGAACGGGTCGGCAGCGGCCAGCGGACCGCGACGCTCACCCTCAGGTGGACGTTCAGCGGCGTCGGCGCCACGACCGGGACCGCCACCGTCAACATCGTCGAACCGACGCCGGTGCAGGCCGGCACGCGGGTCAGCTACCGCTGCCCCGGCGGCTGAGCGTTTCCCCGCGTGCCGCCCAGGGTAGGCCCACCCGGGATGAACATGAACCCATGCGTGGAGGCCCTTCGATGAAAGACAACTTCGGTGACGCGGTGGGCGACGCGTTCCGTTCGGTGATGCTCTTCCTGCCCAAGGCGGTCGCGTTCGTCGCGATCCTGGTCGCCGGCTGGCTGATCGCCAAGGCGGTGCTGAAGCTGGTGGACAAGGTCCTGGAGCGGGTGCACTTCGACCGGGCGGTCGAGCGCGGCGGCATCAAGACCGCGCTGGCCCGCTCGAAGTACGACGCCAGCGACATCGTCGCCAAGCTGGCCTACTACGCGGTGCTGCTGGTCACGCTCCAGCTCGCGTTCGGCATCTGGGGGCCCAACCCGATCTCCGACCTGATCGCCATGGTGGTCGCCTGGCTGCCGCGGGCGTTCGTCGCGATCGTCATCGTGGTGGTGGCCGCGGCCATCGCCCGCGCGGTGAAGGACATCATCTCCAGCGCGCTCGGCGGCCTCTCCTACGGCCGGGTGCTGGCCAACCTCGCCTCGGTGTTCATCCTCGGCCTCGGGGTGATCGCCGCGCTCAACCAGATCGGCGTCGCCACCGCGGTGACCACGCCGGTGCTGATCGCGGTGCTCGCCACCGTCGGCGGCATCCTGGTGGTGGGTGTCGGCGGCGGTCTGGTCCGGCCGATGCAGAGCCGCTGGGAGAGCTGGCTGACCCGGGCCGAGGAGGAGTCCCGGACCATCGCCACGCACGCCCGCGCCTACCAGGCCGGTCGGCGTGACGTCGAGGCCCGGCTCGCCACGACCGGCCCGTACCGCGAGGCCGAGCTGACCCAGCCGGTGGCCGGGGACGCCGAGGCGGACCGCGCTCAGCCGGTGTCCCGGGACGCCGAGCCGACCCAGCCGGTGCCGGCGTACGCGGGTGCCGCCGAGCCGACCCAGCCGGTGCCGGCCCCGGGCGCCGAGGACGCCACCCAGGTGATCCCGCCGCTCGGCGACTCCGGGCGCACCCCGCCGGCCGCGCCGCGCCAGCCGACCGCCGAGCAGGCGGCGGACAGCGAGGCGACGATGGTCATCCCGCCGGCCGACGTGGACAAGTTCCGCCGCTGAGCCGAGCGCACGACCGGGGCGGGATCCGATGCGGGTCCCGCCCCGGCGCGTGTTCAGCCGGGGGTAGGGGCGCTCGGCCCGGCCGTGGGCCGCTCGAGGGTGGGCGCAGCTCCGCCTGTTCGTCGAACGCGGAGTCCGGTTAGGATCGTCGGCATGACCTGGCGATGTTGATCCCCGCCTGACCGACGAGGCCGCGGGCCGCCGCGGACACCGTGCACTCCGACCGGTGTCCGTCACGTCCCGTGGGAAGGCCCCATGCTCGTCGCCCCTGCCCGCGTGCCCGCGACCCGCCGACTGGCGGCGACGCTCTACGGCTACGCGTTCCTCACCGACCTCGTCCTGCTGTACCCGCTCTACGTCCTGCTGTTCGCCGACACCGGGCTGTCGGTCGGGCAGATCTCCTCGCTGTTCGTCCTCTGGTCGGCCGCCGGCATCCTGTTGGAGATCCCGTCCGGCGCGTGGGCCGACGCGCTGTCCCGGCGGCTGCTGCTCTGCCTGGCGCCGCTGCTCACCGCCGCCGGCTTCGCGCTCTGGGTGCTGCTGCCGTCGTACCCGGCGTTCGCCGTCGGCTTCCTGCTCTGGGGCGCGGGCGGCGCGCTGCGCTCCGGCGCGCTGGAGGCGTTGGTCTTCACCGAGCTGGACCGCCTCGGCGCGGCCGACCGGTACGCCCGCCTGATCGGTCGCGCCCGCACCGCCGAGGTGCTCGGCGCGGTCGGCTCCGGGGTGCTCGCCGGCCCGGTGTTCGCGCTCGGCGGCTACCTCGCGGTCGGTGCGGCAAGCGTGCTGACCTGCCTGCTCGCCGCCGCCGTCGCGGCGCGCCTGCCGGAGCGCCGGGCGCCGGTCACCGTGCCGGCGGCCGACCGACCGGTGCCGGGCGGCGCCGGCCCGGGGGAGACCGCCCCCGGCGTCGGCCCGGGCGAGGACGCGGCCGACGACGAGCCCGGCTGGCGGGAGAGCCTGCGCGGCGGGCTGGCCGAGGTGCGGGCCGACCACGCGGTCCGCGCCGCCGTGCTGCTGGTCGCCGCCGTGGCCGCGATCTGGGGCGGACTCGACGAGTACACCGGGCTGCTGGCCCGCGACACCGGCGTCACCGAGGCGGCCGTGCCGCTGCTGCTCCTGCTGGTGTGGGGCGGGATGAGCGTGGGCGGGCTGCTCGCCCCGCTGGGCGAGCGGCTGTCGCACCGCGGGTACGCCGGCCTGCTGGTGGCCGCGGCGGTGGCGACGGCGGCCGGGGCGTTGCTGCGCCACCCGGCCGGGTTCCTGCTGCTGGCGGTCGCGTTCGCCGCGTTCCAGCTCGCCACCGTGCTCGCCGACGCGCGGTTGCAGGCGCGGATCACCGGCGACGCCCGGGCCACGGTCACCTCGCTGGCCGGTATGGCCACCGACCTGACCACCGTCGCCTGCTACGCCGGGTACGGCCTGCTCGCCGGTGCGCTCGGCAACCCGGCCGCGTTCGCGGTGGCCGTGCTGCCGTACCTGGTGGTGGCGTTCTGGTTGCTCACCGGACGGGGGGTGACTCACTGGAAAAAGGAACAATAGCCGCATTCGCCACTACGGTGAGTGGCGGACCCGACCGACCGCGGGAGACGATTGCGGTGACCCTGGAAGCAGAGCGCACGCTGCGCGACGAGGACCTCAGCGGGCTGGCGGAGCTGGCGGCCCAGCTGCGGGTGGACGCGATCCGGTGCAGCACCATGGCCGGCTCCGGCCATCCCACCTCCAGCCTCTCCGCCGCCGACCTGCTCGCCGTGCTGGTCGCCCGGCACCTGCGCTACGACTGGTCCTACCCGGGCAACCCCGGCAACGACCACCTGATCTTCTCCAAGGGCCACGCCTCGCCGCTGCTGTACGCGGTGTTCCGGGCCGTCGGAGCGATCAGCGAGCAGGAGCTGCTGGAGACGTACCGCCGCGCCGGGTCGCGCCTCCAGGGCCACCCCACCCCGGTCCTGCCCTGGGTGGACGTCGCCACCGGTTCGCTCGGCCAGGGCCTGCCGGTCGGGGTGGGCGTGGCGCTCGCCGCCCAGTACCTCGACCGGTCGACCGCCCACGTCTGGGTGCTCTGCGGCGACAGCGAGACGGCCGAGGGCTCGGTCTGGGAGGCGCTGGACAAGGCCGGCCACTACGGCCTGCGCAACCTCACCGCGATCGTCGACGTCAACCGGTTCGGCCAGCGCGGCCCGACCGAACTGGAGTGGGACCTGGACACCTACCGTCGGCGGGTCGAGGCGTTCGGCTGCCGGGCGATCGTCGTCGACGGCCACGACCTCGGCGCGGTCGACGACGCGTACCGGCAGGCCCGGGACGCCACCGGCCCGACCGTGGTGCTGGCCCGCACCGTCAAGGGCAAGGGCGTGCCCGAGGTCGAGGACGACCCGTCCTGGCACGGCAAGGCGTTCGACCCCGAGCTGGCCGACCGGGCGGTGCGGGCGCTCGGCGGGCCGACCCGGATCCGGGTCACCGGGCCGCGCCCGCCCGCCGCGCCGCGCGCCACCGGGGCCGAGCCCGGACAACCCGACCTGCCCCGCTACGAGCGCGGCGCGAAGGTCGCCACCCGGGACGCGTACGGCGACGCGCTGCGCGCGCTCGGCGCCGCCCGGCCGGACGTGGTCGCGCTCGACGGCGAGGTCGCCGACTCCACCCGGGCCGAGCGCTTCGCCGACGCGTACCCCGACCGGTTCTTCCAGATGTTCATCGCCGAGCAGCAGCTCGTCGCCGCCGCCGTGGGCCTGGCGGTCCGCGGCCGGCGGCCGTTCGCGGCCACCTTCGCCGCGTTCTGGTCCCGCGCCTACGACTTCATCCGGATGGCCGGCGTCTCCCGCGCCGACATCGCCCTGGTCGGCTCGCACGCCGGCGTGGAGATCGGCCCGGACGGGCCCTCCCAGATGGGGCTGGAGGACATCGCCGCGCTGCGCGCGGTCCCCGGCTCCACGGTGCTGTGCCCGTCCGACGCGGTCTCCTGCGCGGCGCTCGTCGCCCAGTTGCCGGACCGGCCGGGCGTCAGCTACCTGCGCACCACCCGCGGCGCGTACCCGGTGCTCTACGACCACGGCGAGGCGTTCCCGATCGGCGGCAGCCGGGTGGTACGCGACGGCGCCGACGTGGCGCTGCTCGGCACCGGCGTCACCGTGCACGTCTGCCTGGCCGCCGCCGACGAGCTGACCCGGGAGGGGATCGACGCCCGGGTGGTCGACCTCTACTCGATCAAGCCGGTCGACCGGGAGCGCCTGATCGAGACCGCGCGGGACACCGGCGGCCGGCTCGTGGTGGTCGAGGACCACTACCCCGAGGGCGGTCTCGGCTCGGCCGTGCTGGAGGCGTTGGCGGACCGGGCCGACCCGGTGCGCGTCCAGCACCTCGCGGTACGCGGACTGCCCGGCTCCGGCACCCCGACCCAGCAGCTCGACCGCGCCGGCATCGGCGTGCACGCCGTCGTCGCCGCCGCCCGCGCCCTCGCCTGAGGCGCAAGGAGGGGCCCCCAGTTAACGCATTCTGCATAACAGGGGGCCCCGCTTAACACGCGTGGGCCGGCGCGCCGGCATCGTCACCCGGGCAGCGCGTCGACGTAGACCCACCGGCCGTCCTCCCGGGCGAAGCGGCTGTGCTCGGTCAGCACGCCGGGTCGGCCACCCTCCCGGTAGTGGGCCCGGAACCGCACCGTGCCGGTGCTGTCGAACAGGCCACCCTGCCCGGTCTCCACCACCTCCAGCCGGGTCCACCGGGTGCCCGGGTCCAGCTCCAGCCGATCGGGCCGGGTGCCGGAGTGCCAACTGCGCCGCAGGTAGTCGGCGTCGCCGAGCGCGAACGCGCTGAACCGGGACCGCATCAACGCCTCGGCGGTGGCCGCCGTCGCGACACCCCGATGTACCGGGGCGCAGCAGTCCTCGTACGGCCGGCCCGACCCGCACGGGCAGGCCGTGCTCCGTTTCGCCATTCCCCGATTCTCACCTGCCGCCGAGAGGTGCAAGCAGGGGGCCCGCTCACCGCCGGCATGTCGAGCGGGGCGCCCTTCTCTACCGGATGCGTTAACCGGGGGCCCCTCCTTACCCGCCGACCGGAGGGGGCGGCGCGGGGCAGCGGGTGCGGGAGCGGCGCACTAGTGTCCGAGGCACCATGAGTGGCAGTCCGACCCGGCGCGACCTCGACCCGGAGCAGGTCGGTCACTACCTGACCGCCTCGCTCGGGCCGGCCGGCGAGGTGGCGGCCTGCGGTCCGCTGACCGGCGGCGGGTTCGCCGCGGTCTGGTGGGTACGCCTCACCGACGGGCGTGAGGTGGTGCTCAAGGTCGGCCCACCGCCGGGCGTGCCACTGCTGCGCTACGAGCGCGACATGATCGGGGCGGAGGCGCGTTACCTGCGGCTGGTGGCCGACCGCGCGCCGACCGTGCCGGTGCCGTCGCTGCTGCACCACGGACGCCATCCCGAGCTGGGCGACTGGTTGCTCACGGCGCGCCTACCCGGCCGTACCCTGTGGGACCTGACCCGGGCCGGCGCGGACGTCGCCCCGCTGCGGGCGGAGTTCGGCCGCGCGCTGGCCGCCCTGCACGCCGTGCCCGACGGGCGGCACGGCGACGGCGGACGGTACGGCTATGACGGCGGGCGGGCCGCCGCTTCCACCTGGCGGGGCGCGTACCTCGCGATGGTGGACGACCTGCTCGCCGACGCGGCGGACTGGGCGGTGCCGCTGCCCACGTCCCGGATCCGGGCGTCGGTCGCCCGGCACGCGGCAGTCCTCGACGCGGTCCGCCGTCCGGCGCTGCTGCACGTGGACGGCTGGGCCGGCAACGTGCTGGCGGTCGAGGGCCCGGACGGCACGCCCCGACTCAGCGGCCTGGTCGACGGGGAACGGTACCTGTGGGGCGATCCGCTGCTGGACCTGGTCTCGCCGCTGCTGTTCCGCCGCGCCGAGGACGAGCCGGACGATCCGCTGGTGCGGGCGTACCGGGCGGTGGCGCCGTTCCCGTTCGACGCGGCGGTGCGGCGGCGGCTCGGTCTCTACCGGCTGCACCTCTATCTGCTGATGACCGTGGAGATGCCCAGCCGTGGCATCACCCCGGCGTCGGACCCGGGCCGGGTGGCACGGCTGGCCGAGCTGCTCGACGCCGAGCTGGCCGACCTGTCCGGGCCGCTCAATTGACCGGCGGCCGGCGGAGCCCGGGCGCGCCGCCGACCGCCGCTGACCCGGGAGCACATCGTGGACGCGGCGGTCTCCCTCCTGGACCGGCACGACGTCGACGGGCTGACGATGCGCCGCCTCGCCGAGCGCCTCGACGTGACGCCCACCGCGCTCTACTGGCACGTGCGGACCCGGGACGACGTCCTGGACCTGGCCGTCGACCGGATCTTCGGCGAGGTGCCGGTCCCGCCGGTCAGCGACGACTGGCGGGAGGACGTCCGGGCTCTCGTCCGCGCGTGGCGCGCCGCGATGCTCGACCACCCCTGGGCGCCGGGGCTGGTCGGCCGGCCGATGCTCGGCCCCAACGTGCTGGCCCGCACCGAGTTTCTCCAGGCCACGCTGGTGCGCGGCGGTTGCCACGGCCGTCATCTCGCGGTGGTCACCCGGATGCTGGCCAACTACGTCATCGGCGCGTCGCTGACCGAGGCCACCTGGCGCCGGACCGCACACCCCGACGCGCGGGCCGCCGCCCGCGCCCACGTGGCGGCGAGTGCCGACGCCTATCCGACGCTGACCGCCTCCGGTCACCTCGACGACGGCCGGTGGAGCGACGACCTGCTGTTCGAGGAGGGCCTCACCGGCCTGCTCCGGGCCGCGGCCGGGCCCGGAACGCCGTCCGAACCGCGGTGAACCCGGTCGGTCAGAGCCAGCCGGAGCGGCGGAACAACCGGTGCAGCGTCACCGCCAGCGTCGCCATGAGCAGCAGCGCGCCACCGTAGCCGTACCGCCAGTGCAGCTCCGGCATGTGCGCGAAGTTCATCCCGTACACGCCGGCCACCGCGGTCTGCGAGGCGGCGATCGCCGCCCACGACGCGATTTTGCGCATGTCGTCGTTCTGCTCCACCGCGAGCTGCGCCAGCCGGGACTGGACCAGCGAGGTGAGCAACTCGTCGTACGCGCCGATCCGCTCGACCACCCGGGCCAGGTCGTCGGCCACCGCGGCGAACCGGGACCGCAGTGCGGTCGGCGGGCCGGCGTCGGACGGGTCCAGCAGCGCGCGCAGTGGGGCGCCCAACGGCAGCACCGCCCGCTTGAACTCGACCACCTCCCGTTTGAGCTGGTAGAGGTGCTGGATGTCGGCGCCGTGCTCGCGGGCGAAGACGCTCTCCTCGACCCGCTCCAGATCACGTTCCAGGTGCTCGGCGACCTCCCCGTACAGCTCGACCATCCGGGCGCAGACCGCGTACGCCACCGCCCAGGGTCCCTGGGCCAGCACGTCGGGGCGGTGCTGCACGGCCTCGCGTACCGGGGCGAGCGCGCCGGTGGCGCCGTGCCGGACGGTCAGCGCGAAGCGGTCGCCGAGGAACACCAGCACGTCCCCGGTGTCGACCACCTCCGAGGTGGCGGTCAGCTCGCCGTGCTCGACGTACCCGGCGCTACGCAGCACCAGCAGCGTCACCTCGCCGAGACGCCGCACGGTGGGCCGGTGCCCGTCGGCGAGCGCCTGCTCCACCGCCGCCTCGTCGAGACCGAACGTCCGGCCGACCGCGGCCATCACCGCCGCGCCCGGCTCGTGCAACCCGAGCCAGACGAACGCGCGGCGGCCGTGGCGGGCCCGGGCGTACGCGTCGGCGTAGTGCGGCCGGCCCGGCTCCCGCCGCCCGGCGACGTAGACCGCGCAGTCGACCACCGCGTCCGGGTTGGTCCGGCGTGGACGTTTCCCAGCCACCGGAAGGTCGCGCCCGAGCAGGCGCCCCACGACGCCGGGCAGCCGATCCCGCCACCGGATCCGGTCCACCGCACACCTCCGCCCGCCGGGAAACCGACGGCCTACCGTACGGCCCGGCGGTGCGGCGGTGGGGTCCGGGCCGGGTCAACCGGCGGCGGTGGCGAAGACCACTATGTTGTCGGGGTAGCTGCCGGTGCGTGGGTCGAACCGACCACCGCAGGTGATCAGCCGCAGCCGGGCCGCCGCGCCGCCGCCGTACACCCGCTCGGTGGGGAAACGCGCCTTGGGGTACGCGCCGACACCGTCCACGGTGAACGCCGCGGTCCGGCCGTCGGCCCGGACCACCCGGACGGTGTCGCCGGGACGCAGCCGGCCGAGGTCGAAGAAGACCGCCGGCCCGCGGGTGGAGTCGACGTGCCCGACCAGCACCGCGTTGCCGGCCTGGCCGGGCGCCGGCCCGGGCCGGTACCAGCCGGCGACCTCCGGGTGCTCCAGCGGCGGCACCTCCAGCGCGCCGTCGTCGTCGGTGGCCACCGCGACGATCTCGGCGTCGACGCCGATGCGGGGGATGACCACCCGTAGCGGTGCCGCGCGGGGGAGTGCCGGACCGGCGGAGCCGGGGCGCTCGGTGGCCGGCGCGGCGGACGCGCCCGGTTGGGGCGGCGACGCCGAGGTGCTGCCGAGACCGGCCGAGAGCAGGCCGGCGCCGGTGGCCCCGGCCAGGGTGACGGCGGTGACGACGGCGGCGGTGCGGGCCCGCGACGGCCCACCCGTCCGACGCTCTGCTGGGGACAGGGTCCTACCTCCGTCCGGCGAGGACGCGGGGCCCGCGCCGGACGGACCGGCGCGGGCGACCCACTCGACGAGCTGTCAGGCGGTGACGCCGGCCCGGCGCCGGCGACGGACCAGGACGTACGCCCCGCCGGCGAGCGCGCCGGCGGCCAGCGCGCCGCCCGCGACCAGCACTCCGGTGTCGCCGTCCCGGCCACCGGCGCCGGCCTGCGCGCCGCCGATCGGGGTGACGGTGAACGTGGCGCTGCCGCCGTCGCTACCGTCGCCGCAGGTCGTGGCCACCGTGTACGTGCCGAGCGTGAACCCGGCGGTGAACAGTTCCGCGCTCAGCCCGCCGCCCGCCGCGGCCGTGGTGGACCTGACGTTCTGATCCCGGTCCGGCCCGGTGACCCGGAAGATCGCGTCACCGGCCTTCGGGTTGCACGTCGAGGTGAGCACTACCGTGCCGCCGACCGGGGTGGTGGCGGGTGAGACTCTGGTGTCCGCCAGCGCGGCGGCCGGGAGCAGCAGTGCGCCGAGACCCACGCCGACCGCCGCCGATCCGAGAATTGACTGTGCCTTCATCCGCGTCTTCCCTCACTTTTCGTCCGCTGTCTGCGTGGGACGTCGTTCGGGTGGCCAACTCCGTGACGAGCACCGGTGTGGCCAACACTAGGAGGGTTGCGGCGGTCACTGGGGGTAATTGAGAAATCTTCGTTGCCGTCCGGTGTCCCCCCTCCCGCCACCGGACGGCGGACATGCCGGCACACGCGGCGCCGCCACGGACAAAACGCCGAGCCCGCCCCGCGAGGTGAGCGCCGCCGCGCGCCCGGCGCGGCTCAGCCGGCCGGCCGGACCAGCCCGACGTCGTACGCGAGAACCACCGCCTGGATCCGGTCCCGCAGGCCCAGCTTGGTGAGGATCGCGGAGACATGGGTCTTCACGGTCGCGGTGCTCACATGCAGCCGCTCGGCGATCTCGGCGTTGGACAGCGCACGGGCGGTCAGCGTGAGCACCTCCACCTCGCGGGCGGTCAACGCGGCGAGGGCCCGCTCGGCGGTGGGCGCCGGACCGGGCAGCCGGTCGGCGAACCGGTCCAGCAGCCGCCGGGTCACCGTCGGCGCCAGCAGCGCCTCGCCCCGGGCCACCACCCGTACCGCCTCGGCCAGGTCCGCCGGGCGGGTGTCCTTGAGCAGGAAGGCGCTCGCCCCGGCGCGCAGCGCGGCGTAGACGTGCTCGTCGACGTCGAACGTGGTGAGCATGACGATCCGGGCCGGACTGCCGGCGGCCACCAGCTCCCGGGTGGCGGCGATGCCGTCCCGCCGGGGCATCCGCACGTCCATCAGCACCACGTCGGGCCGGGTCCGGGTGGCCACCGCCACCGCCTCCACGCCGTCCGCGGCCTCGCCGACCACGGTCAGGTCGGCTCGCGCGTCGAGCACCGTACGCAGCCCGGCGCGGATCAGCTCCTGGTCGTCCACGACCACCACGCGCACGGTCACCGGATCCCCTTCTGTCCGCGACCGCGGGGCTCGCAACCCCGGCTCGCTCCTCGCGCTCGCGGGGCCTCGTTCGTTCGCGACCGCGGGGCTCGCAAGCCCGGCTCGCTCCTCGCGCTCACGGGGCCTCCTTCGTTCGCGACTGCGGGGCTCGCAAGCCCGGCTCGCTCCTCGCGCTCACCGGGCCGCGCCGACCGGCAGTCTCGCGTGCACCCGGAAACCGCCGGTCGGCAAAGGGCCGGCGTCGAGGGTGCCGCCGAGCAGCCGGGCCCGTTCCCGCATGCCGACGATGCCGCGCCCACCGGTCGTCCCGGGCCGGCGGGTCGGCGTCGAGCCGTCGTTGACCACCTCGAGCCGCAGCACCCCGTCGTCGTACCGGACGTCGACGTCGGCCTGGGTGGCGTGCCCGTGCCGCAGCGCGTTGGTCAGCGACTCCTGCACGATCCGGTACGCCGAGAGCTGCACTCCGCCGGGCAGCTTCCCGCAGTCGCCCTCCCGGCGCAGCGTCACCGGCAGCCCCACCGCCCGCACGGCCTCGACCAGCGCGTCGAGTTGGGCCAGCCCGGGCTGCGGCCCGTTCGGGTCGGTCCCGTCGTCGGCGGTCAACGCGTGCAGCATGGCGCGCAGCTCGGTGAGCGCGGACCGGGCCGCCGTGTGGATGGACCCGAGCGCGGCGCGCGCCTGTTCCGGCTGTTCGTCGAAGACGTCCTCGGCGGCGACGGCCTGCACGGCGATCACCGCCACGTGATGGGCGACCACGTCGTGCAGCTCGCGGGAGATCCGCTCCCGCTCCCGTGCGCGGACCTGCCGCTCCCACTCGCAGCGCCGCTGTTCCCGGGCGCGCAGCAACTCGCCGACCGACCAGCTCAGGCCGAGCGCCGTCACCGCGAGCAGCAGGTCCCGCCAGTCACCGGTGACCAGCTTCCATGGCGTGCACGCCAGCAGCAGGCCGAGCGCGACAAGCGAGAAGCGGGGCGGCCGCAGCCGGGCCACGTAGGACAGCGGCGCGGCCACCAGCCCGAGCCAGCCCAGCGCCGGGCAGAGCGCCTCCAGGCCCACGCCGGCCGCCGCGGCCATCGCGAGCGCGTACCCGGGTCGGTAGCGGATCCACAGCAGACAGCTGGCCTGCCACGCGGCGAGGCCGACCGCGACGGCGGTGCCGCCCGGCGTGGTCGGGCGGGTGTCCGACGTCAGCAGCACGAGCAGCGACACGCCGAGCACGACGGCGGCGATGCCGCCGTCGATCAGCAGCAGCACGGACCGGGACCGGGACGGGCACCTCATGCCCCGGATGCTAGGCCGTCGGCCCACCGCCGTTCATCGGCCGGGAGACGGAGATGCGGCGGGGCGCTGGGTCCCGGGACGGAGGCGGGAACCGCTCCCCGGCGTGATCCGCGCGGTGCCCGGCCGGACCTAGCGTTTCCGCCAGTAGATCCGACCGGGAGGTACGCACCGATGGAGACCACGATCCCGAGTGCCGGCGTCCGTCCGGTCCGTCGCCGTGACCGGCTGCTCACCGTGCTCGCCGCCACCGTCGCCACGCTGCTGGGCTGGGTCGTCGCGGTGCCGCTGGCCGGGGTGGAGCTGGTGGCGCGCAGCGGCGACGGCGAGCAGCGCGTCACGCCGTTCGCCGTCGCGGTCAGCACGCTGCTCGCCGGCCTGGCCGGTTGGGCGTTGCTGGCCCTGCTGGAGCGCTTCACCGGGCGGGCCCGGACCGTCTGGACCGCGGTCGCGGTGCTGGTGCTGCTGCTGTCCCTGCTCGGTCCGATGGGCGGGGGAGCGGGTGGGCCGGCGACGGTGACCCTGGTGGTGCTGCACCTGGTGGCCGGCGCCGTGCTGGTGCCCGGGCTGCGGCGGACCGCCGCCGGCTGAGCCGTCGGGTCGGGGTCGCCGGCACGGGGGTGGGCGACCCCGACCCGACTATAATCCAGGATCCTAGGATGCCCTACGGGGTGCAGCGACCGCGATGTCGAGAACCGGCGGCCGGCTCCGTCCCCGGGGTGCACGCGGCCAGAATGGGCCGCACCCGCACCGAGGAGACCCACGATGGCGAAGTACCTGCTGCTGAAGCACTACCGTGGCGGCCCGACCCCGGTCACCGACATGCCGCTGCTGGACCGGTGGACGCCGGAGGAGGTGACCGCGCACGTGCAGTACATGAAGGACTTCGCGGCCCGCCTCGAGGAGACCGGCGAGTTCGTCGACTCGCAGGCGCTCGCCCCGGAGGGCACGTTCGTGCGCTACGACGGCGAGGGTCGCCCGCCGGTCACCGACGGTCCGTTCGCCGAGACGAAGGACCTCATCGCCGGCTGGATGGTGATCGACGTGGACAGCCACGAACGCGCCCTCGACCTGGCCGCGGAGTTGTCGGCCGCGCCGGGGCAGGGCGGCAAGCCGATCCGCGAGTGGCTGGAGCTGCGCCCGTTCCTGACCGCGCCGCCCACCATCACGGAGTGACCCGACCGATGGACGAGGTGCTGCTGCGCAGCCTCATCCCGGGCGTCCTCGGCGTCCTCGTCCGCCGCGGAGCCGACTTCGCGACGGCCGAGGACGCCGTGCAGGACGCCCTGGTCGAAGCGTTCCGCGTCTGGCCGGCGGACCCGCCGCGCGAGCCGAAGGCGTGGCTGGTCACCGTGGCCTGGCGCCGGTTCCTCGACACGGCCCGCGCAGACGCCGCCCGGCGTCGGCGCGAGGACGCCGTCGACGAGGAGCCGGCGCCCGGGCCGGTGCCCGGGGTCGACGACACGCTCCGGCTCTACTTCCTCTGCGCGCATCCGTCGCTGACCCCGTCGTCCGCGGTGGCGCTCACCCTGCGCGCGGTCGGCGGGCTCACCACCCGGCAGATCGCCCGGGCCTACCTGGTGCCGGAGGCGACCATGGCGCAGCGGATCAGCCGCGCGAAGCGCACCGTGTCCGGCGTCCGGTTCGACCAGCCCGGTGATGTCGCCACCGTGCTGCGCGTGCTCTACCTGGTCTTCAACGAGGGCTATTCCGGCGACGTCGACCTGGCGGCCGAGGCGGTCCGACTCACCCGGCAGCTCGCCGCCGCCATCGACCATCCCGAGGTGGCCGGGCTGCTCGCCCTCATGCTGCTGCACCACGCCCGCCGGGCCAGCCGGACCGCGCCCGACGGCAGTCTGGTGCCGCTGGCCGCGCAGGACCGCCGCCGCTGGGACACCGGCCTGATCGGCGAGGGGGTGCGGATCCTCCAGGCGGCGTTGGCCCGCGACCGGCTGGGTGAGTTCCAGGCCCAGGCCGCCGTCGCGGCGCTGCACGCCGACGCGCCCACCGCGGCGGAGACCGACTGGGTGCAGATCGTGGAATGGTACGACGAACTGGTGCGCCTGACCGACAGCCCGGTGGTACGGCTCAATCGCGCGGTCGCCGTCGGCGAGGCGGACGGTCCGCGGGCCGGGCTGGCCGCGCTCGCGGCGCTGGACGAGGCGCTGCCCCGGTACGCGGCGGTGGCCGCGTACCTGCACGAACGCGACGGTGACCGGTCGACGGCGGCCCGCCTCTACGCCGAGGCCGCTCGTCGGGCGACCAATCTGGCCGAGCGTGACCACCTGATCCGCCAGGCCGCCCGCCTCAACACTCGGTGACCTGGCCGTTCCGGGGCGGACGTCGGCCGGTTCTCGGGGGTGCGCTCCGCAGGGGCCGTCGGGTCGGTCGCACGCTAGCCTGCGGGCATGGATCTGGGGCTGGACGGCGAGCGGGTGGCCGCGTCCCTCGCGCACCGACTCGACGGGCTGACCTTCGTGGATCTGACCACCGACGAGGTGACCGCCCGGCTGGTCGACGCCGTGGCCGAGTGGGCGACCGGCGAGGGTTGGCGGGTCTACCGCCGGGCGGCGAGCGTGGTGCCGTTGCCGCCGCCGCTGTCCGGGCGGCAGTCGGTGCTCGACGTCGCCTGCGCCCGGCCGGACCGTCCGCCGGTCGTCGTCGAGGTCGACCACACCGACCGTCGACGGACGGTGGAGAAGTTGCTGGCCGAGGCCGGCGCCGGGCGGGTCCCGATCTGGTTGCGCTGGGGCGTACCCGGGTTCACCGCGCCGCCCGCGCCGATCCGGATGGTGGCGGTCGAGGTGTCCCGCCGCAACGGTCCGGTCGGCCAGGGGCGGCTGTACTCGCGGCGACCGGCGGTGGACCGGCCGGCGCCGCCGCACTCGGTCCCGGCGGGCGGTCCCGGCGACCCGGTCGCGCTGCCGATCCCCACCCTCGACGAGGCCGACTGAGCTGAGCGGGGACGCGGCCGGCCCGGAAGTGCCCCGCCCCGCTGTCAAGCCGCCATTGTCGTCGGCGTCGTTCCGGGATCGGCGCGAGGCGCCGGCGAGGTGGGTGACTCCGGCAGGCCGAGGGCCTCGTCGACCCGGCCGAGGACCGGGTCGTCGGTGCCGACCGCGCGCAGCAGGTCGATGGCGGTGGCCCGGATCTGCCCGATGATCATGATGAGTGGCAGGGGCGGCTGGGACTCGAACAACTGCGCGGCGATCCGGACCGCCTCCAGGGCGGCGGCGTCGGCCCGTTCGGCGCACTCGGTCGCGTCCTCGTCGCCGGTCAGGCTGTGCACCATGGCCTCGCCGGCGGCGCGGAGCGCGTCGGCGAGTTCGTTGATCGCCACGGCCAGTTCGGGTGGGGTGGCGGTGTGCAACCGGGTCAGGTGCACCCCGGCGCGGGCCAGCACCCGGATGTTGCGGGCGGCGTAGTCGAGTTGCCGGGTGGTGGCCTCGACCTCCCGGACCTGGCCGATGTGCCGGCGGCGGCGGACCCGTAGTCGCAACGTCTCACCGGTGGCCGCCACCGCCTCGCGCAGCCGATCCACGCAGTCGTCCACCTGGCGGGCCCGCTCCAGGGTCGCCCGGGCGGCGTCCTCGTCGCACCGGCGCAGCGCGTCGTTGATCCGGTCGAGCAGGTCGGCCAGGTCGGCGAAGGTCTGCCGGGCCTCGGCCACCAGCGGCGCGAGCGGGTCCCGGGCGACGATCAACTGGCTGGCCGCGATCGCCACCGCGCCGCCGATCAGCGCGTCGACGAACCGGAACGGCATCAGACTGCCCTTCGGCGCGGCCACCACGACCAGGTACAACGCCGAGACGGCGGCCTGCACGGTCAGCGTGGTGCTCGCGCCGAGCACCACCATCAGCCCGAGGGTGCAGCCCAGGACCAGGAACACGGTGGTGGTGGTCGGGCCGAGGGCCTGCACGACGACGTCGGCCACCAGGATGCCGGCGGCCACCCCGAGCAGGATCTCGACGGTCTGCCGCAGTCGCTTGCCCCGGGTCTCGCCGAGCACCACCAGCGCGGCGGACGGGGCGAAGAACGGATCGGGGTGGCCGATCACCCGGGAGGCGAGGACCCAGGCGACGGTGGCGGCCACGGTCGCCTCGACCACCGACACCCAGTCCCGGCGTACCCGCCCGGCGGCGGCCCGCACCCAGTTCCGCATGTCCGCACCTCACCTTGGTCGCACCGGTCGGGTTCACCGGGTCGGCCCGGTCGTCGCCCGCAGGTACCCCGACCGGCCCGCGTCCTAACGAGAGCACGCCCACGTGTGAGGTGGGGCCCCGTCTCTACCGGAGGCGTTGACAAGGGGCCCGGCCTTACCGAGCCGGCGGGTGGGTGGTGGTGGTCAGTGCAGCGGGGGGACCGGCAGCGTGAGGTTCTGCGCGGCGGCCTCGTGCGCCAGCTCGATCAGTTCGACCACGGCGACCGCGTCGGCCGGGTCGACGGGCATCGGTGTGCCGTCGCGCAGCGCGGTCGCCACCTGGGCGTAGAAGTCCGGGTAGCGGCCCGGTTCGGTGGGTACGGCCCGCAGGTCGTCGTCGGCGCCGAGCCGCCCGTACCGTTGCGGGTCGACCTCGCCCCAGCCGGGTTCGTCGGGGCGCCGGCCGGCGCGCAGCGCCGCCTCCTGCGGGTCCAGGCCCCAGCTCGTGTAGGCGGCCCGGTCGCCGAGGACCCGGAAGCGGGGGCCGGGCTGCGCGGTGACCGCGCCCGTCCAGAGGTGTGAGCGCACGCCGCCGGTGTGGGTGAGCGCGACGAACGCGTCGTCGTCCACCTCGGCGCCGGGCCGCCGCCGGTCCACCTCGGCGTAGACGTGTTCCACCGGCCCGAACAGTCGGACCGCCTGGTCGATGAGGTGGGCGCCGAGGTCGAACAGCGCGCCGCCGGCGTCGCCGGGCGCGCCGCTCTCCCGCCAGCCCGGTTTTACCGTCGGCCGCCATCGTTCGAACCGTGACTCGAACCGGGTGACCCGGCCCAGTTCGCCGGCCTCGACCAGTCGGCACACGGTGCGGTAGTCGCCGTCCCAGCGTCGGTTCTGGAACACGGTGAGCGGCACGCCGGCGGTTTCGGCGTCGGCCAGCAGCGCCCGGCCCTGTGCACCGGTCGGGGCGAGCGGCTTGTCCACCACGACCGGTAGCCCGGCGGCCACCGCGGCCCGGGCCAGCGGCACGTGCTGCCGGTTCGGCGCGGCCACCACCACCAGGTCGAGCTGGTCGGCGGCCCGCCACAGGTGGTCCGCGTCGGCGACGACCCGGGCGTCCGGGTGGTCGGCCTGGGCCTGCGCGCGGCGCTGCGGGTCACGGGTCACCACCGCGTCCAGCCGCAGGCCGGGAGTGGCGGCGATGAGCGGGGCGTGGAACACCCGCCCGGCCGTGCCGTACCCGAGCAGTCCCACCCGCAGCGTCATGCCGCCGAATCTACGCGGCGCGGCGGTGCCGGGCGGCGGGGTCCCCGACGGCGCTGCCCGCCGGTGTGACAGCGTGGGCGGATGCCCGCATCCTCCCCGGTCGACGTCGACCTCGCGCTGGTCGGTGGCGGCGGCGCCGCGTCGCTGGTCCTGGCCGCCCTGGATCGGCACGGGGTGACCGGCGTCCGGGTCGCGGTGGTGGACCCGGTCCGCAAGCGGGGCCAGGACCGCACCTGGGCGTTCTGGGGCACGCCGGGCGGTGACCTGGACCCGCTGTTGAGCGCGAGCTGGTCGCGGGTGGAGGTGGTCACCGCGGCGGGCCGCCGCGTCCTGCCGCTGGCACCGCTGCGGTACGCCATGGTCCGCTCCGCCCCGGTCTACGACCGGGCTGCCGAGGCGGAGCGGCGGCTGGACGCGGTCCGGATCGCCGCGCCGGCGGGGGAGCTGCGCGACGACGGGGAGCGGGTCACCGTGTGCGACCCGTCGGGGCGGGCGTTGGTGCGCGCCGGTTGGGTGCTGGACTCCCGGCCGCGCCCGCCGTCGCGGCCGGGGCGGACGAGCTGGTTGCAGCACTTCCGGGGCTGGTGGTTGGCGGCGGAGCGGCCGACGTTCGATCCGGGTCGGGCGGTGCTGATGGACTTCCGCACCCCGCAGCCGGCCCGGGGGGTGTCGTTCGGGTACGTGTTGCCGGTCGACGACCGGTTCGCGCTTGTCGAGTACACCGAGTTCGGGCCGGCGGTGCTCGACGACGCCGGCTACGACGCGGCGCTGCGCGGCTACGCCGGGCTGCTCGGGCTGGATCTGGGCGCGTTGCGGGTGCGGGAGGTGGAGAACGGGGTGATCCCGATGACGGACGGCCCGTTCGTGGTCCGGCCGAGCCGCCGGGTGGTGCGGTTGGGCACCGCCGGCGGGGCGACGCGCCCGTCCACCGGGTTCACGTTCTCCGCGATGCTGCGCCAGGCCGACCAGGTGGCCCGGGCGGTGGCGGCGGGCCGGCCGCCGGTGCCTCTGCCGGCGTACCCGGGGCGGCACCGGTGGATGGACGCGGTGGCGTTGCGCGCGCTGGACCGGGGGCACGTGGCCGGGGTGGAGTTCTTCGACCGGCTGTTCGACCGCAACCCGCCGGAGCGGGTGCTGCGGTTCCTCGACGGCGCGACCACGCCGGCCGAGGATCTGGCGGTGATGCGGTCCAGCCCGCTGCTGCCGATGACCGGCGCGGTGCTCGGCGACGCCGCCGGGCGGCTACGCGCCCGTCTGCGCCCCGCTCAGGGTCTCGGCGACCCGGTCGCGCACCAGCGCCCGTAGCCGCTCCATCGGGTCGCCGTCGCCGGCGCCGAGCCGGTTGCGGACCGCCGCCACGGTCAATCCCAGTTCCGGGTACGCGAACGCGAGGCTGCCGCCGCTGCCGGCGGTGCCGAACGAGCCGTCGTCGTCGACCGCGTAGCCGAGCCCGAACGTGCTCTCCTGCCCGAACACCCACTCCTGGGCGCGGACGGCCGGCGCGGACACCGCGCGCAGCCGCGCGGCGGAGATCAGCCGGACGCCGTCGACGGGGCCGAGCAGCGCCGCGTACATCCGGGCGACCGCGCGGGCGCTCATGGTGCCGACCGAGGGCACGTCGGCGCGCAGCACGTCGGGGTCGCCGCCGGTCGTGGTGTCCGGGCGGACCTCGGGCGGTGCCACCGCGTCGAAGTGTGGCAGGTGCGCGCCGGCCCAGGTCATCAGCGCGGACAGGCCGGCGTCCTCCAGCCGGGCCAGCCGGGGCAGCTCCGCGTCGGGTACGCCGAGGAACAGTTCCCGGGTCACGCCGAGCGGCCCGGCCACCTCCTCGGCGAGCACCTGGGAGACCGGTCTGCCGGTGACCCGGCGGACCACCTCGCCGAGCAGCCAGCCCCACGTCCACGCGTGGTACGCCAGCCGCTCCCCGGGGGCCCACAGGGGTGTCGCGTCGGCGAGCAGGTCGCACATCCGGGACCAGTCGGTGACGTCGGCGGGGGTGACGTCGGCGGGCAGCGCGGGCAGGCCGGCGGTGTGGGTGAGCACGTGCCGCAGCGTGATGCCGTCCTTGCCGTGCCGGGCGAACTCCGGCCACACCCGGGCCAGGGGCAGGTCCTCGTCGAGCCGGCCCTGCTCGGCCAGCACGTGCACCACGGTGGCGGTGAGGCCCTTGCCGGTGGAGACCGCGTGCACCGGCGTGTCGGCGGTCATCGGCCGGCCGGTGGTGGTGTCGGCGAGCCCGGCCTGCTCCTCGACGATCGGTGCGCCGTCGAGGTACGCGGCCACCTGCACGCCGGCCTCCCGCCCGGAGGTCACGAGATCGTCGAGCGCGGTGCGCACCTCGGCCCGCAGGTCGTCCCAGCGACTGTCCACGATCAGCGAGCCTGCCAGAGCGCCGCGTCGCCGTCGTGCGGTTTTTCGTCGTCGGTGAGCAGCCGGGCGCGCAGCGCGGCGATGGTCTCCTCGCTCACCCCGAGCCGTCCGGTGACGTAGCCGTGGATCGAGCCGTGCGCCGCGGTCAGTTCGGCCAGCACCAGCCGGATGAGCGCCTCGGGCGCCCGCCCGTACGCGGGCCAGCGTGGCGTCGCGCCGCCGTTGCGGTCGCGCCACTCGGCGACCAGCCGCCCGGTGGCGTGTTCGGTGCGCGCGAAGTCCGCCGCGATCTGGTCGGTGTCCACGCCGAGCAGGGCGAGCACCAGCGCGGCCAGCAGCCCGGTGCGGTCCTTGCCGGACGCGCAGTGGAACACCAGCGGGTGCGCGTCGTGGGCAATCACCTCCACCGCCCGGCGCAGCTCGACCACGCCGTCCTCGGCCACCTCGGCGTACCGGTCGGCCAGGTAGCGCCACGGGTCCACGTCGGGGTCGATGTCGGCCTGGACGTAGGTGCGGTGCTCGATGCTCAGGTTGTGCCAGGTGACGCCGGGGCTCTCCGGTGCCCGGCCGCGTTCGGCGATCTCCCACGGGTAGCGCAGGTCGATCACGGTGCGGACGCCGAGCGCCGCGAACCGGGCCAGGTCGTCGCCGGCGAGTTTGGCCAGGGAGTCGGAGCGGTAGAGCCGGCCGCGGGCCACGGTGCGACGGTCGTCGGTCCGCCAGCCGCCGAGGTCTCGGAAGTTGCACAGGGTGCTGAACTCCAGGGGTGCGGTCATGGCTCCGCACGCTAGTCGGGCGACGCGCCGCGGGTGGTCCCCCGGGGCCCCGGGCACGCCGGCCGGGCCGTCGGGTCGGGCGGCGTACCGGGTAGGTTGCCGGGCATGGTGGAGGCGGAGAGCGGCCGGGTCGTGGAGATCTGGACCGACGGCGCGTGCAGCGGCAACCCCGGGCCGGGCGGCTGGGGCGCGGTGCTGCGCTGGGGCGGGCACGAGCGGGAGTTGTGCGGCGGCGAGGCCACGGCGACGACCAACAACCGGATGGAGCTGACCGCCGCGATCCGGGCGTTGGAGAGCCTGACCCGGCCGGTCACGGTGCGGCTGCACACCGACAGCACCTACGTGCGCAACGGCATCACCGGCTGGGTGGACGGGTGGAAGCGCAACGGTTGGCGCACCGCCGCGAAACAGCCGGTGAAGAACGCCGACCTGTGGCAGCGGCTGGAGGCCGCCTGCGCGCGCCACGACGTCACCTGGCTGTGGGTGAAGGGCCACAACGGGCACCCGGAGAACGAACGCGCCGACGCGCTGGCCAACCGGGGGATGACCGAGGCGCGGGCGGCCGGCGCACCGGCCGCCCCGCGCGCGGCTCAGCGCAGCGGCCGGCCCTCCTCGATCTCCTCCGGCTCGTCGGCCGGGTCGCCGGTGCCGGAGACCGCGTCGACGTCGTAGCCGGCGCGGCTCGTGTCCTGCGCCGAGCGGCGGTCCTCGGCGGGCAGGTCGGCGAAGTCGTCGCCGGTGTCGTTCGTGGTGTGCAGGGACTCGCCCGGCGGGCGTAGGGACGCCTCGTGGGCGGTGGCGCCGTCGGGTTCGTCGCCGGCGGCGCGGCCGAAGGACTCTTCACTGGTCATGTCGCACTCCTGCCCGCCCGCGGTGACGGCAAACGTTCAGCGGGCCGCGTCGGGGTGGGTCGGCATCGACGAGCCGCCCGAGCTGCTGCCGGACGCTCCGCCGGCCATCCCGGACCCGTCGTCCTCGGTCACCTCGTCCGGCGCCGGCGTGTCCGGGGCGGGGGCCGGCACGTCCGTGTCCGCCGCGACCTGCACCAGGCGGGCCTGACCGGCGGCGTCCTCGGCGTGCGCCGGGTCGACGGGTTCCTCACCGTCGCGTGCCCGATATCCCATCGTTGCGCCTCCCGATCGCGTCGACCCGTGCCGCCGCCTACCCGCCCCACCCCCACCAAAACCCCACCCCACCCCACCCCACCCCACCCCCCACCCCACCCCCCGGCCGGTGGTCGTCGATCAAGAAGATTGCGTCTCGACGTGGCGGGCTTCCCGACGCGAACTCCTTGGTCAACACGCCGGCGTGCGCTGCGGGGTGGCTGGTCGCGCGGGAGCGCGTGGGGAGGTTCGGCGATCTCCTTGATCACCGGGGGCGGCGGCGGGGAGGGCGGGTGGGAGTGGGGAGCGGGGTGGGGGACCAGTGGGTGGGGCGGTGCAGGCCGGCGGGCAGGAGCGTGCGCTGGTCGCCGCGGGCGGCGTCGAGTTGGGACTGGTGCACGAACAGGCACCCGCTCAGGTCGGTGCCGCGCAGATCCGCCCCGCGCAGGTCGGCGCCGGTCAGGTCGGCGGCGCCGAGCCGTACGCCGCGCAGGTCCGCGCCGATCAGCGTGGCGCCGCGCAGGTTCGCCCCGGACAGCGCGGCGCGGCGCAGGTCGACGCCGATCAGCGCCGCGCCCCGCCGGTCGGGGCCGGCGCGGCCGGCACGGGCCCGCTCGCCGGCGCTCGACAGCAGCCGGTTGACCCGGCCCCGGTGGGCGTCGACGTCGACGGCGAGCAGGTCGTCGGGCGTGCCGTCGGTGAGCCGGCCCGTCTCGTCGAGCGTGGCGACCAGGTCGTCGCGCAGCGGACCGGGTGGGGTGATCCGCACCGCCTCGGTCAGATACCACAGCAGCTCGTGCAACGGCCGCAACACGGCGAACGTGTCGAACATCCGCCGTGCGGTGACCGGATCGGCCCGCCAGTCGCGGCCGGCGAACGTGCCCTGGGTGAGGTGCTGGCCGGCGCCGAAACAGTCGAACACGGTGCACCCGGGGAAGCCGCGTTCCCGCAGCTCGGAGTGGATGCCGCAGCGGGAGTCGGCGCGCAGGTTCGGGCAGGGCTGCCCGGCCGGTTTGTCGACGGCGAAGTCGGCCGAGGCGGCGAACGCCGGCGCGACGCAGCAGACCCCGGCGCAGCGCGCGCAGTCCGCCCGCAGTTCCCGACCCACGCCCGCCCCGACCCCTTCGGTCGTCACCACGCTGTCCCCGTTCCGCACGCCCAGCGCCGCCCGGCCCCATTGTCCGCCCACCCCGCCCCGTCCCGCACCCCACCCGGGCGTCTCCGCCGGTGATCACGGGGGTGGCGGCGACGAATCGGGCGGAGAACGCGGTCAACCGCATGACCGGCGCCGGCCGGGGCGCGGAATGGCTGAACGGGTGACAACCGTGGCCGTGATCCGTGGCAACGCATTGCAGAATCAGCGGCACGAATGGCTGAACGGTTGACAACCGGATAGCGCCGTTATTGCGCCGATGCATTCCGTAGGCCAGATCGTTGTCGATGTCCGACAACCGGAACGGCCGTTACCGTAACGATTCTTTTCACCGTTCCGACTCGCATTACCGTCAGATGGCAGGGACATTTTCGTTCCCCGGGAGGATCCTCATGAGCGACCTTTCCCATCCGCCGTCGGTGGCCACACCCGTCGACCCGGCCGCTCCGGAACCGGTGGCCGGAACCGCCGCCGGCCGCCCGGAGATCGTCGGCCGGTCGCCCAACCAGCTCGCCTGGCTGCGGCTGAAGCGGGACCGCACGGCCCGGGCCAGCGCCGTGACGCTGGCCGTCGCCGCCGTGGTCGCGCTCGGCGCGCCGCTGCTGGGCCACCTCACCGGGATCGACCCCACGGACAAGTTCGTCGACCGGCTCAACGATTTCGGAATGCCGATCGGCTATGCCGGCGGGATCAACACCGACCATTGGCTCGGGTTGGAACCCGGCAGTGGCCGCGACATCGCACTCCAACTGGTGTACGGCCTGCGTACGTCGCTGTTCATCGCGTTCGCCTCGGCGCTGCTGGCCTCGGTCATCGGGGTCGCGGTCGGGGTGCTGGCCGGCTGGGCCCGGGGCTGGCTGGACAGCGTCGTCAACTGGCTGGTCGACCTCACGCTGGCGTTCCCGTTCCTCATCTTCGCGCTCGCGGTGATCCCGATCCTCCAGGACCGCTTCTACTCCGACCGGGAGTCCCCGTCGCCGGCGTTCCGGGTGGCCCTGATCGTCGCCACCTTCGGGCTGTTCAGCTGGACGTACACCGCGCGGCTGGTCCGCGGGCAGGTGATCTCGCTGCGGGAGCGGGAGTTCGTCGAGGCGGCCCGCGCCGCCGGCGCCGGCACCGGGCACATCCTGCTGCGGCAGCTCCTGCCGAACATCTGGGCGCCGATCCTGGTCACCGTCTCGCTGATGGTGCCCCAGTTCATCGCCATCGAGGCGGCGCTGGCCTTCGTCAACATCGGCGTCACCGAACCCACGCCCGACCTGGGCCGCATGATCTTCAACAGCATCGGCTACGTCGCGAGCGACCCCTGGTACACCCTGTTCCCCGGGTTGACGATCTTCCTGCTGGTCCTGGCGTTCAACCTGCTCGGTGACGCGCTGCGCGACTCGCTGGATCCCCGCTCCACCCGGTAGTCCCACCCGGCCACCACATGCCCGGCCGGCGGGGGCCGCCGGGCAGGAAGGGAGCACTCCGTGCGTACCCGAACCCGGACACTGACCGGTGTCCTCGCCGCGGCGGCGCTGGTCGCCGCCGGTTGCAGCCCCACCACCGACGGCGGTGACGGCGAGGACCAGCAGACGAAGACCCAGAGCGGCTCGATCTCCTACCAGGCCGCCGACAACCAGGGCCCGGCGAAACCCGTCGACGGCGCCGCCCGGGGCGGCACGCTGACCGTCATGCAGCCGGCCGACTTCGAACACCTCGACCCGGCCCGCAACTACGTCAACACGCAACAGGTGACCGGCGGGCAGCTCTACCGGGCGCTCAACGGCTACAAGGAGGACGGCAGCGGCAAGCTGCTGCTCGTCGGCGACCTGGCGACCAACCCCGGCAAGGACGTCAACGACGACTGCAAGGTCTGGGAGTTCACCCTCCGCGACGGCGTGAAGTACGAGGACGGCTCGGCGGTGACCAGCAAGGACGTCGCCCACGGCATCGCCCGGTCGTTCGCGTCGGCGCTCAACGAGGGCCCGCACTACATCCAGCAGTGGCTCTACCCGGGCGGCACCTACAACGCGAGCTACCAGGGGCCGTACGACGGGGGCCGGCCGATGCCCGACGGCGTCGAGACCCCCGACGACAGGACGATCCGGTTCACGTTCCCGCAGCCGCACTGCGACCTGCCGTACGCCGCCGCGCTGCCCACCAGCGCGCCGGTGCCGGCCGCCAAGGACACCCGGGCCAACTACGACCTGCGGCCGTTCTCGTCCGGCCCGTACCGGGTGAAGTCCTACCAGCGGGACGTGGCGCTCGAACTGGAACGCAACCCCCACTGGGACGCGGCGACCGACCCGATCCGCAACGCGTACCCGGACGCGATCCGGGTGACGTTCGGGCTGGAGCAGGCCCAGATCTCCGAACGCCTGGTCGCCGACGGACCCGCCGACCAGACGGCGCTGAGCTGGGCCGACGTGCCACCGTCCGTGTTGCCCCGCACCACCGGCTCCGGCGTCGCCGACCGGGTGGTCAAGGGCCCCACCCAGTACACCTGGGTGCTCAGCATCAACACGCAGCGGGTCACCGACCTGGCCGTCCGGCGGGCGCTCAACTACGCCGTGGACAAGGACGCGCTGCTCAAGGTGCTCGGCGGGCAGGCCGCCGGCTCCCCGGCCACCACCCTGATGTCACCGACCACCGCTGGCTTCCAGAAGTACGACCTGTTCAACGCGCCGGTCACCGGCGACCGGGCGAAGGTCACCGAGCTGTTGGCCGGCAAGCGTCCCAAGCTGGTGCTCGCCCACTCCAACCTGGAGCTGCGCACCCAGCAGGCCGAGGCGCTGCGCAAAAACCTCACCGACATGGGCTTCGACATCGTGATGAAGCCGATCGACAACAGCAGCTACTACGACGAGATCGGCCGCCGGAACAACCCGTACGACATCTACCTCAGCGGCTGGGGCTCGGACTTCCCGTCCGGCTCGACGATCATCCCGCCGGTCTACGACGGCCGGGAGATCGTGGCCGAGGGCAACCAGAACCTGTCGTACCTGAACGAGCCGTCGATCGGCGCGGAGATCGACCGGGTCCGCAGCCGGCCCGCCGCCGAGCAGGACGCCGGCTGGATGGCCCTCGACCGCACCATCATGCAGGAGTACGCGCCGGTCGTGCCCTGCTACTACGACGCCACCTACGAACTGCACGGCTCCAAGGTCGGCAACGCCTTCCTCAGCGACGCGTTCGGCATCATCTCGCTCAACGGGATCCACGTGAAGCAGTGACCGTCGTCGGCGGGGGCGGCCACGCCGGCCGCCCCCGCCCCACCCGGGGGAGGTGTTTCCCGTGCTCCGTTTCGTTCTCCGGCGACTGCTCGTCGCCGTCCTGACCCTGGTCGTCGTCAGCCTGGTCACGTTCGGACTGTTCTTCGCGGTGCCGAGCAGCCCGGCGAAGGTGATGTGCGGCAAGAACTGCACCGCCGCGGACATCGCCCAGGTCGAACAGCGGCTCGGCATCGACCGGCCGCTGCCCCGCCAGTACGCCGACTTCGTCCACGGCGTCTTCGCCGGCCGCAGCTACGGCGAGGGCGACTTCCGGCAGGACTGCCCGGCGCCCTGCCTGGGCTTCTCGTTCCGCAACAACCAGCCGGTCACCGAGATCGTCGTCCAGCGTGCCCCGGTGACGTTCAGCATCGTCCTCGGCGGCGCCGTGCTCTGGCTGGCCCTCGGCATCTCGCTGGGCATGGTGTCGGCGCTGCGCCGCGGTACCGCGTTCGACCGGGCCGCCATCGGCCTCACCCTCGCCGGGGCGTCCATGCAGGTCTACTTCTTCGGCCTGATCCTGCTCTACCTGCTCGTCTACTCCACCGGGCTGCTGCCGTTCCCCAGCTACACCCCGCTGACCGAGAACCCGGTCCGCTGGGCGGTCGGACTGGTCCTGCCCTGGATGACGTTGGGTTTCCTCAACTCGGCGCTCTACGCGCGCCTGTCCCGCGCGCAGATGCTGGAGACGCTGTCGGAGGACTTCGTCCGTACCGCCCGGGCGAAGGGACTGTCGGCGCGGCAGGTGCACACCCGGCACGCGTTACGCGCGGCGATCACCCCGATCGTCACCATCGCCGGGTTGGACATCGGCACCAGCCTCGGCGGCACCTTCATCACCGAGACCATCTTCGGCCTCCAGGGACTCGGCAAGGCCACCGTGGAGGCGGTGCAGTTCCTCAACCTGCCGGTGGTGATGGCGACCGTGCTGCTGGCGGCCGTGTTCATCGTGGTCGCCAACATCGTCGTCGACGTGCTGTACGCGGTGATCGATCCGCGCGTCCGGTTGAGCTGAGCGGGAGGAGTCGACATGGTCGAGCATCGGATGCCGCGGGACCCGTACCTGCGCGTCACGGATCTGCGGGTGCGGTTCGACACCGAGGACGGCGTGGTCAAGGCCGTGGACGGGGTGTCGTTCGCCGTCGAGCGGGGTCGCACGCTCGGGATCGTGGGGGAGTCCGGTTCCGGCAAGAGCGTGACCTCGCTGGCGATCCTGGGTCTGCACAACGCGAGGCGGACGGTCATCTCCGGGGAGATCTCGGTGGGCGGGCGTCAGCTTGTCGGCCTGCCGGAGGAAGAGGTGCGGCGGCTGCGGGGCCGGGACATGGCGATGGTGTTCCAGGATCCGTTGTCGGCGCTGCATCCGTACTACTCGGTGGGGCGGCAGATCGCGGAGGCGTACCGGGTGCATCACCCGAGGGCGGGGAAGCGGGAGGCCCGCAGCCGGGCCGTCGACATGCTGGACCGGGTCGGCATCCCGCAGCCGGCCAAGCGGTTCGAGCAGTTTCCGCACGAGTTCTCCGGTGGGATGCGGCAGCGGGCGATGATCGCGATGGCGCTGGTCAACGACCCGGATCTGCTGATCGCGGACGAGCCGACGACGGCGCTGGACGTGACGGTGCAGGCGCAGATCCTGGATCTCCTCGCTGATCTGCAGGAGGAGTTCCGCTCGGCGATCGTGTTGATCACCCACGATCTGGGTGTGGTGTCGCAGGTGGCTGACGACGTCCTGGTGATGTACGGGGGGCGGGCGGTGGAGCACGGAAGTGTGGCGCGGGTGTTGCGCTCGCCGCAGCATCCGTACACCTGGGGTCTGTTGTCGTCCGTGCCGTCGTTGCACGGTGACGCGGACCTGGTGCCGATTCCCGGCAATCCGCCGTCGTTGATCAATCTGCCGTCGGGGTGCGCGTTCCATCCGCGATGCCGGTGGGCCGACGACCGTTCCCGCCTCGATGCGCCGGGGTTGCGGAACGCCGGTGAGTCGGGGCACCTGGTCGCCTGTCATCTGTCGGCGGGGGACCGGGAGCGGATCTACCGCGACGAGATCGCCCGGGTGGGGGTGGCCCGATGAGCACCGAGACCGAGCCGCTGCTGTCGGTGCGCGGGCTGACGAAGCATTTCCCGGTGCGGGACGGGCTGCGCGGCAG
>NZ_JBEZCX010000031.1:0-66067 GCF_040647835.1 Micromonospora sp. NPDC049240
TCGCCGACAGCGCCAACCCGAACACCGCCTCCTACCGCATCAGCGTCGACAACCTCGCCGACTGGATCGCCACCCGCGGCTACAGCACCAGCTGACACCAACGCGCAAGGGCCCGACCCCACCAACGGGGGTCGGGCCCTTGTTGTCAGCGCTCGGTCGCGCCGACCGGCTCGTTCCGCTCGGGCGTCTCGGCCGCGGCCAACCGCTTCCCGCGCCGGCGCAGCCACCACGTGCTGACCAGGCCGGCCAGCACGGCGAGCACCAGCCCGGCCCAGGAGATGTCCTTGAGCCAGTGCTCGGCGGCCCGCCCGACGTAGAACAGCAGGTACGTCGTGCCGAAGGCCCAGACCAGGCCGCCGGCCGCGTTCGCCACCAGGAACCGGCGGTACGGCACGTGCAGCGCCCCGGCCAGCGGGCCGGCGAGGATGCGCAGCAGCGCGACGAACCGGCCGAAGAAGACCGCCCACACACCGTGCCGGGCGAAGCTCTGCTCGGCGCGGGCCAGATGCGCCGGGCCGAGATGCTTCGGGAAACGCCTGCCCAGCCGTTCCAGCAGTGGCCGGCCGCCACGGCGGCCCACGGCGTACCCGATGGAGTCGCCGACGATCGCGCCGGTCGCCGCCGCGACGGCCACCCACTCGGGCTGGACCACTCCGGTGGCGGCGAGCAGGGCGGAGCTTACCAGCACGATCTCGCCAGGCAGCGGGACGCCCATGCTCTCGACGCCGATCACCCCGGCGACGATCAGGTAGATCACGCCGGGGGGTAGCGCGGAGAGCCAGTGCTGCACGTCGACCACGCTCCGACACTACCCGGGTGGAACTCAGCCCGTGGGGGCCAGAAACTCCAGCCGGTTGCCGTGCGGGTCGTACGTGTGGAACCGCCGCATGCCGGGGATCTCGTCGTCGCCCCAGGTCACGCTGTGGCCGGCGGCGTCCAGCCGAGCGGCCAGCCGGTCCAGGTCGGCACGGACCAGCGCCGGGTGGGCCTTGCGGGCGGGCACGAAATCGTCCTCCACGCCGAGGTGCAGTTCGGCGTCGTACCCGATGAACCAGCAGCCGCCGCGGGCGGCGAGGGCCGGGGGTTTGGGTTTCTCGGTGAGGCCGAGCAGACCGACGTAGAACGCGCGGGAGCGGTCCTCGGAGCCGCGCGGGCAGGCCAGCAGCACGTGGTGGATCATGGTGGCACCTCCTCGTCCCGCAGCGTGGCACGAGGTTGCGTGAATAGCAAGACGGACGTACGGTTTTGTATAGACCGACGCGGGTAAGTGTCGCCTAAGCACGGCGGCGCCCCGGTCGGTGCGACAAACTGCTCAGGACTACTCACGGTCGCTGGTGTGAAGGAGTACGACGTGGCGAGCCTCGACACCTTCGGTGCGAAGACCCAGCTACGCGTCGGAGACGCGAGCTACGAGATTTTCAGGATCGGCCAGGTTCCGGGGCACGAACGACTGCCCTACAGCCTGAAGATCCTGCTGGAGAACCTGCTGCGGACCGAGGACGGCGCGAACATCACCGCCGACCACATCCGGCAGCTCGGCGGCTGGGACCCCACCGCCGACCCGAGCGTGGAGATCCAGTTCACCCCGGCCCGGGTGCTGATGCAGGACTTCACCGGCGTGCCCTGCGTGGTCGACCTGGCCACCATGCGCGAGGCCGTCCGCGACCTCGGCGGCGACGCCACCAAGGTGAACCCGCTCGCCCCGGCCGAGCTGGTCATCGACCACTCGGTCATCGCCGACCTGTTCGGCCGCGAGGACGCGTTCGAGCGCAACGTCGAGCTGGAGTACGAGCGCAACAAGGAGCGCTACCAGTTCCTGCGCTGGGGTCAGAGCGCGTTCAACGAGTTCAAGGTCGTCCCGCCGGGCACCGGCATCGTGCACCAGGTCAACATCGAGTACCTGGCCCGCACGATCATGGAGCGCAACGGCCAGGCGTACCCGGACACCGTCGTCGGCACCGACTCGCACACCACCATGGTCAACGGCCTGGGTGTGCTGGGCTGGGGCGTCGGCGGCATCGAGGCCGAGGCCGCGATGCTCGGCCAGCCGGTCAGCATGCTGATCCCGCGCGTGGTCGGCTTCAAGCTCTCCGGTGAGATGCCGGCCGGCACCACCGCCACCGACCTGGTGCTGACCATCACCGAGATGCTGCGCAAGCACGGCGTGGTCGGCAAGTTCGTCGAGTTCTACGGCCCCGGCGTGAGCGCGGTGCCGCTGGCCAACCGCGCCACCATCGGCAACATGTCGCCGGAGTACGGCTCCACCGTGGCGATCTTCCCGATCGACGCCGAGACGGTCCGCTACCTGGAGCTGACCGGCCGCGACGCGTCCCAGGTCGCGCTCGTCGAGGCGTACGCCAAGGAGCAGGGCCTCTGGCACGACCCGAACCACGAGCCGGCGTACTCGGAGCGCCTGGAGCTGGACCTCGGCACCATCGAGCCGTCCCTGGCCGGCCCGAAGCGCCCGCAGGACCGGGTGCCGCTGGGCAGCGCGAAGACGCTGTTCCGCTCCGCGCTGACCGACTACGTGGCGGCCGACGAGACCGGCGGCGACCCGGGCCGCAAGCCGGGCGTGCCGCAGCAGCAGAAGCCGTTCGGCACCGACGGCCCGGCCGACGAGGCCAGCGCCGAGTCGTTCCCGGCCAGCGACGCGCCCGCCAACGGCGTCAACGACCCGGCGGACGCGCCGCGCGACCTGGAGACCGCCGCCGTGGGCGCGGGCGGCCGGGCCACCAACCCGGTCCGGGTGACCGGCGCCGACGGCGTCGAGTACGAGCTGGACCACGGCGCGGTGGTGATCGCCGCGATCACCTCCTGCACCAACACCTCGAACCCGCAGGTGATGATCGGCGCCGCGCTGCTGGCCCGCAACGCGGTGGAGAAGGGCCTGGCCCGCAAGCCGTGGGTGAAGACCACCCTGGCGCCGGGCTCGAAGGTGGTCATGGACTACTACGACCGCGCCGGCCTCACGCCCTACCTGGAGAAGCTCGGCTTCAACCTGGTCGGCTACGGCTGCACCACCTGCATCGGCAACTCCGGCCCGCTGCCGGAGGAGGTCTCCGCCGCCGTCAACGAGGGCGACCTGGCCGTCGTCTCGGTGCTCTCCGGCAACCGCAACTTCGAGGGCCGGATCAACCCGGACGTCAAGATGAACTACCTGGCGTCCCCGCCGCTGGTGGTCGCGTACGCGCTCGCCGGCACCATGGACATCGACCTGGCGAACGAGCCGATCGGCGAGGACGCCCAGGGCAACCCGGTGTTCCTGCGCGAGATCTGGCCGAACACCGCCGAGATCCAGGACGTCATCGCCTCCGCGATCGGCGCCGCCGGCTTCAGCTCCGCGTACGCCGACGTGTTCGCCGGCGACGAGCGCTGGCAGTCGCTGCCGACCCCGACCGGTGACACGTTCTCCTGGGCGGGCGACTCCACCTACGTGCGCAAGCCTCCATACTTCGAGGGCATGCAGCAGGAGCCGACCCCGGTGCAGGACATCGCCGACGCCCGCGTCCTCGCGAAGCTGGGCGACTCGGTGACCACCGACCACATCTCCCCGGCCGGTTCCATCAAGGCGGACTCCCCCGCCGGGAAGTACCTGGCCGAGCACGGTGTGGCCCGGCACGAGTTCAACTCGTACGGCTCCCGCCGCGGCAACCACGAGGTGATGATCCGGGGCACGTTCGCCAACATCCGGCTGCGGAATCAGTTGCGGCTCCCGGGCGCCGGTTCCGATGCGGGAGCTGCGCTCCCTGAAGGCGGCTTCACGGTCAATCACCTGACCGGCGAGCAGTCCTCGATCTACGACGCCTCGATGGCGTACCAGGAGGCGGGCGTCCCGCTGGTCATCCTGGCCGGCAAGGAGTACGGCTCGGGCTCGTCGCGGGACTGGGCGGCCAAGGGCACCATGCTGCTGGGCGTGAAGGCGGTCATCGCCGAGTCGTACGAGCGGATCCACCGCTCGAACCTGATCGGCATGGGCGTCCTGCCGCTCCAGTTCCCGGTCGACACCACCGCGGAGTCGCTGGGCCTGACCGGCACCGAGACGTTCTCGATCAGCGGTGTCACCGCGCTCAACGACGGCGACACCCCGCGCACGGTGAAGGTCACCACCGACACCGGCGTGGAGTTCGACGCCGTGGTCCGCATCGACACCCCCGGTGAGGCGGACTACTACCGGCACGGCGGCATCCTCCAGTACGTGCTGCGCCGCATGATCGCCAGCTAGCACCTGGTGCAAGGAGGGGCCCCTTGTTAACAGACGTCTGTTAACAAGGGGCCCCTCCTTGCACGGTCACCAGGGCACCACGCCGGCGTCCTCGAAGAATCCTCCGGTCGGCCCGTCGTCGGGCAGCGTCGCCAGCCTGATCCCGATCGCCGCGCCCTGCTGCGGCGTACGCACCCCGCGGAAGCCGTTCAGGTCGGTCGCGGTGAAGCCGGGGCAGCCGGCGTTGATCAGGATGTCGGTGTCAGCGAGCGCGCGGGCGTACTGGATCGTCACCGCGTTGAGCATCGACTTCGACGGCGCGTAGGCCACGGAGAGTGGGCCCGTCTGTTCCTCCCCGGTGGAGGCGCTCTGCCGGGCGAGCGAGCCGACGCCGCTGGACATGTTGACGATCCGTGGAGAGGCCGAGCGGCGCAGCAGCGGCAGCATCGCCTCGGTGACCCGGATGACGCCGATCACGTTGACCTCGACCGCGGCCCGCACGGTCGCGACGTCCGCGCCGCCGGGCCGCTGCGGCATGCCGCCGGTGACGCCGGCGTTGTTGACCAGCACGTCGAGACCGCCGGCCTGCTCGGCCAGCAGGCGGGCGGCGGCGGTCACGCTCGCGTCGTCGGTCACGTCCAGCGGTACGCCGAACGCGTCCACGCCGGCCGCGCGCAGCTTCGCCACGGCGGCCTCCCGGCGCTGCTCGTCGCGGGCGCCGACGCCCACCCGCCAGCCGAGCGCGCCCAGCCCGGCCGCGATCTCGTACCCGATTCCCTTGTTCGCGCCGGTCACCAGCGCGATCGTGCCTTCACTCATGCAACCGATCCTGGCCGCGCTGGCACCGGGCGGCCAACACCGTCTCGGTAGCGGGCGATACCCGACGGGTATCGCCCGGAGGTACGGTGGCCGGGTGGAGACCCGGGAGTTGCGCTACTTCGTCGCGGTCGCCGAGGAGCTGCACTTCGGCCGCGCCGCCCGCCGCCTCGGCATCGCCCAACCACCGCTGTCGCGGGCGATCGCGCAGCTCGAACGGCGGCTCGGGGCGACGCTGCTGGCCCGCGACAGCCGGGCCGTCACGTTGACGCCGGCCGGCGCGGTGCTGCTGCGCGAGGGCCGGGCCGCGCTGGACGCGGTGGCCGCCGCCGACCGCCGCACCCGCCGCGCCGCGTCCACCGTGCTCGGCGAGCCCGGCCTGGTGCTCGCCACCAAGGCCGGCGCGTCGAGCGAGCTGCTGCCGAAACTGCTCGACGCGTACGCCGCCGAGCCCGACGCGGTCGCCGTGGAGGTGCTGCTGTGCGGCATCGGGGAACAGGAGCGGCTGCTGCGCGACGGGCGGGCCGACGTGGCGCTGCTGCACCTGCCGTTCGACTCGACGGCCGGGCTCGACACCGAGGAACTGGTGACCGAACAGCAGGTGGTGGTCCTGCCGGCCGGGCATCCGCTGGCCGGCCGGGCGCAGGTGCGGGCGGCCGACGTGGCGGCGCTGCCCGACCTGCCGCTGCCGCGCTGGCCACGCCGGGACGGCAGCTATCCGGACGGGCCGGGGCCCGAGGTCCGCGACCACGCCCAGTTGCTCCAGTTGATCGCGCTCGGCCGGACGGCGGCGGTGCTCCCCGAGTCGTGCCGGACGCTCCTGCGCCCCGACCTGGCCGCCGTGCCGGTGCCGGACGCGCCGGCGGTGACCACGGTGATCGCGTGGCCGCCGCACAGCCGGTCGCGGTCCCTGGCCGCCCTGGTCCGCACCGCCACCCGCCTCTAGCCACGCCCGCGCGGGCTGCCCGGCCACCGCTGCGGCCACGCGCCACGCTGCTCTCCTGAGGGCACGCCGCGCCACCCGGCCGCCTCGGCAGTCGCCGGGTGTGTCCGGAGGCAGCGCTCGGCCGGGCCCGCCGCAACTCGCCTCCGGGCGTGTCGCGGCCGGCGGCGTAGTTGCCCGCGAAGCGGTATACCTCTCCGTCATAATTATGACGGAGAGGTATACCGCACCAAAGTGAGTTGTTCCCTGCCACGGCGACGCTCAGTAACCAGCGACCCTGCACGAGTCAAGGGCCGCACGAGCCAAGGTCCGCGCGACCTCGGCTCTCCGGTCGTTGCGGACCGCGTACGGATCTTGAGACCACGAGTAGCCCGTGGCAGGCTCATGCCGCATGATCGATGATTTCGCGAAAGCCAACCTGCACGGGAGACTGCGGCGGGACCGCAAGGCGCTGCTCTGGAAACTCGACGGCTTGTCCGAATACGACGCCCGCCGACCTTTGACAGCAACCGGGACCAACCTCCTCGGCCTGGTCAAACACGTGGCCACCGTCGAGGCCAGGTACTTCGGCGAGGTCTTCGACCGCCCTTCCCCGGAACCGCTGACCCGGTGGCAGGACTCCAACGGCAGCGATCTGTGGGCGACCGAGCACGAGACCCGCGATCAGATCATCGCGCTCTACCGGCGCACGTGGGAACACTCGGACGCGACGATCAACGCGCTTCCCCTCGACGCCCCCGGCCACGTGCCGTGGTGGCCGGAGCCTTACGCCGACACGAACCTGTTCGCCATCATGGTCCATGTCCTCGGCGAATCCATCCGGCATGCCGGGCACGCCGATATCCTGCGCGAGGGCCTCGACGGCCGGACCGGGTTGCGCCCCGAACACGAGAACCCGATCGACGAGGAAACCCGTGCAGCCTACTGCGCGAAGATCGAGCAGGCCGCCAGGTCGGCTGACGAGGCGGCATGACCTGACCGACGGGCAATGGGCTGTTCTGGCTCCGCTGCTGCCTGCCGCGCCGAGGACAGGTCGTCCGCCGAAGTGGGAGAAACGGCAGCTCATCGACGCGATCCGGTGGCGGGTCCGGATCGGCGTGCCGTGGCGTGACGTCCCGGCCCAGTACGCGCCCTGGCCTACCGTCTACGGCCTGTTCCGTCGCTGGCAGCGCGACGGAACCTGGGACAGGATCCTGTCGGCGTTGCGGGCGGCCGGCGATGCGACCGGCCGGATCGGCTGGACGGTGAGCGTGGACTCGATGACCAGCCGCGCCCATCAGCACGCCGCCGGTGCCCGCACCGATGGGCATCTGCAGAAGGAACCACCCGGCGGTGTGCACGACGAGCCTGCCGATCATGCGCTGGGCCGATCGCGCGGCGGGCTGACCACCAAGACTCATCTGGCCTGCGAGCAGGGCCAGAAGGTCCTATCGATGATCGGCCTGCATCCCCAGCAAGAGCGACCAGGACGCCCACCGCAAGGCCAAGGGCTCCAAGGGCGGGCGCCCACCCGCGTTCCGGCTTATGAAACACGCCTTAGGCGAGCAGGTCCTTGCGCATCTGCTGGGTGACCACCTGGTAGCCCGACGTCCGGTAGAGCGTCGCGGCCCTCTCGTTGGCGCCGAAGACGTTCAGCTCCAGCGCCCGGGCGCCTCGTTCCCGGGCCGCCCGCTCCCCCGCCGCGAGCAACGCCCGGCCCAGGCCCTGACCGCGGCGGTCGGCGTCCACCTCGATGTCGTAGATGAAGGCGCAGTGGGCGACGCCGCGCGGATGGGTCAGGCCGATCCACAGCCGGCCGATCGACGAACCGTCGGGCAGCACGCCGATCAGGAGGAGCATGCCGGGCGTGGCCAGGCCGTCCGGCAGCAGGGCGGCGTTGGCCTCCCGCGCCCGGTCGAGCGCCTCCGCCTCCGTCCAGTTGCCGGCCGTGACGTGCTCCCGCGCGTACTCGACGGCCAGCTCGTCCTGCCAGCTGTCGAACTCCGCCGGTGTCATCGCTCGGACGGACACGGCCGGCTCAGTCACCGGCGGCCCGCCGACGCGCCTCACGCAGCTTCATGGCGTGCTCCAGCAGCGTGATCAGCACCTCCTTGGCCGACTCGCGCTGACGTGCGTCGCAGAGCACGACCGGCACGCCCGGGTCCAGGTCGAGCGCCGCCTGGACCTCGTCGAGCCGGAACTGCCGGGCTCCCTCGAAGCAGTTCACCGCCACCACGAACGGCGTGCCGCGCCCCTCGAAGTAGTCGATCGACGGGAAGCAGTCGGCCAGCCGGCGGGTGTCGGCGAGCACCACCGCGCCGAGCGCGCCCAGCGCCAGCTCGTCCCAGACGAACCAGAACCGGTCCTGTCCGGGCGTGCCGAACAGGTAGAGCACCAGATCGTCGCTGAGCGTGATCCGGCCGAAGTCCATCGCCACGGTGGTGGTCGACTTCGCCTCCACCCCGGACAGGTCGTCGATGCCGATCCCGGTCTCGGTCAGCACCTCTTCGGTACGCAGCGGCCGGGTCTCGCTGACCGCGCCGACCATGGTGGTCTTGCCGACGCCGAAACCACCGGCGATCAGGATCTTGATCGCGGTGGGCAGCGGCGCTGCTCCCGCCGGCCGCTCAGAGCGCCCGTAGTCCATTGATTACCGCCTCGAAAACATGCTCGTCGGGAAGGCCGGCGGGGGTGGCGCGCGGCTCGCGTACCTGCACCAGACTGCGGGCCGCCAGGTCTCCGAGGAGGACCCGGACGGTGCCCACCGGCAGGTCGAGATGGGCGGCGATCTCGGCCACGGAGAGGATCCGCTGACAGAGGCCGACTATCGCCACGTGCTCCGGGCCCAGCCCGGACTCGGACCCGACCTCGGTGCGGGTCGCGGTCACCAGGGAGATCAGGTCGAACGTGCCGGTCACCGGGCGGGCCCGGCCACCGGTCACCGCGTACGGGCGGACCACCGGCCCCGCGTGGTCGTCGACCCACTCCTGCTCGGTGGGCTCCCCCCGGCCTGTCATCGCGCCGCGTTCTCGCCGAGGGGCTGTTCCCGGGTGGGTGACGCGACGAACCGGCCGACCCGGGTGACAAGCATGGCCATCTCGTACGCGATCAGGCCGACGTCCGCGTCCTCCGCCGCCAGCACCGCCAGGCAGGCGTTGCGGCCGGCCGCGGTGACGAACAGGAAGGAGGACTGCATCTCGATGATGGTCTGCTGCACCTGACCACCGCCGAACCGCTTGCCCGCACCCCGGGCCAGGCTCTGGATGCCCGCCGCCATCGCCGCCAGGTGCTCGCCGTCGTCCCTGCTCAACCCGCGGGACGAGGCCATCAGCAGTCCGTCGGTGGAGAGCGCCACGGCGTGTTCCGCCTGCTTGACCCGGCCGACCAGGTCATCCAGCAGCCACGCAAGATCCGCGCTCGAAGCCGTCTTCTGCGCCACTCGTCGTCCTCTTCTCCCCGGCTGGTGTGCCGTTCTCGTCCCGGATGCGTCGGCCTCGACGCCCGGTCAGGTGACCTGCTCGTTTCCGTCGGCCGGCCCGTCACCGGCCCCGTGCGCCCCACCGAGCAACCGCGCCGCGTCGGTGCGGCCACGTCGGGTTCCACTCTGGTAGGAGCTCATCATCCGGCGTACCTGCTCCGGCGCGCGCGCCGTGTCGTCCGCCCCGTCGTCGTCCGCCTCGGACCGTTCGTGCCGCAGCTCCGGGACGAGGCTGGCCTGGCGTACCCGGACGGGCAGCCCGGCGTCGGTCTGCGGCGCCGCCGCCTCGGCCGCGGGCGGGGCGGCGCGGTTCTCGACCACGGCCAGCTCCGCGGTCGGCCCGGCCACCGCGGGCTGCCGTTTGCGGGTACGCGCCGGCAGCCCGGACGGCGTCATCCGGGGCGCGGGCGGTGCCGGCTCGGCCTCCGGCGTACCGGTGTCGATCGGGCCGAACCCGCCGGTGGTGCCGTCCTCGCCCACCCGGACCCCGACGGTCTCCTCGGCGGGCCGACCCGATCCGTCAGGCGCCACGGCGGCCGGCGACGGCGCGTCGTCGTCGCGGGCGTCGTCGGAGCCGCCCGGGTCGCCGGCGTCCGTGCTGATCAGCTCGCGCGGGATCAGCACCACCGCGGTCGTGCCGCCGTACGCCGACTCCCGGAGCTGCACCTTCACGCCGTGCCGCTCGGTGAGCCGGCTGACCACGAACAAGCCGAGCCGGGCGGCGTCGGCGAGGTTCAGTTCGGAGCGGTCCACGATGCGCGCGTTGGCGGCGGCCAGATCGTCGCCGCTCATGCCGAGGCCGCGGTCCTCGATCTCGAGAGCGAAGCCGTTGGCGACGAGTTGGCCGCGGACCTCCACAGCGGTCTGCGGCGGCGAGAAGGAGAGGCCGTTCTCGATCAGCTCGGCCAGCAGGTGGATCACGTCACCGACGGCGCGGCCGGTCAGCGACACCGCGCCGAGCGGCCGGACGGTCACCCGGGTGTAGTCCTCGACCTCGGCGACGGCACCGCGCACCACGTCGACCATCGGCACGCTGCGCCGCCAGGCGCGACCCGGCGTCGACCCGGAGAGCACGATCAGGTTCTCCGCGTTGCGCCGCATCCGGGTGGCCAGGTGGTCGACCCGGAACAGGTCCTCCAACTCCTCGGCGTCGTGTTCCCGGCGTTCCATGGCGTCGAGCAGCGTGAGCTGGCGGTGCACCAGCGCCTGGGTGCGCCGGGCCAGGCTGAGGAACACGTCGCGGACGCTGCGGCGCAGCTCGGCCTGCTCGACGGCGGTGCGGACGGCGGTCTCCTGCACGGCGTTGAACGCCTTGCCGACCTGGCCGATCTCGTCGTCGCCGAACTGCAACGGCGGCGCCTCCCGGGCGACGTCCACCTCCTCGCCGTGTCCCAGCCGCTCCACCACGCTGGGCAGCCGCTCGTTGGCCAGCCGGAAGGCGGCCTCGCGCAGCCGTTCGAGCTGCCGGACCAGCGCGCGGGCCGTGGTGATCGAGACGATGACGGACGCGACGACGGCGATCAGGCCGAGACCGGCGGCGAGCACCAGCCGGACGATGACGCCGATGGCGACCGGGGTGGCCCGGGACACGATGTCCTCGCCGCCGGCGAGGATCACGCCGCGCAGGTCGGCCATCGCCCGGTCGGCGGCGGCCCGCCAGGCCGCGGCGGTGACCGGCGGGCGGACGTCCTCGCCCTTGGCCGCGAGCACCCGGTCCTGGAGCGTGCGTAGCTGCCCGAACGCCTCCCCCTCGACCATCTGCTGGTAGCGGGACCGGTCGGTCGGGGCGAGTTCCCGGGCGGTCCGGTCCGCGAGGAACCACTGGGCGCCGACCAGCCGGGCGAAGGCGGTCTGCTCGGCGACGGTCAGCCGGTTGGCCGAGACCGCGCCGGTGAGCAGCGCGTCCTGTTGGGACAGCAGCTCACGGGAGCGGTTCAGGTCGATCAGCGCCGCGGTGTCCCGGGCGATCTGGTCGTCGTCGAGACCGCCGAGCGCGTCGAAGACGGCGAAGATGCCGTCCACCGCCTCGTCGTAGGCGGCGAGCGTCGCGGTCCGGTCGATGGTCTTGCGGCCCACCTCGTCGCGGACCTGGACGAGCTGGCCGAGTTCGGCCTTCAGCTCGGCCAGCCGCTGCTCCAGCTCGTCGCTGGCCGGGACCTCGGTGCGCCAGTCCTGGACCGAGGTCCACAGCGCGGTGGCCGCGCTGTCGGTGCGTCCACGCTGGGCCTGGAGCTCCTGCAACTGCCCGGGGTCGGACTCACCCAGGTAGCGCAGCGAGAGTCGGCGCTCGTTCTGAAGCTCCAGCAGCAGCGGGTCGCTCGGCTCGAAGACCCGCGCGTTGAGCGCCTGCACGCCGAGCAGGTTGAACCCGTCCCGTACGGTCACCCAGGCCGCGAACGCCCAGAGCGCGGTCAGCGACGCCAGCAGCGCGATGATCTTCGTACGGAGATTCGTACTGCGGGAACCCATCACACCGTCCTGGCCCGGTCTTCGGTCGGTCCGGAATCCGATCGACTCCGGCGCACGCTAGCAGCCGTCGTGAACTCCATTCAAGCGATCCTGATCATGGTGGGTGCCGGACGCGGCGACGCCCAGCCGGCACGCCCCGACGCGGCCAGTACCGCCGCGCGCACGATCCGCGTCGGGCGGTAGAGGTCCTTGTCGTGCCAGAGTGCCGGACCGCCGTCGCATCCGTCCAGCTCGGACAGTCGGGCCCGGCCCCGGGCCAGCGCCGCGGCGATCCGGGGGTCCCCGGCGCGGCCCGCGCCGGTCAGCGCGAGCACCGCGTACGCGGTCTCCTCGGCGGTCCCCTGCCAGCGCCCCCACGATCCGTCCGCCCGCTGGGTGTCCAGCAGCCAGCCGACGCCCCGCTCGACGGCGGTCCGGGCCGCCCCGTCGGGCGCGTGGTCGGCCAGCGCGAGCAGCACCGCGTACGTCGCGTAGTACGCCGAGGCGTGCCAGCGGTCCTCCCACCGCCCGTCCGGCTCCTGCCGCTCGATGAGCCAGTCGGCGACCCGGCGGCGGGCCGCCGTCACGCCGGGCCGGGTCGGGTGCTCGCCGAGCGCGTCGAGCACGTGCGCGTTGGTGGTCAGCGAGGCGCCGTCCTCCCCCGGCCAGGTGCAGAAGTGCCGTCCGGTGTCGTACCCGGCGAGCGGGGCGACACCGAGCGGCCGGCCCAGTCGGGCCAGCACGTAGAGCACCACGGAGGTGGTGTCGGCGTCGGCCGGCAACCCGGGCGCGGTGGCCGCGCCGGACGCGCCGACGGCGGCGCCCAACTCGGCCAGCACCGGCTCCGGCACCCGCAGCGGGACGCCGGCCCGGATCAGGGCGGCGAGCGCCCAGGCCCGTTCGAAGACGGTGATCGGGCTGGCGCAGGGCACCGGCCCGGGCCGGCCGACCCCGCGCAGGTAGTCCAGGGCGGGGCCGGGCTCGGGCCGGCCGAGCCAGGCGGCCGTGGCGGCCGGGGAGGCGCCCACCGAGCCGCTCGCCGAGGGGCGGACACCGGCCGCCCCGGGGGCCAGCTCGCCGGTCACCTCCAGCGCGTGCGCCAGCTTCGCCGGGACCGGCCGGCCGGTGGCCAGCAGTCCGCGTACCCGGGTCAGCCGGGCCGGGTCGAGACCGGCCGGCAGGGGCAGGCGGGGCCGGTCCGCCCACCCGGCCAGCCCGGGCGGTGGGCCCGCCGGGCCGGTGAGACGCCGGTCCACGGCGGTCAGCAGCGCCGGCACGATCAGGTCGGTGGCCGGCAGGTCGGGCGGGGTGTCGCCGGGCAGCGCGGCGGCCAGGAACGCCAGGCCGCGGTGCGCGGCGGTGGTCGGCGCCGTGGCCGGCCCGGTCCGGTGCAGTTCGGTCAGCAGCGCCTCGACGGCGCTCAGCGTCGGCACCAGCGCGTAGCCGCCGGGCCCGCCCCACCCGCCGTCCGGGCGCTGCCGGTCGAGCAGCCAGGCCAGCCGGGTGTCGTGGCCGGGCAGCCAGGGTGCCAGCGCGGCCAGCCGGCCGGTCTCGTAGATCGACGGCGAGGTCTGCCCCGTCGGGTCGTCGGCGAGCGCGTCGACGAGTTCCCGCGCGGGCCCGCTCCGGGTGGCCGGCTGGGCGGTGAGGCTCACCGCACGCCCCAGAAGTCGGTGTGCCGGTAGAACCCGGTGGTGAACCCGAGCTGGCGGGCCAGGAAGTCGGCCTCCCGGGGCGCCTCGTCGGCCAGTTTCGCCAGCAGCACCCGGCAGTGGTCGACCTGCTCGGCGAACCGCCGCTCGACCTCCGCCGGGTCGTCCACCAGCAGCAACGCGTTGAGGTCGCCCGACTCCGCGTCCCGGCGGTGCGTGCCGAGGTCGTTGACGAGGCGCAGCGCCCGCTGCACCTCGTCGCCGACCTCGATGAGCCGGTCCAGCGCGGCGGCGTCGGCGACCGATCCGGTGTGGATCCAGTGCGCCACGTTGACCACCGTGGCGGCGAGATTGTCCGCGTTGGCCAGGTACTCGGCGAGCGTGGGCCGGCCGGTGCGCCGCCACGTCCACTCGCGGGCCATCGCGTCCAACGTGCGTTCCATGGTGGTGCGCCAGCGTCCGCGCAGGGCGGCGTAGCCGGGCGCGGTGGCGACGTCGTCGCGCAGTTCGGCGAGGAACCGGCCGAGCGGGTCGGTCGTCGACGCGCCGTCCAGCACGTCCAGGCAGGTCCGGGCGATCCGGTCCACCTCGGCGCGGCTGGTCGCCCGCTGGTCGACCAGCCAGTCGACGGCGAAGCCCCACAACACCGCGCGGTTGGTGACCGCCAGCTCGGCGGCGGTGTGCCAGGGCGCGCTGAACGCCATCGCCGAGGCGATGCTGCCGAACAGCGTCGCGTCGAACGGGTCGGCGGGGAACAGGGCGGGGTGCGCGGCGGCCACCCGCCGCAGGCCACGCTGGCCGTGCGCGACGAGCGCGCAGATCCGGCCCTGTTCCGCCGCGGCGGTGATCGGATCCGGCGTCGGTCCGCCGGTCACGCCGGCTCCGCCCGGCCGGCCGCGAGCAACGTCAGCTCGACCCGCTCGCGGGGCCGCAGCGCCGCCGCCAGGCGCAACCAGGGCACGTCGGTGCGACGCAGCCGGAAGCGGTAGCGGCTGAGCATCGTGGCGAGGATGAGCTGGGCCTCCAGATAGAACAGGTACATGCCGAGGCACTGGTGCGGGCCGCCGCCGAACGGGAAGTGGGCGTACCGGTGGCGGTCGCGGACCCGCTCCGGCCGGAACCGCTCCGGGTCGAACTCGTCCGGCCGGTCCCAGAACTGCCGCATCCGCTGGGTGATCAGCGGGCTGACCGCCATGGTGGCGCCGGCCTCGATCGGCACGCCGTCGATGACGTCGTCGGCGACCGCGCGGCGCGGGATGATCCAGCCGATCGGGTAGAGCCGCAGCAGCTCGTCCAGCACCATCCTGGTGTAGGTGAGGTGGTCCAGGTGCTCGCGGCGTACCGGGCCGTCACCGACCACGTCGTCGATCTCCGCGTAGAGCCGCTCGGCGACCTCGGGGTGCTGGTGCAGGTGCGGCCAGGCCCAGGTGAGCACGTTGATGGTGGTCTCGGTGGTGGCGGCGAACATGGCCACGGTGTCGTTGCGGACCTGCCGCTCGTCGAGCCGCCGGCCGTCGTCGGTGCGGGCCCGCCACAGCGTGGAGATGATGTCGTCGCCGGAGTCGGCGTCGTCGCGGGTCTGCCGGACGATCGGCACCAGCACGTCGTCCACCACGCGCACCGCACGGCGGAACGCCCGGTCGCCCGGCATCGGCAGCGACAGCGGCGCGAACGGCACGACGATGCGGGGGATGACCGCGGTGGCGATGCGGTCCTGGGCGTCGATCACGCGCATCGCGTCCGGCACCGAGATGCGGTCGGCGAAGAGCACCTTCATGATCGCCCGGCTGACGATGCGGGCCTGCTCGAGGCCGATGTCGACCGGCCGCCCGGCGCGGTACGGCTCGTCCAGCTCGTCGACGGCGTCGGAGATGGCTTCGGCCATGCCGTCGATGAGCGCCTCCACCCGTTTGGCGGTGAACATCGGCTGCAACATCCGCCGGCTGGCGGACCAGACCTGCCCCTCGCCGAGGATGCCCTCGCCGAACAGCCGCTTGACCGGGCGCCAGAACAGCCCGTCGCCGGCCCGTTCGTAGTTGTCCGCCCGGTCGCGCAGCACGTGCTGCACGTGCCGGGGATGGGTGACCAGGTACGGGCGGAACGAGCCGAGGTTGAGCCGGACCAGGTCGCCACCGGTGCGGTTGCCCAGGTCGATCAGCGCGCGGGCCGGGTCCCGCAGGACGGCGGGCAGGATCTGCCGCAGCGGCACGACACGAGGCCGGCCGGTGGGCCGGGACAGGCCGGACGAATCGACCACCTGAACGCTCCCTCGGGTTGCTGAGGGTCGCTACCCCGTCTCGACCCGTGAACGTTGCTCGCGAGCATGCCATCCTGGACGTTGAAGCAAAAGACGGCAACGAGGATATTTCACTTAACAACAATCTCTTTGTCGAGAATGGAGCCGGTGGGATATGCGTCACGCCGAAAGGTTTGCGGTAAGGCCGGGCCCCCGCTCAACGCTTTCGGTATAGGTCGGAGCCCCGCTTGACACCTGCCTCTCCGGCGCGGGAACGCGGGCGCGGGCGCGTCCGCTGTGCCAAGCTTCGGGCATGGACGACAAGACCATCCTGAGCCGGATCTCCGAACTCGTGGACGAGGAGCACCGGCTGCGCGCCGGCGCACAGCAGCACGAGGCCGGCACCGACGACGAGGCCCGCGAGCGGCTCCGACACCTGGAGGAGTCCCTGGACCAGTGCTGGGACCTGCTCCGCCGTCGCCGGGCGGCCCGGCAGGCACACGGCGACCCGGACGCCCAGGGTGAGCGCCCGGTGCCGGAGGTCGAGCGCTACCTCCAGTGACCCGCGCTGCGGACGGCACCGCCGCCCGCAGCGGTACCGCCGAGCCGACGTCCCGGGCGGGACGGATCCCGCCCGGGACGCTCCCGGTTCAGCGGATCCCCGCCTCCCGCAGCAACACCTCGGTCAGCGCCACCGGATCGGTGTCGGCGGCGGGCAGCCCCCGGGCGGTGAACCAGGCGGCCACCACGCGCACGTCGCGGGCCAGGAACTCGGCCCCCTGCGGGTTGGCCACCACGTCCACCACCTGCGGCAGGTCGATCAGGACCAGCCGGCCGGCGTGCACCAGAAGGTTGTACGGGGACAGGTCGCCGTGGGCGTACCCGGCCCGCGCCAGCACCACCAGGGCGTCGACCAACTGCTCCCACAGGTCGCGCAGCTCGTCGTCGTCCGGTCGGACCTGGGCCAGCCGGGGCGCGGCCTCGCCCGCCCCGGCGTCGCCCACGAACTCCAGCATCAGCTCGGTGCCGAGCAGTTGCACCGGGTAGGGCACGGCGATCCGCCCGGAAGCGGCGCCGATCTCCCACAGCCGGGACAGCGCGGCGAACTCGGCCGCCGCCCACTGCCCGGCGATCATCTGCCGGCCGAACGCGGTGCGCCCGGCCATCGCCCGCATCTCCCGCGACCGGCGTACCCGGCGGCCCTCCAGGTAGCCGGCGTCGCGGTGGAAGAGCCGGTGCTGGGCGTCCCGGTAGCGCTTGACCGCCAGCAGGCAGCCCCGGTCGGTGTCCGGCACCGCGCGGCGGACCAGGTGGACGTCCGCCTCCTTGCCGGTCTTGAGCATCCCCAGCTCGGTGTCCCGGGCGGCCAGCTCGGTCACCAGCCAGGCCGGGTGCGGCTCCGGGCCGTGGACGGCCTGGTCCCAGGAGGACCAGCGGTCCTCCGCGTCGGGCTCGGCGTCCGGGTCGGCGAGGGTCGGGGCCGGCCGGCCCCGCTTCAGGAAATCGGGTTCGTCGTCGTCGAAGCGGCTCTTGCCGCGGCCACGGCGCGGCTGCGCCGGGAAGTCGTGATCGCGCACTGGTGGATCTGTCCTTCGGTCGAGTCTGGTGGAGGCAGGCGGAACGACCCTGCAAAGACGGCCATGACCGACCTCCTCTCCTCGACCGGGCGACCCGGTTGCGCCCTCGCGCGGCACCATGCTCGTGGGCCGGTCCGGGCGGGGCAACCGATTTTCCCCGCTCAGCCCGCCAGCACGGCGGCCACGGCCGGGATCAGCCCGTCCTCCACCCGGGTCGGCGCGAAGCGGGGATCCGACCAACGCCGCCCCCGGTGCAGCCAGACGCTGGGCAGGCCCACCGCGGTCGCGCCGCCGATGTCCGCCTCCGGGCTGTCGCCGATCACCCACGCGCCGCGCAGCGGCAACCGGGCCCGCTGGGCGGCGAGCGCGAAGATCCGGGGGTTGGGTTTGCTGACCCCGGCCTCCTCGGAGATCACCCAGTCGGCGACGTACCGGTCCAGGCCGGTCCTGCGGATCTTGGTGTCCTGCTGGCGTTCCGCGCCGTTGGTGACCACCACCGGCACCCAGCCCGCGTCGGCGGCGATCCGCAGCGCGCAGGCCACCAGCGGGTCCAGCCGCATGTGCGCCACCACGCCGTCGTGCAGCTCCTCGACCAGGTCGATCGACGGGATGCGCAGCCCGTAGCGGTCCCGGATGGCGTCGGCCACGTCCCACCGGTTGGTCAGCCCGTCCGCGTCGACGGAGACCAGCCAGTCGAGGTCGACGGGCGGCGCGCCGATGCTCTCCAGGAAGCGTGCTCCCCAGGCGCGGAACGGCCCGTCGCGGTCCAGCAGGGTGTCGTCCAGAGCAAGCAGGAGCAACGGCACCTGAGCACCCTACGGGAACGCGCTGGGCACCGGCAGGGCCGGAGGTCCGGCCGCGGTCAGGCGACGAGCGTCGCGCGGGCGGCCCCGGCGTCGGGCAGCCGGTCGAGCAGCATGGTGTGCGCCGCGCGGGTGTCCGCCAGGACCGCCGGGTCCAGCGTCGCCACCAGCACGTCCTCCCCGGTGTCCGCGCCCCGGGCCAGCGCCCGGCCCTCCGGGTCGTAGACCGCCGCGCCACCGTTGAACCGCCAGGGCGCCACGCCGCCGACCGCGTTGGCGAAGACCACGAACATGGTGTTGTCCAGCGCGCGGGCCGCGTAGTAGAGGTCCCGACGGTGCGCCGAGCCGGCCAGGTAGCCGCTGGGGCAGAGGTAGCCGTGCGCGCCGTCGCCCGCCGCGGCCCGGCCGTGCTCCGGGAAACAGCCGTCGTAGCAGATGCCGAGGCCGAACCGCCACGTGTCGACCACCAGCGTGGCGCCGCGCCGGCCGGCGTCGAACAGCTCGCGTTCGCCGCTCCAGAGCTGCTGCTTGTCGTACGCCGCGGTGACCGTGCCGGTCGGGTCCACCACCAGCGACGAGATGGTGCGCCGCCGGTCCGGGTGGCGGACCGCCGCGCCGATCACCACGGCGGCCCCGCCGTCCCGGGCGGCGGCGCGCAGCGGGTCCAGCCGGGCGTCGTCGACCCGCCCGTCCGGGTCGGCGGTCACGTCCGTCCCGGACGCGTCCGCGCCCAGCGTCGGCGGATGGTACGCGGGCAGGAACAGCTCGGGCAGCACCACGACGCGGGCCCCGGCGGCCCGGCCGACCAGGCGGGCGGCGGCTCGCGCGTTTCCGGCGACGTCACCGGGCACCGGTTGCGCCTGCACGGCGGCGACGGTCAGCGGGGTCATCACCGGATGGTAGCCAACCCGCCTCGCAAGCCGTACGTACGGTTTGCGTCGGCCCCCGCCACCTGCGACGATCGCACCGTGCCCAGAGTAAGTCAGGACCAGCTCGACGCGCGCCGGCAGGAGATCCTCGCCGCGGCGCGGGCGTGTTTCGCCCGGCACGGCTACGAGGGCGCCACCGTGCGGCGGCTGGAGGAGGCCACCGGTCTCTCCCGAGGCGCGATCTTCCACCACTTCCGGGACAAGGACTCACTCTTCCTCGCCGTGGCCGAGGACGACGCCGCCGCCATGGTGGAGACCGTGGCCCGCAACGGCCTGGTCCAGGTGATGCGGGACCTGCTCGCCCGGGCGGTCTCCCCGGACACCACCGGCTGGCTCGGCAGCCAGCTCGAGGTCTCCCGCCGGCTGCGGACCGACCCGGCGTTCGCCAAGCGCTGGTCCGAGCGCTCGGCGGCCATCGCCGCGGCGACCCGGGAACGGCTGCTCCGCCAGCGCGAGGCCGGCGTGCTCCGCGACGACGTGCCGATCGACGTACTGGCCCAGTTCCTGGAGCTGGCCTACGACGGGCTGGTGCTGCACCTGGCGATGGGCCGGCCCGCCGGCGACCTGACCCGCGTGCTGGACCTGGTCGAGGAGGCCGTCCGCCGGCACTGACGTCTCGGTCCGGTAACTGGCCGCCCCGCGGAGATCGACACTGGCGTACCTGCTCCACAATGAGCCGCGACCCCCTCGCGACAGGAGCACAGCATGACCGTCCTCGCGGCCGACACCTGGGGCATCCCCGGCCCCGTCTTCCTGCGCTGGTATCTCGTCGCGGCCGTCGTCCTGGTCGTCGGCACGGCGGTGTACCGGTTCCGCGCGCTGGCCGGCACCCCGGTCCCGGACCACGGCTCGCTCGGCCCGCAGCAGGTCGCGTACCTCAACGGGGGCGACCAACTCGCGGTCTGGACCGCGCTCGGCGGCCTGCGCCGGGCCGGCGCGGTGGGCGTGCATCCGGACCGGCGGCTGGCCACCGGCGGGCCGCTGCCGGCCGGCCTCACCCCGCTGGACCAGGCCGTCCACCACGCGGCCAGCCAGGGCCTGCGCGCCCGGGAGCTGCCCCGCGACGAGTGGGTCCGGCGCGCCCTCGACGAACTGCGCGACGGCCTGGTCCGCCGCGGCCTGGCGCTGGACCCGGAGCGGCGCCGCACGCTGCGACGCGGGTCCACCCTGCTCGGCCTGCTGCTGGTGCTCGGCGTGGCGCGTGCCTTCTTCGGGCTGACCAACGGCCGGCCCGCCGGCTTCCTGCTCCTCACCCTGGTCCCGCTCATCGTCGCGTTCCTGCTGCTCAACCGCGTGCCGTGGCGCACCCGGGCGGCCACCGCCGCGCTGCGCGACCTGCGCCGCCGGCACACCGCGCTGCGTCCCGCCGCCGCGCCGGCGTACGCCACGTACGGCCCGTCGGCCACCGCCATGGCGGTGGCGCTGTTCGGCACCGCCACGCTCTGGACCATGGACCCGGGCTTCGCGGAGCAGGCCGAGATCCAGCGCCAGGCGATGGGTACGGCGGGCAGCTCCGGCAGCTCGTGCGGCGGTTCCTCCTCCTGCTCCGGCGGTTCCTCCTCGTGCGGCGGCGGCAGCTCCTGCGGCGGGGGTGGCGGCTGCGGGGGCGGCGGCGGGTGCGGCGGATGAGCGACCCCTCCGGCGTCGGCATCGGCTGGCGGCCCGAGATCGCCGGCTTCGTGGCCGACCTGCCAGGACTGCGCTTCGTCGAGGTGGTCGCCGAGGCGGTCGCGCCGGCCGGGCCGCTGCCCGACGGCCTGACCGAGCTGCGCGCCCGCGACGTCACCGTCGTACCCCACGGGGTGCGTCTCTCGCTCGGCGGCGCGGAACCGGTCGACCCGGCCCGGGTGGCGCACCTGGCCGCGGTGGCCACGGCGCTGGAGGCGCCGCTGGTCAGCGAGCACATCGCGTTCGTGCGGGCCGGTGGCCTGGAGGCCGGTCACCTGCTGCCGTTGCCCCGCAGCCGGGAGGCGGTGGCCGCGGTGGTGGCCAACGTCCGGCGGGCGCGGGCGGAGCTGCCGGTGCCGCTGGCGCTGGAACCGATCGCCGCGCTCTTCGACTGGCCCGACGACGAGCTGGACGAGGCCGACTTCCTCACCGAGATCCTCGACGCGACCGACGCGCTGCTGCTGCTCGACGTCGCCAACGTGCACGCCAACGCGCGCAACCGGGGCGGCGACCCGGCCGCGCTGCTGGACCGGCTGCCGCTGGAGCGGATCGCCTACGTGCACGTGGCCGGCGGGGCCGAGGCCGGCGGCTTCTACCACGACACGCACACCGATCCGGTGCCCGCCGAGGTGCTCGACCTGGTCCGGGAGCTGTGCGCCCGGCGCCGCCCGCCGGCGCTGCTGCTGGAACGCGACGGCCACTACCCGCCCGCCGCCGAACTGCGCGGCGAGCTGGACGCGCTCGCCGCCGCGTCCGGGTACCCGGTGGTCACGTGAGCGGCGACCTGGCAGCCCGGCAGGCCGAGCTGGTGGCGACGCTGGTCGCGGGTGGACCGCTGCCGCCCGGCTTCGCCGCCGCGCCGGTCGAGGCCGCCCGTCGGGCGCTGCTGCGCAAGCGCGCCGGCGACGTGGCGCGGCACTGGCCGCTGCTCGCCGCCGGCCTCGGCGCCGACTGGCCGGCGGTCTTCGTCGACTGGGCGGCCGGCCGCCCCACCAACGGCTCGCTGCGCGACGGCTGGGACCTGGCCCGCGAGCTGCGCGACCGGGGCACGCTGCCGCCGCTGGGCGCCGACGAGCTGGCCGGGCGCGAGGCCGCGAACCGCTACGACGGCCGCGGCACGCCCCGACGCCGCCGCCTCCCGGCGCTCGCCCGCACCGGCGGCGCCGTCGTGGTCCAGTTCGCCGGCCGGGTACGCCTGCTGCGCCCCGCCCCGCGCTGACAGGTCCTCACCCGATGCGGCAGGATCGGGCCCATGGATCTCGGACTGGCCGACCGGGTGTACGTGCTGACCGGCGCCTCCGGCGGCCTCGGTCTCGCCACCGCCCGGCAGCTCGTCGCGGACGGCGCCCGGGTGGTGGTCTCCGCGCGGGCCCCGGAACGGGTGGCTGCCGCCGTCGAGGCGCTCGGCGGCCCGGCGCGGGCCATCGGGCTGACCGCCGACCTGGCCGACCCCGGCACTCCGGACCGCCTCGTGGCGGCGGCCCGCGAACACTTCGGCCGGCTCGACGGCGCGCTGGTCTCGGTCGGCGGGCCGCCCGGGGGCACCGCCGCCGAGGTCACCGACGCGCAGTGGCGGGAGTCGTTCGAAACGGTCTTCCTGGGCAGCGTCCGGCTCGCCCGCACGGTGGCCGGCGCGCTCACCGACGGCGGCGCGATCGCCCTGGTGCTGTCCACCTCGGTGCGCGAGCCGCTGGCCGGGCTGGGCCTCTCCAACGGTCTCCGACCGGGCCTGGCCGGGGTGGCCAAGGACCTGGCCGACGAGTACGGTCCGCGCGGCGTACGGGTGGTGAGCCTGCTGCCCGGCCGGATCATGACCGACCGCAACCGGGACCTGCTGGCCGCCTCCGGCGACGCCGACCGGGCCCGCGCCGCGGCGGAGGCGGCGATCCCGCTGGGCCGCATCGCCGAGCCCGCCGAGTTCGGCCGGGTGGCCGCGTTCCTGCTCTCCCCCGCCGCGAGCTACGTCACCGGGGTCACCGTGCCGGTCGACGGCGGTGCGCTGCGTGGCCTGTGACGGCACGTCGACGACCTCGCGGGCCAGTGCCGGCGCGGTGACGTGCCCGCGTCCCGGGACGGCACGTCGATGAACGACCGACGCCGCCCCGCCGGCGGGCGACCCGAACCCGCGACCGGTCCCGCCGCGCCCGCCCGGCGTCACCCGCGACCCAGCCGGGGGCAGCTCGCCGCGGCGGCCGACCGGCTGCTGCCCGACGTGATCGGGCCCGGTCTGGACGTGCTCTTCGTCGGCATCAACCCGGGCCTGTGGTCGGCGGCCACCGGCTGGCACTTCGCCCGCCCGGGCAACCGGTTCTGGCCGGCGCTGCACCGTGGCGGGTTCACCCCGCGCCTGTGGCACCCCAGTGAGCAGGACGAGCTGCCCGCGCTGGGGTTGGGCATCACGAACATGGTGGCCCGGGCCAGCGCGCGCGCCGACGAGCTGACCGCCGCGGAACTGGTCGAGGGCGCGCGCGTGCTCCGCGACAAGGTCGAGCGCCACCGACCGCGCTGGGTGGCGGTGGTCGGGGTGACCGCGTACCGGATCGGTTTCGCCCGGCCGAAGGCCAGGTTCGGGCCGCAACCGGAGCCGCTCGGCCCGGCGCGGCTCTGGGTGCTGCCCAACCCGAGCGGGCTGAACGCGCACTTCACGCCGGAGACGCTTGGCGCCGCGTTCGGTGAGCTGCGCGCGGCGGTCACCGGCGGATAGCGCCTTCCGGCGCCGCCGCAGCCCGGCGGGTCACCGGCGCCCGGGCGGAACGCCGAGGGCCGGCTCCGGTGCGACAGGCCCCTAGTTCGCCGTCGCCGGCGGCATCGTCTCCTGCGCGACGTACGTGCCCATCGGCACCGTGGTCACCACCGGCTCGGGCTGCTCCGGCTCCGCGTACGGGACCGGCGAGTCGGTGACTGCGAACTGGGTGCGGTACAGCTCGGCGTAGAGGCCGCCGACCGCCACCAGCTCGTCGTGCCGGCCGCGCTCGACGATGCGGCCCTCGTCGAGCACCAGGATCTGGTCGGCGTCGCGCACCGTGGAGAGCCGGTGCGCGATGACCAGCGCGGTGCGCCCGGTCAGCGCCACCGACAGCGCCCGCTGCACCGCCGCCTCGCTCTCCGAGTCGAGGTGCGCGGTGGCCTCGTCGAGGATCACGATCGACGGGGCCTTGAGCAGCAGCCGGGCGATGGCGATGCGTTGCTTCTCGCCACCGGAGAAGCGGTAGCCCCGCTCGCCGACCGTGGTGTCGAGCCCGTCCGGCGTGGCCCGGACCAGGTCGGCGACCTGCGCACCGGCCAGCGCCGCCCAGATCTCGTCGTCGGTGGCGTCGGGCTTGGCGTAGCGGAGGTTCTCCCGGATCGTCTCGTGGAACAGGTGCGAATCCTGGGTGACCACGCCGATCTCGTCGCGCAGCGAGGCGAGCGTCGCGTCGCGCACGTCGACGCCGCCGACCAGCACCTGGCCGTCGCTGACGTCGTAGATCCGGGAGATGAGCATGGACAGCGTCGACTTGCCGGCGCCGGACGGGCCGACCAACGCCACCATCTGCCCGGGCTCGACGGCGAACGAGACGCCCTTGAGCACCGGCTCGTTCACCGTACGGTCCAGCGTGGCGACCTCCTCCAGCGAGGCCAGCGACACCTCCGCGGCGCTCGGGTAGCGGAAGCGCACGTCCCGGAACTCGACCCGGCCGTTGCGGGGCGGCACCGGCACCGCGTCGGGCTTCTCCGCGATGGCCGGACGCAGGTCGAGCACCTCGAAGACGCGGTCGAAGGAGACCAACGCGCTCATCACGTCGACCCGGACGTTGGACAGCGCGGTAAGCGGGCCGTAGAGGCGGGTCAGCAGCAGCGCCAGCTTGACGACGGTGCCCGCGCTGACCGCGCCGGTGACCGCGAGCCAGCCGCCCACGCCGTAGGTCAACGCCTGGGCCAGCGAGGCGACCAGCAGCATCGCCACGAAGAACGTGCGCGAATACATGGCGGACTGGATGCCGATGTCGCGCACCCGCTCGGCCCGGCGGGCGAACCGGTCGGCCTCCACCTCGGGCGTGCCGAACAGCTTGACCAGCAGCGCGCCCGACACGCCGAACCGCTCGGTCATGGTGGCGTTCATCTTGGCGTCGAGGTCGTAGGACTCGCGGGTGATCTCGGCCAGCCGGCGGCCGACCCGGCGGGCCGGGATGACGAAGATCGGCAGCAGCACCAGCGCCAGCACGGTGATCTGCCAGGACAGCACCAGCATCGCCCCGGCGGTGAGCACGAGCTGGATGACGTTGCTGACCACCCCGGACAGCGTCGAGGTGAACGCGCGCTGGGCGCCGAGCACGTCGTTGTTGAGCCGGCTGACCAGCGCGCCGGTCTGGGTGCGGGTGAAGAACTGCAGCGGCATCCGCTGGACGTGGTCGTAGACCTTGGTCCGCAGGTCGAGGATGATGCCCTCGCCGATGCGGGCCGAATACCACCGCTGGGCCAGCGAGAACAGCGCGTCGGCCACGGCCAGCGCGGCGATGATCAGGGCGAGCCGGACCACGGTGTCGCGGGCGTCGGGACCGCGGCCGGCGATCGCGTCGATGACGTCACCGGCGAGCAGCGGGGTGGCCACGCCGATCACCGCGGCGACGATCACGGTGAGCAGGAAGACGACGATGTCGCGCCGGTAGGGCTGGGCGAACGCGACGATCCGCCGGGCGGTGCCCCGCTTGAGCCGGTGGGCGGACACCTCGTCGCGGTTGCGCAGGGACCGGAGCATGCTCCAGCCGCCCATGCCGCCGCCGGCCATGGGGTTGGACACTCGTCACCTCCGGGTCGTCGGGCGGCGTGAACCGCCGGGGTCAATTCTCCCGACGCCTGTGACAACCTCGCGAGTAACCCAGATCTTCCCTCGGGGTCCTTACCGCTATTCGCCGCGCCCGGCCAGGTCCCGGATCCGGCGGGTCTGGGCCTCCCGCTCGGCGCGCTGCTGCTCGGCGTGCGAGCGCCCGGCCGCGCCGGCGAGCAGCGCCTTGATCTCCACGACGGCGTCCCGGCTGTTGGCCAGCAGCCCGGCGGCCAGGTCGCGCACCGCGGCGTCCAGCTCGTCGGTGGGCACCACGAGCGTGGCCAGGCCGATCCGGTCCGCCTCGGCGGCGTCCATCCGACGGCCGGTGGCGCAGATCTCCAGGGCGCGGGAGTAGCCGACCAGCTCCACCAGGCGGCGCGTGCCGGCCAGGTCGGGGACCAGCCCGAGCGTCACCTCGGCCATCGAGAGCTTCGCGTCGGCGGCCAGCACCCGCAGGTCGCAGGCGAGCGCGAGCTGGAGGCCGGCGCCGATCGCGTGGCCCTGCACGGCGGCGATCGAGACGACGTCCGGCCGGTGCAGCCAGGTGAAGCCGGCCTGGTAGGCGGCGATCCGGTCGGCGCACTCGGACTCGGAGAGCGTGGCCAGCTCGGCGAAGGAACCCGGCCCGGAGGCACCGGCGACCGCGAGGTCCAGGCCCGCGGAGAAGGCCCGCCCCTCGCCGCGTACGACGACGACCCGGACGTCACCGGGCAGGTCCCGGGAAAAGTCGCTCATGGCGCGCCACATCGCCGGGGTCTGGGCGTTGAGCACGTCGGGCCGGCACAACGTCACCGTCGCGACCGGCCCGTCGCAGTCGAGTCGAACTCCGGTCGTCTCGGTGGTCACCGGACCACCCGGAGCGCGACGCTGATGGACGACGCTGGGGGGCGGGTCACGCCTTCTTGCGGCGCCGGGCACCGCCGCGCTGCCGCAGCTGCACCCCGGACTCGGTGAGCACCCGGTGGATGAACCCGTACGAGCGGCCGGTCGAGGCCGCCAGCGCACGAATGCTCTCACCCCCGGTGTACCGCTTTACCAGGTCTTTGGCGAGCGTCTGACGCTCGGCCCCGACGATCCGGCGACCCTTCTCAGTGCTGGTGGCTGTGCCGGTGGCTGCCATGCTGATTCCTCACGTCCCAGACTGTGCGGTTCGGATACGGTCCCACCTATTAGACCGCCTCGAACGATCATGCGCCAGATATCAACTATTCGCCAACCGACACGCTACGCAATGTCAGCTTCCCGATAGAGTGATCCTCCCGGCCGTCCGATCCGTACCGACCGGGTCGTATCGTGCCCCCGGTGACCGATCTGATCGCCGTCGCGGCCGGTGCCGCCGGAGTGTTCGCCGCCACCAATCTGGACGACGTCGTCGTGCTCACCGTGCTCTTCGTGGCGTCCCGGACCGACGGTCGGCCGCGGCCCTGGCAGATCGTCGCCGGTCAGTACGCGGGCATCGGCGCGCTGGTCGCCGTCGCGGTGGTGGCCGCCGCCGGGTTGCTGGTGGTGCCCGACCCGTGGCCGGGGCTGCTCGGGCTGCTGCCGATCGCGCTCGGCGTCCGCGCGCTGCGGAACCGGGCCGGGGACGACGACCCGCCGGTGGTCGTCGGCACCCTGTTCGGCGTCGCCGGGGTCACGGTGGCCAACGGCGCCGACAACATCGCGGTCTACGTGCCGGTCTTCCGCGCCCTCGACCCGCTCACCGGCCTGGTCTGGTTGCTGGTCTTCGCCGTGCTGGTCGCCGTGTGGTGCGCCGTCGCCGCCGCGCTCGGCGGCCACCCCCGGGTGGTGTCGCTGGTCGGCCGCGCCGGCCACTGGCTGGTGCCGGCGATCTTCATCGTCATCGGCGCGGCCATCCTGCTCACCTCCGGCGTCCTCCCCCGGCTCGCCGACCTGCTCGGCTGAACCGCGCCGCCGGCCGCCGGCCCGGGTCAGGCCAGCTCGACCAGTTCGAGCAGGTCGTCGGACCAGGCGTCCTCGTCGCCGTCGGGCAGCAGGATGGCGCGGTCCGGCTTGAGCGCGCTGACCGCCCCCGGGTCGTGGGTGACCAGCACGATCGCGCCCGGGTAGCGGGCGATCGCGTCGAGCACCTGCTCCCGGCTGACCGGGTCGAGGTTGTTCGTGGGCTCGTCCAGCAGCAGCACGTTGGCCCCGGAGCAGACCAGCGTGGCCAGCGCCAGCCGGGTCTTCTCGCCACCGGAGAGCACGCCGGCCGGCTTGTCGACGTCCTCGCCGGAGAACAGGAACGCGCCGAGGATCTTGCGCAGGTCGGTGTCGGTCTGGTCGGACGCGGCGCTGCGCATGTGCTCCAGGATCGTCCGGTCCACGTCCAGCGTCTCGTGCTCCTGGGCGTAGTAGCCGAGCCGCAGGCCGTGCCCGGGGCGCACCTCGCCGGTGTCCGGCTCCAGCAGGCCGCCGAGCATCCGCAGCAGCGTGGTCTTGCCGGCGCCGTTGAGCCCGAGGATGGCCACCCGGGAGCCCCGGTCCACCGCGACGTTCACGTCGGTGAAGATCTCCAGCGACCCGTACGACTTGGACAGGCCGCTGGCGGTCAGCGGCGTCTTGCCGCACGGCGCCGGGTTGGGGAAGCGCACCTTGGCCACCCTGTCGGCGACCCGGACCTCGTCCAGGCCGGAGAGCAGCCGTTCGGCGCGGCGGGCCATGTTCTGCGCGGCGACCGTCTTGGTGGCCTTGGCCCGCATCTTGTCCGCCTGCGCCATCAACGCGCCGGCCTTCTTCTCCGCGTTGGCGCGCTCCCGGCGGCGGCGGCGCTCGTCGGTCTCCCGCGCCTCCTGGTACGCCTTCCAACCCAGGTTGTACGTGTCCACGACGGCCCGGGTGGCGTCCAGGAACCAGACCTTGTTGACCACGGCCTCCAGCAGCGACGCGTCGTGGGAGATCACGATCAGGCCGCCCTTGTGGTTGGCGAGGAAGCCGCGCAGCCAGGTGATCGAGTCGGCGTCGAGGTGGTTGGTGGGCTCGTCGAGCAGCAGGATGCCGCCGCCGTTCTCGCCGGCGTCCCGGAACAGGATCCGGGCCAGCTCGATGCGGCGGCGCTGACCGCCGGAGAGCGTGCCGATGGTCTGCGCCAGGGCGCGGTCGGGCAGGCCGAGGTTGGCGCAGATCCGGGCCGCCTCGGCCTCGGCCGCGTAGCCGCCCAGCGAGGCGAACTGGTCCTCCAACGCGCCGTAGCGGCGGACCAGCCGCTCGTCGTCGGCGCCCTCGGCGAGCTTGTCCTCCAGCTCCTTCATCTGCGCCATGAGCACGTCCAGGCCGCGTGCGGAGAGGACCCGGTCCCGGCCGGTGACCTCCAGGTCGCCGGTACGCGGGTCCTGCGGCAGGTAGCCGATGGCGCTGCGCCGGTCGAGCTGCCCGGCGTACGGCTGGCCCTCCCCGGCGAGCACCTTCAGCGTGGTGGTCTTGCCGGCGCCGTTGCGGCCGACCAGGCCGATCCGGTCGCCCGGCTGCACCCGCAGGGTGGTGTCGGACAGCAGGATCCGGGAACCGGCGCGCAGTTCCAGGCCGGTGGCAGTGATCATTTCGGAGTACTCGCTCTCGGGGTCCGGAAGGGCTGACTCAGGGCACGCGAAAGCGCCGGCGGGTCTCGTTCTCCCGTCGGCGCGGGGCCGTTCAGCCTTCGCAGCGCAGCACGGTTCCAGTGTACCGGGCGCGCCGTGGTCGTCCCGTCGGATTACCGCACAAGATCATCGGGTACCGAATTCGCCGTCCGGACCCGGTCCGGTACCGCAACCACCACACACGGACAGATCGGTGATCGGGGTCAACATGGAGCTGAATGAGAACGCGCGGGTCGACACCAGCCAGGTGGACGACCGGCGAGGGTCCGGCGGGGGAGGCGGGATGGGCATCCCGATCCCGACCGGCGGCGGTCGTGGCGGGATCGTGGGCATCATCATCGCCGTGCTGGTCGCCCTGGTGGGCGGCGGCTTCGGCCTCAACGCGGCCACCAACGGCGGCGACGACCCGGCGCAGGGCGACAACACCTCGCTGGAGCAGAAGTGCTCGGCGGACGACGCGTTGAAGCAGCTCGACTGCCGCAACGCGCTCTACGTCAACTCGATCCAGGCGTACTGGCGCACCGCCATGCCGGAGGTGTTCGGCGAGCAGTACAAGCCGTCCAAGACGGTCTTCTTCAGCCAGAACGTCAGCACCGGCTGCGGCGCGGCCGACTCCGGCGTCGGCCCGTTCTACTGCCCGGCCGACGACCTGGTCTACATCGACCTCACGTTCTACCGCCTGCTCGCCGACCAGCTCGGCGCCGAGGGCGAGTTCGCCCAGCCGTACGTGCTGGCCCACGAGTACGGCCACCACGTGCAGGACCTGCTCGGCACCGAGGCGCAGATGCGCCGCCAGCAGCAGCGCGACCCGGAGAGCGCCAACGCGCTCTCGGTGAAGCTCGAACTCCAGGCCGACTGCTACGCCGGCGCCTGGGCCAAGAACGCCACCGGCACCGCCGACGAGCAGGGCCAGAAGATCTTCACGAGCATCACCGACCAGGACATCCAGCAGGCGATCGACACCGCCGAGAAGATCGGCGACGACGCCATCCAGCAGCGCTCCGGCCGGCCGGTGAACCCGGACGAGTTCACCCACGGCAGCTCCGAACAGCGCAAGCAGTGGTTCACCAAGGGCTTCTCCACCGGCGACCCGAAGGCCTGCGACACCTTCGGCGCCGGCAAGTAGGCCGCACCGCCGCTCCCCCCGCCGGGCCGTCGGCCGGCACGCTGGAACACCCAGCGGCGCCGGCCGACGGCCCGACGTCGTGTTACCGGCGGATCAGGCCGGCAGCGTCACCTCGGCCGGGCTGGACCGCTCGACCGTGGTGCCGTCGCCCAGCTGGCCCCCGCTGTTGTCGCCCCAGCACCACAGGCCCCCGTCGGTCCGGATGGCGCAGCTGTGGTCGGTGGCGGCGAGGCCCCCCGTCCAGGTGGTGGCGGTACCGACGCGGGTCGGCGCGGACCGGTGGGTGGTGGTGCCGTCGCCCACCTGCCCGGTCGCGTTCTTGCCCCAGCACCACAGGCTGCCGTCGGTGCGGGACGCGCACGTCGCGTCACCGCTGGCGGCGACCCGGCTCCAGGTGGCGGCGGTGCCGACCTGCACCGGCGCGGTCTGGTAGCTGCCGCTCACGCCCAGTTGCCCGTACCCGTTCTCACCCCAGCACCACAGCGTGCCGGACCGGACGCCGCAGGTGTGCGCGTACCCGGTCGTGACGCCGGTCCAGGTGGTCGCGGTGCCGACCTGCGCGGGCGTCGTCTGGGAGCCCAGCGTGCCGAGACCGAGCTGACCGTCCGAGCTGAGCCCCCAGCACCACAGCGTGCCGTCGGTGCGGACACCGCAGGTGTGCGCGAAGCCGGTCGAGACGCTCGCCCAGTTGGTCGCGGTGCCGACCTGCAACGGGGTGGTCGCGGTGTACGGCGAGGTGCCGACGCCCAGCTGCGAGGTCCGGTTGAAGCCCCAGCACCAGAGCGTGCCGTCGGTCCGGACGCCACAGGTGTGCGCCGGGCCGGCGTCCACCCGGGCCCAGGTGGTGGCGGTGCCGACCTGCACCGGGGTGCTGCGGCTGGTGGTGGTTCCGTCACCGAGCTGGCCCCGGAAGTTCGAGCCCCAGCACCACAGCGTGCCGCCCGTCCGCACCGCGCAGGTGTGGCCGGTGCCCGCGTCGACGCCGGTCCAGGTGGCGGTGCCGACCCGCGCCGGGGTCCCCCGGTTCGTGGTGGTCCCGTCACCGAGCTGGCCGCTGTAGTTGGAGCCCCAGCACAGCAGCGCCCCGTCGGCACGGATCGCACACGTGTGCGCGCCGCCCGTGGTGACGCTGGTGGCCGCGGCGCCGGCCAGCGCGACGCGTTCGGTGGGGCCGGCGGATGCCGGGCCCGTGGTGAGTGCGGCGGTGAGCACGACGCTTCCGGTGCACATCGCCGCCGCGGCGGCGAGAAGCCTGGTGGCACTGCGCCACCGGGCCCGCAGCCGGCCGCCCTGATGTCCGTTCATGAAATGCCTTCTCCTGACGATGTCGGTGCGTGAACGGCGTAGGCGAAGCTGCCCTGGGGTCGCCCGGAGACCCACCACTTCGTACACCGACTTTATGCATCGAGTCGATTCGATGCACTAGGGGCGCGCGGGATTGACCGTCTTGATGTGATCTTTCCCGTTCACCGGACCAGGATGTGGACCGCCCGGGCGGCGCTGACGGCCGCGACCAGGACGGCGTGCCGGGGCTCGGGCACGTCGAGGAGGCGACCGGCGCGCAGCGCCGCGAGCGGGGCCAGCCGCCGGTCGGCCAGCACCGTGTCCACCGCGCGCCGGTCGCCGCCGCAGACCACCACCGTGAGCGTGCCGGCGGCCGGCAACAGCAGGCGTACGGCGAGATCAGCGGCGTCGCCCAGCGCCGCCTTCGCCTGGTTGTCGCGCCGCCTGGCGAACCGCTGCTGGGACCAGCCCCCCGCGGCGGTGCGGCCCTGCACGTACCGGGTGTCGACCTTGGAGGTCACCAGCTCGGCCCCGTCGGCCACCCCGACCGCCACCGCGCCCTTGCGAGCCAGCAGCAGGCCGATCCGGCGCGGCGCGGCGGCGACACCGGCGAACGCGGTCAGGTCCGGTGTGGAACGCGCGCCGGGCGGGGTGTGCAGCTCGGCGGTGGCGCCGTCCGGGGCGGTGAGCAGCAGCCCGTAGCCCTGAACGGTGGTGACGGGTGGGCCGTGCCGGTCGGCGAAGCCCTCGACCCAGCGGAGGACGCGGCCCGGATCGACCTCCACCCACCGGCCACCCCCGGCTGCGGGTCGGCTGCTCATGCCACGACGGTACGCGGTTCAGCCGGACAGCAGGGTGGCCGCCGCCAGGGCGGCGATCAGCGCGCTGGAGACCAGCCCGGTGACCAGCCGACCGCGCGGGCCGGCCAGCACGCGCCCGACCATCGACCCGCCACCGGCCACCAGCAGTTGCCAGCTCGCCGACGCCAGGAACGCGCCGGTCACGAACGACGCGGCGGCGGTCGGGTCCGGGTCGGCGGCATCCCGGCGGCCGAGCACCAGCACGGCGAAGTAGAGCACCGTCGCCGGGTTGAGCAGCGTCAGCCCGAGCAGCGCCGCGTACGCCCGGGCCGGGGTGTGCAGGCCACGCCCGGACGGCCTCTCGGCGACCTCCCGGGCCCGCCGGCCGGACCAGGCCCGCCACAGGCCGTGGGCGGCGATGCCGAGCAGCACCAGCGCGGCGACCACCCGCAGCGGCCCGGCCACCGGGGCCAACACACGGGCCAGTCCGGCCCCGCCCAGCGTGGCCAGCGCGGCGTAGAGCCCGTCCGCGGTGGCCACCGCGAGCGCCGCGGCCACGCCGACCCGGAACCCGTGACGGGCGCTCAGCCCGAGAATGAGGATCGCGATCGCGCCGACCGGCACGGCGACGCCGTAACCGGCCAGCAGACCGGCGAGGAACGCCCCGGTCACGACGGTGGACGGGGACGCGAGGCGACCCGCCGCGCGGTGCGCTGTCGACGCGCGGTGGTGGCCGCACGGACAGGAACCTGCTTCGGGTACGCCTCGATCACCCGCTCATCCTTCCCCCCATCCCACCACCCCCACCACCCATTTGCAGAAGGGCCTCTTTCCGTGAATCTGCGGGCCGGAGAGGTGGGGGTGGGGTGGAAAGGCGAGGGCGCGGCGCCCCGGAAGGGGGTGCCGCGCCCTCGCCTGGTGACCGTGGAACGGGTCAGACGTTGAAGCCGAGTGAACGGAGCTGGTCCCGCCCCTCGTCGGTGATCTTGTCGGGGCCCCACGGCGGCAGCCACACCCAGTTGATCCGGATGTCGTTCACCAGACCGCCGCCCGGCCCGGTGGTCAACGCCTGCCGGGTCTGGTCCTCGATCACGTCGGTCAGCGGGCACGCCGCCGAGGTCAGCGTCATGTCCAGCGTGGCGACGTTCTCGTCGTCCACGTGCACGCCGTACACCAGACCCAGGTCGACCACGTTGATGCCCAGCTCGGGGTCGACGACGTCCTTCATCGCCTCCTCGATGTCGCCGACAGCGGCCTTGCCGTTGGCCGGCGTCACCGGGCTGTCGGTCGCCACCGCGCCGGTCTCCGGCGTCGTGGTGGTCTCGTCCTCGCTCATGCCGCCCCCTCGCTTCGCCCGGCACCGGCCTGGGGCGCCGCCGGGCTGTATTGATGATTCGCCTTCGCCTCGGGGCCCACGCCCACCCCGGCGCGTGCCGCGGCGTCCTTGAACGCCATCCACGACAGCAGCGCGCACTTGACCCGGGCCGGGTAGCGCGCGACACCCGCGAACGCCACCCCGTCGCCGAGCACGTCCTCGTCCGGCGTGACCTGGCCCCGTCCGGACATCAACTCGACGAACGCCTCGTGCACCACCGCGGCGTCGGCCGCGGCCCGGCCGCGTAGCAGTTCGTGCAGGATGCTCGCCGACGCCTGGCTGATCGAGCAGCCCATCCCGTCGTAGGAGATGTCGGTGAACACCGTGCCGTCGGTCGCCACCCGTACGGTGATCTCGTCACCGCAGGTCGGGTTCACGTGGTGCGCCTCGCCGACCCGGGCCGCCGGGTCCGCCGCGTCCCGCAGGCCACGGCCGTGCGGGTGCTTGTAGTGGTCCAGGATGATCTCCTGGTAGAGAGAACTAAGTTGCATCACGCTGAACTCCCGTCGATTCGCGGGCTCCTGCGTCGCCGCTCACGCGAACACCTTCCGCACCTGCTCCAGACCCGCCACCAGGGCGTCGATCTCCGTCGTGGTGGTGTAGAGGTAGAACGACGCCCGCGTCATGGCCGGCACCCCGAAGCGGGTGCACACCGGCTTGGCGCAGTGGTGGCCCACCCGCACCTGCACGCCGAGCGAGTCGAGCACCTGCCCGACGTCGTGCGGGTGCACGTCACCGAGCGCGAACGAGATCGTCCCGCCCCGGCCGACCGGCACCGACGGGCCGAAGATCCGCAGCCCGGGCACGGTGGCGAGGGCGTCCAGCGCGTACGCCGTCAGCTCCTTCTCGTGCCACTGGATCGCCCGCATCCCGACGCCGCTGAGGTAGTCCACCGCCGCGCCGAGCGCGACCGCCTCGGCGATCGGCGGCGTGCCCGCCTCGAACCGGGCCGGCGGCGCGGCGAACGTCGACCGCGCCATCGTCACCGTCTCGATCATCGAGCCGCCGCCCAGCACCGGGGGCATCGCGGCGAGCAGCTCGCCCCGGCCCCAGAGCACGCCGATGCCGGTCGGACCGCACATCTTGTGGCCGGTGAAGACGATGAAGTCCGCGTCCAGGTCGACCACGTCGATCGGCTGGTGCGGCACCGACTGGGAGCAGTCGAGCAGCAGCAACGCGCCGACCTGACGGACCCGCTCGGTGATCCGAGCGGTGGCGTTGACCGTGCCGAGGATGTTCGACGTGTGCACCAGCGAGACGATCTTCGTGCGCTCGGTGACCAGGTCGTCCAGGCCCGACTCGTCCAGCCGGCCGCCGTCGGTCACCGGGAACCAGCGCAGCGTCGCGCCGGTGCGCTCGGCGAGGAGCTGCCACGGCACGATGTTCGAGTGGTGCTCCATCTCGGAGATCACGATCTCGTCACCCGGACCGATGCGGAACCGGGGGTCGGCGTCCGCACGCAGCGACGCGTTGGAGAACGCGTACGCCACCAGGTTGATCGCCTCGGTGGAGTTCTTGGTGAACACCACCTCGTCGACGCTGGGCGCGTGGACGAACGCGGCGATCTTCGCCCGCGCGCCCTCGTACGCCTCGGTCGCCTCGGTGCCCAACGTGTGCACCGAGCGCGACACGTTGGCGTTGTGCCTCGCGTAGTGCTCGGTGAGCACGTCGAGCACCTGACGCGGCTTGTGCGAGGTGTTGGCGCTGTCCAGGTAGACCAGCGGGTGGCCGTTGACCTCCCGGTTTAGGATCGGGAAGTCGGCCCGCACCGCCGCCACGTCGAAGCGCGGCACGTCGTCGTACTGCGGCATGCCCGCCGGGATCGCGATCGAGGAGGTCATGTCGAGACTCAGGCCCGCGCCGCGCCGGCTCCGGCGACGTACCGCTCGTAGCCCTCTTCCTCGAGCTTGTCGGCCAGCTCCCGACCGCCCTGCTCGACGATCCGGCCGGCGACGAAGACGTGCACGAAGTCCGGCTTGATGTAGCGCAGGATCCGGGTGTAGTGGGTGATCAGCAGCATCCCGGTGTCGCCGGTGTCGCGGACCCGGTTGACGCCCTCGCTGACCACGCGCAGCGCGTCCACGTCGAGGCCGGAGTCGGTCTCGTCGAGGATGGCGATCTTCGGCTTGAGGAGTTCGAGCTGCACGATCTCGTGCCGCTTCTTCTCGCCGCCGGAGAAGCCCTCGTTGACGTTGCGCTGGGCGAACGCCGGGTCCATCTGGAGCTTCTCCATGGCGCCACGCAGCTCGCCGGCCCAGGTGCGCAGCTTCGGCGCCTCGCCGTCGATGGCGGTCTTGGCGGTACGCAGGAAGTTGGCCACCGACACGCCGGGGACCTCGACCGGGTACTGCATGGCCAGGAAGAGGCCGGCGCGGGCCCGCTCGTCGACGGACATGGCGAGCACGTCCTCGCCGTCGAGCGTCACCTCGCCGCCGGTGATCTCGTACTTCGGGTGGCCGGCGACCGAGTAGGCAAGCGTCGACTTGCCGGAGCCGTTCGGGCCCATGATCGCGTGCGTCTCACCGGAGCGCACGGTCAGGTCGACCCCGTGCAGGATCGGCTTGAGCTCACCCTCGGGCAGCTTGACCGACACCTTCAGGTCGCGGATCTCCAGGGTGCTCATTATCGCGTCACTCCATTGCTCGGCGTCATGCTGACGTAGATCTCGCCGTCGCGGACCTCGACGGGGTAGACGGGTACGGGTTCGGTCGCGGGCAGCCCGGTGGGCTCACCGGTACGCAGGTCGAAACGGGATCCGTGCAGCCAGCATTCCAGCGTGCAACCGGAGACCTCGCCCTCGGAGAGCGCCACGGCGGCGTGCGAGCACTCGTCGCGTACGGCGTAGAACGCGTCGTCCTCGCCGTGCACGACCGCGATCTGCACACCGTCCACGTCGGCGCTGATCACCGCGCCCTTCGGCACGTCCTCGGTCGAACAGATCCTGATCATCAGGCGCCGGCCTTCGTGAGGCGGGCCTCGATCGCGTCGCCGAGGCGCTCGCGCAGGTCCTCGACCGGGATCTTGTTGATCAGCTCGGCGAAGAAGCCGCGCACCACCAGGCGCCGCGCCTCGGACTCCGGGATGCCGCGGGCCATCAGGTAGAACAGCTGCTCGTCGTCGAACCGGCCGGTCGCGCTGGCGTGCCCGGCACCGGCGATCTCGCCGGTCTCGATCTCCAGGTTGGGCACCGAGTCGGCCCGGGCGCCGTCGCTGAGCAACAGGTTCCGGTTGATCTCGTACGTGTCGGTGCCGGTCGCCTCGGCCCGGATCAGCACGTCGCCGACCCAGACGGTGTGCGCGTCGTCGCCCTGGAGCGCGCCCCGGTAGCCGACGTTGCTGCGGCAGTCCGGCACGGTGTGGTCAACGAGCTGCCGGTGCTCCAGGTGCTGGCCGGAGTCGGCGAAGTAGAGGCCGTACAGCTCGGCCTCGCCGCCGCGCTGGGTGTACTCCACGGTGGTGTGCTGCCGGACCAGGTCACCGCCGAGGCTCACCTGCACGTGCACGACCTTGGCGTCGCGGCCCAGCCGGACCTTCAGGTGCTGCGCCTGGACCGCGTCGTCGGCCCACTCGGCGAGCGTGACGAGCGTCAGCTTCGCCCCGTCCGCCACCGTCACCTCGACGTTGTCGGCGAGCGTGGCGGACCCGACGTGCTCCAGCACCACCGTCACCTCGGCGAAGCGGCCCACCTCGACGAACGTGTGCCCGAACGCCAGCGCCCCGGCGTCCTCGCCGACCACCCGCAGGCGCACCGGCGCGTCCACCACGGCGTCCCGGGCGACAGTCACCAGCAGGGCGTCCTCGGCCGCGCCGTAGGCCAGCGCGCTGACCCGGTCGAACGGCGTGAGCACGCTGCCCACCCGCGGGTCGTCCCGGCCGATCCGGTCGACGGCGACGCCCTCGGGCAGGTCGCCGTGCTCGTGCCGGACCGTGCCGCGCGCCACCCCGGAGCCGTCACCCGCCAGGCCGCGGAGGCGCTTGAGCGGGGTGAAGCGCCACTCCTCCTCCAGGCCGGTCAGGGCCGGGAAGTCGGCGACGTCGTACGAGCGGAGCGCCTGCGACTTGGTCGTGGGCGGCGCGGAAGCCTGGGTAGTCATCTCTTCCTTGGTCTGTTCAGCGACGGCGGTGTCAGTGGAACCGGAGACGGGCCGGGCACGAGGCCCGGCCCGACGCGGGCGGCGTCAGCCGACCGCGCCCTCCATCTGCAGCTCGATCAGGCGGTTCAGCTCCAGCGCGTACTCCATCGGAAGCTCCTTGGCGATCGGCTCGATGAAGCCGCGCACGATCATCGCCATCGCCTCGTCCTCGCTCAGACCGCGGCTCATCAGGTAGAAGAGCTGGTCGTCGCTGATCTTGGAGACGGTCGCCTCGTGCCCCATCGACACGTCGTCCTCGCGGATGTCGACGTACGGGTAGGTGTCGGAGCGGGAGATGGTGTCGACCAGCAGCGCGTCGCACTTGACCGTGCTGCGGCTGCTGTGCGAGCCCTCCAGCACCTGCACGAGACCGCGGTAGGAGGTGCGGCCCCCGCCCCGGGCGATCGACTTGGAGATGATGGTCGAGGAGGTGTGCGGCGCCGCGTGCACCATCTTGGCGCCGGCGTCCTGGTGCTGGCCCTCACCGGCCATGGCCACCGAGAGCACCTCGCCCTTGGCGTGCTCGCCGGTCATGTAGACCGCCGGGTACTTCATGGTGACCTTGGAGCCGATGTTGCCGTCGACCCACTCCATGGTCGCGCCCTCGTGGCACACCGCGCGCTTGGTGACCAGGTTGTAGACGTTGTTCGACCAGTTCTGGATGGTGGTGTAGCGGCAGCGCGCGTTCTTCTTGACCACGATCTCCACGACCGCGCTGTGCAGCGAGTCGGAGGAGTAGAGCGGCGCGGTGCAGCCCTCGACGTAGTGCACGTACGCGCCCTCGTCGACGATGATCAGCGTCCGCTCGAACTGGCCCATGTTCTCCGTGTTGATCCGGAAGTAGGCCTGCAGCGGGATCTCCACGTGCACGCCCTTCGGCACGTAGATGAACGAGCCACCGGACCAGACGGAGGTGTTCAACGCGGCGAACTTGTTGTCGCCGACCGGGATCACCGTGCCGAAGTACTCCTTGAAGATGTCCTCGTGCTCGCGCAGCGCGGTGTCGGTGTCGAGGAAGACGACGCCCTGCTCCTCGAGGTCCTCACGGATCTTGTGGTAGACGACCTCGGACTCGTACTGCGCCGCGACGCCGGCGACCAGCCGCTGCTTCTCCGCCTCCGGGATGCCCAGCCGGTCGTAGGTGTTCTTGATGTCCTCCGGCAGGTCCTCCCAGCTGGTGGCCTGCTTCTCGGTGGACCGGACGAAGTACTTGATGTTGTCGAAGTCGATCCCGGTGAGGTCCGCGCCCCAGGCCGGCATCGGCTTGCGGCCGAACAGCCGCAGGCCCTTCAGCCGCAGGTCGAGCATCCAGGCCGGCTCGTTCTTCTTGGCCGAGATGTCCCGCACCACCGCCTCGTTGATGCCGCGCTGGGCGGACGACCCGGCGACGTCGGGGTCGGACCAGCCGTACTCGTAACGACCGAGGGCGGCGAGCTGCTCCTCCTGGGTCAGGGGCTGGACGATCTGCTCGGTCATCTATCTGTCCTCACAGTGGTGACGGTGGAACCGGACTGGGCGGGAATGTGCGTGGTGCACACGCCGTCGCCGTGCGCGATGGTGGCCAGGCGCTGCACGTGGGTGCCGACCAGGCGGGAGATCACCGCGGTCTCGGCCTCGCACAGCTGGGGGAACTCGGCGGCCACGTGCGCCACCGGGCAGTGGTGCTGGCAGAGCTGGCCGCCGGAGGCGATCGTGGACGCGTTGGCAGCGTAACCCTCGGCGGTCAGCGCCCCGGCGAGCGCCTCGGCCCGCGCGAGCGGGGCGTCACCGGCGTCCTCCATGGCGGCCCGGCAGCGGTTCTCCAGCGCGGCGACCTGGTCGGCCGCGAACTCCGCGACCGCCTCGGCGCCACCGGTGCGGGCGATCCACCGCAGCGCGGCGGTGGCCATGTTGTCGTAGTGGTGGGTGCCGCAACGCACCCGGGCCGCCTCGGTCAGCGCGAAGACCTTGGCCGGCCGGCCCCGCCCCCGGCTGCCGCGCACGGCCTGCTCCCGGGCGAGCACGTCACCGTCGGCGAGCATCGCGTCGAGGTGGCGGCGGATCGCGGCCGGGCTGAGGCCGAGCGCCGAACCGAGCTGCGCGGCGGTGGTCGCGCCCCGCTCCAGCAGGAGCTGGGTGACCCGGTCCCGGGTCGACAGGTCGGCAGCGGCCGGCGCGCCGACGACCGTACCGGTCACCGGCCCCTCGGACAGCGCTGCCGCGTTTTTCACAACAGCAACGTTACGTAATTCGGCCGGGGCCCGCAAACCCGGGGTCCGGTGATCCCGAACACCGCAGCGGCGGAGTCGCCCGATCGTGGTCCACTACGGTGCGTAGGATTCGCCGGGTGAAGCGTTCCGTCCGGTTCCCGGTCTCCCCCACGCTGCTGCGTCGGCTCGCGTACACCTCGATCATCGCGAACGTGGCGATCGTGGTCACCGGCGGGGCGGTCCGGCTCACCGCGTCCGGCCTCGGCTGCCCCACCTGGCCCCGGTGCACCGACGAGTCCTACACCACCACGTCCGAGATGGGCGTGCACGGGGTGATCGAGTTCGGCAACCGGCTGTTGACGTTCGCGGTGGGGATCATCGCGCTCGCCGTGGTGCTGGCCGTGCTGGCCCAGCGCCCGCGCCGGCGGGGACTGCTGCCGCTGGCCCTCGGCGTGCTGTTCGGCATCCCGGCCCAGGCGGTCATCGGCGGGATCACCGTGCTCACCAACCTCAACCCGTGGGTGGTCGGGCTGCACTTCCTGGCCTCGATGGTGGTGATCGCCGCCGCGTACGCGCTCTGGCGGCGCACCGTGGAGCCGGACGGGCCGGTGACGCCGACCGTGCCGGCGCCGCTGCGCACCCTCGCCCGGATCACCGTCGTGGTCGGCGCGGCCGTGCTGGTGGTCGGGACCTGGGTGACCGGCAGCGGACCGCACGCCGGCGACCACGGCGCGGCCCGCAACGGGCTCGACCCGGAGGCGATCTCGCAGGTGCACGCGGACGGCGTCTTCCTGCTGATCGGCCTCTCGGTGGCGCTGCTGTTCGCGTTCCGGGCGGTGGGCGCGGCGCGGGCCGCGCGGGCCGCCGGGGTGCTGCTCGCGGTCGAGCTGGGCCAGGGCCTGATCGGCTTCGTCCAGTACTTCACCCACCTGCCGGCGGTGCTGGTCGCCGCGCACATGCTCGGCTCCTGCCTGGTGCTGCTGGCCACGCTGGGCGTGCTCTGGGCCACCCGGGAGCGGCTCCCGGCCGCGCCGGAGACACCGGCGGCGTCCGCCGCCGAGCCGGTGGGCGTCGCCGCCTGAGGCCGGACCGGGCGTTACCGCCCGGCGGGAGCGGGAATGCGGTCCGGACGACGGACCGTACGCCCGAGGGGAGCCGCCGGTGTCGCGCAAGGGGCTTGCCACGTCCACGCCGCAGCGGCTGACGCCGGTGGCCGGCGCGCCGTTGTGGTGCGACGCCCGCGAGCACGGCCTCACCGGGGACGGGGTCACCAACGACCAGCCGGCCCTGGCCGCGCTGGTGGACCGCCTCGGCGCCGGCTACGACGCCGACGGCCGGGCCCGGGTCATCCACTGCCCGCCCGGCCTCTACTCGATCCGTGACGCCGGCACGGTCTGGCGCAGCGGGGTGTCCCTGATCGGCGCCGGCTCGGCGGCGACCCGGTTCCTGCTCAGCAACGAGGGCAACCGCGCCGCCCCGGTGCCGCTCGCCTACTGGACGACCGTGCAGCACGGCGCGGACCGGGACCGGCACATCGCCGACTGCACGTTCGCCGACTTCGAGATCGACGGCTCGGGCGTGGGCCTGGCCGAGTACGACTACCTGGCCAAGGGCCTGGGCCTGCAGTACGTGGTGCGGGGCGTGTTCCGCAACCTCTACATCCACCACACCGGCGCCACCGGTCTCGGCTGCGACTTCCTCCAGGACAGCCTGATCGACGGCGTGGTCGTGGTGGGCTGCGGCCGGCTGGACAACGGCCAGCAGATGGGCGGCGCCGGGATCGGGGTCGGCATCGGCGGCTGGGGCGCCGTGGAGCGCCTCACCATCGCCAACTGCACCACGGTCGGCAACGGCACCAACGGGATCTTCCTGGAACTCCAGAAGGACCACTGGGACCCGCCGCGCGGCATCCGCATCATCGGCTGCCACAGCCAGGCCAACCGGTTCGGCATCTCGGACTGGGGCGCGGACGGGCTGATCGTCTCCGGCTGCACCATGACCAACAACCTGGAGGCCGGCTTCGACGTCTCGGCCAACGGCACCGCCGGGGTCGCCGGGCGGGGCGGCCTGCTCACCGGCAACGTGATCGACTGCAACGTCGGCGACGGCATCAGCATGGGCAACACTCCCGGCCCGTACGCGGTGCAGGGCAACCGGATCAGCAACAACGGCGGGTACGGCTACCACGAGCACGACCTCGGCCACGGTTACCGGGGCGCGGCGGCGGACGTGGTGATCCAGGACAACGACATCCGGGAGAACGCGCTGGACGGCATCCGGATCGACCGGCCGATGCTGGACGCGTCGATCGTCGGCAACCGCATCCGGGACAACGGGCAACGGTCCGCGCCCGCCCACCGGGGTTCGGGCGACGCGGTGCGCTACGGCCCACGCGAGCTCACCGACGCCCACGCGGACTGGCCGCCCGGCGGGCACCGCGGGAAGGTCGTCCGGGTCGGCACCCGGGGCGCGGTGGTCGCCGACAACACCGCCGACCGGCTCTCCCTGGCCGAGGTGCGCCCGGACGGCGCCACCGGCTGGAACGAGGCCACCCCGGCCCCGGGCTCCGCGTACGAGCTGCCCGCCGGGCCGCCGGCCTGCGCCGGGATCACCGTCGCCGCCCCGTTCGACTCGGCCACCGTGCGCGACAACCGGATCTGGCACCGGGACGCCGACACCCAGGCGTACGGGCTGTGGATCACCGAGGCGGGTAGCTGCGTGTCGTGCGCGGTCGAGGACAACGACCTGGCCGGCACGGTGGCCGCGGTGCGGCTGGACACCCCGCCGATCGGCGGACGCTGGGACCGCAACCACACCGACCGCGACTGACGTCCCCGCTCAGCCGGCGGGCGGTGGCGCGGTCAGGGGCGGCGGCTCAGGTGGGACGTGACCGCGTCGGCGAGCCGGTCGGGCGCGCCCTCGGCGTACCCGACGAACAGGCTCGGCTCGGTCAGCTCCAGCTCGACCAGCACGGGCGCGCCGTCCGGGCCGGGGATCAGGTCGACCCGGGCGTAGAGCAGCCGGTCGGCACCGCCCGGGACGGCGGCCAGCGCCTGCTCCGCGACGGCCCGCTGCGCCGGCGTCGCGGTCCGGGCGTCGATCCGCTCCTCCTTGTAGAGCGCGGCCTCGCCCCGGTCCGGGCCGGTCAGCATCGGGCCCTTGCGGATCGCGTGGCTGAACGCCAGGCCGTCGCGGCCGGCCAGGAAGAGCAGCGCGGTCTCCCCGGCGGTGTCCACCGCGTCGAGGTACGGCTGGACCATGGTGACCCGCCCGGCGGCACCGAGCCGCCGCACGTGCGCCGCCGCCAGCTCACGGTGCTCCGGGTCGGCCAGGTCGTACCGGCCGGTGTCCTGACTGCCGGCGCTGACCGCCGGCTTGAGCACGAACTCGCCGTCGCCGGGCGCCACCCAGCTCTGCCCCGGCGCGAGCCAGGTGGTCGGCACGGTGGGCACCCCGGCGGCGGAGAGCTCGGCCAGGTAACGCTTGTCGGTGTTCCAGGCGACCGCGTCGGCCGGGTTGAGCAGGGTCGGCACGCCACGTGCCCAGGCGACGAACTCGTCGCGGCGCAGCGCGTAGTCCCAGGGCGAGCGGAGCAGCACCAGGTCGTACCGGGACCAGTCCACGGCCGGGTCGTCCCAGACCGCGCCGTCGACGGCGACACCGCGAGCGGCGAGCGGGCCGAGCGCGAGCCGGTCGTCCGGGTCGAGGTCGGGCAGTGCGGAGCAGGTGACGAAAGCGACCCGGGGTTCCCCCCGGGTCGACTGGTGGTGGTCGGTCATGCGGTTATGTGTGTCAACGGGCCATCGTGCGTCGGGCCATCGACCGCCAGAGGTCGTTGCTCGGACGCATCTGGTCCATCAGCTCACGCTCCCAGGCGTTCTCGACGTCGACTCCGGCCTTGGCGCAGGCCTGCCGCGCGACGTCCGTGCCGTCGGCGAACTGGTCGGCCCACACCCCGTCGGAACCCACGAGGACGATCCGTGCGCCGCGCTTGCCGACGTACTCGATGACCGCCTTCGCGCCGCCGTGCCCGGCGGCGAACGACTTGATGCCCGCGACCAGGCTGTTGGAGGCCTGCTCGGCGGTCTGTTCAACCGTCAGCGTCGTATCGGAACCATCTGCCATGACGCGAAGCCTATGCAGACTTCCACCCGGATGTGCGAGAACCATGAACTGATTGTGATGCCAATTACCCGAGCGTTTAAGAAGATGCACAGGAAATTTGTCGGGACTTGCCCGCCTATTAACGGACAGAATGACCGCCGGGGATCGTCACGGTCTGTCCAGGTTGCTCCCCTGCGGGGGCACGCGGGAAGAAATTCTGATGAACCCGTCCCGCGGCGGAACAGAGCAATATCGCGGACGGGCGAGCCCCGGCCGAGGGGCGGGGCCGGCTCAGATCAGCGCGTCCAGCGCGACGGCGGCGAAGAGGATGGTGAGGTACGTGGTGGACCAGTGGAACAGCCGCATCGGCTTGACCGCCTCGCCACGCGCCGCCCGCCGGCACAGCTTGTGCGCCTCGACCACGAAGATCCCGCCGACGACCAACGCCGTCACGCCGTAGATCGGGCTCATCCCCAGCGGCCAGACCGCCAGCGACGACAACAGCGTCAGCCAGGAGAACGCGATGATCTCCACGTTGACCCGCCGGACCGACGCCACCACCGGCAGCATCGGGATACCGGCCCGCGCGTAGTCGTCCTTGTACTTGATGGCCAGCGCGTAGAAGTGCGGCATCTGCCAGAAGAAGACCACCGCGAACAGGCCCCACGCGGCCGGCGACAGCGAACCGGTGACCGCGGCCCAGCCGATCAGCACCGGCGCGGCCCCGCAGACGCCGCCCCAGAACGTGTTGGCGGCCGTGGTGCGCTTCAGCCACAGCGTGTAGACCAGGTCGTAGTAGGCGATCGCGGCGAGCGTCAGGCCGGCCGCCAGCCAGTTGGTGGTCGCCGCCATCAGCGCCACCGACACCACCGCCAGCACCAGCCCGAAGACCAACGCGTTGCGCGGCGACACGGTGTGCGCGGGCAGCGGCCGACGCTTGGTGCGCCGCATCAACTGGTCGATGTCGCGGTCGATGTAGCAGTTGAGGACGCTGGCCGCGCCGGCGGCGAGCGAGCCGCCGATCAGCACCACGGCCACCAGCCACAGCGACGGCATGCCGCCGTCCGCGAGCATCATCGCCGGCACGGTGGTCACCAGCAGCAACTCGACGATCCGCGGCTTGGTCAGCGCCACGTACGCGGCCACCACGCCGCGCACGTCCCGCCGGTCGGTCGCCGACGCCTCCGTCACCGAGCCCACCGGCGACTTCCCGGCAGGGTTGCTGACGGGGCGCTCGGTGATCATGCTCACGGATTGCCACCTTCCGGCTTCGGCAAGGGAGATCGATCGGCCCGGACCCGAGCCCGGGTCCACACACCGCCCCACACACTACGCGTCGTCGTTTTGGCTGCCCCGCAGACCCGGCAACGGTGCGGGCCGTCACACCCGGGGTTGAACGACCGGGCCGGCCGCGCCCGTAGAGAAGACCATGCCGAGATCCCCGGGCGGACGTTTAGCGCCGCTCGATAGGGTCATCAGTGAGGGTTCCGCCCATCTGCCGAGGAGCACAACCATCGTGGCTGCGAAACGACCCGAGCTTCCCGCTCTCAACTGGTCCGACCTCGACCGCAGGGCCGTCGACACGGTCCGCGTGCTGGCCATGGACGCCGTGGAGAAATCCGGCAACGGCCACCCGGGCACGGCGATGAGCCTCGCCCCGGCGGCGTACCTGCTCTTCAACCGCGTCATGCGGCACAACCCGGCCGACCCGAACTGGCCCGGTCGGGACCGGTTCGTGCTGTCCGCCGGGCACTCCAGCCTGACGCTCTACATCCAGCTCTTCCTCTCCGGCTACCCGCTGGCCCTGGACGACCTCAAGGCGCTGCGCCAGTGGGGCTCGCTCACCCCCGGTCACCCGGAGCACGGGCACACCCCGGGCGTGGAGACCACCACCGGGCCGCTGGGCCAGGGGCTCGGCAACGCGGTGGGCTTCGCCATGGCCGCGCGCCGCGAGCGGGGCCTGTTCGACCCCGAGCCGGACCGCGCCGACTCGCCGTTCCGGCACGACATCTGGTGCATCGCCTCCGACGGCGACATCGAGGAGGGCATCACCCACGAGGTGAGCGCGCTCGCCGGCCACCAGCAGCTCGGCAACCTCTGCGTGATCTACGACGACAACGAGATCTCGATCGAGGACGACACCCGGATCGCCAAGAGCGAGGACGTGGCGGCCCGCTACGAGGCGTACGGCTGGCACGTGCAGACCGTCGACTGGCGCACCGGCGACGCCGACCAGGGCGAGTACCACGAGGACGTGGAGGCGCTCTACCAGGCGCTGCTGGCCGCCAAGGCGGAGACCGGCAGGCCCTCGTTCATCGCGCTGCGCACCATCATCGGCTGGCCCGCGCCGAACAAGCAGAACACCGGCAAGATCCACGGCTCGGCGCTCGGCGCGGACGAGGTCAAGGCCACCAAGGAGATCCTCGGCTTCGACCCGCAGCAGACCTTCCAGGTCGACGAGGAGGTGCTCAAGCACGCCCGCCAGGTGCTGGAGCGCGGCGCCGAGGCGCAGGCCGAGTGGGACACCCGGTTCGACGCCTGGGCGCAGGCGAACCCGGAGCGCAAGGCGCTGTGGGAGCGGATGGCCACCCGTACGCTGCCGACCGGCTGGACCGACGCGCTGCCGACCTTCCCGGCGGACGCCAAGGGCGTCGCCACCCGGGCCGCCTCGGGCAAGGTCCTGGAGGCGCTCGCCCCGGTGCTGCCGGAGCTGTGGGGCGGCTCGGCCGACCTGGCCGAGAGCAACAACACCACCATGAAGGGCGAGCCGTCGTTCGTCCCGGCCGGGCACGCCACCAAGGACTTCCCGGGCGACGAGTACGGCCGCACGCTGCACTTCGGCATCCGTGAGCACGGCATGGGCGCGATCCTCAACGGCATCGCGCTGCACGGCGGCACCCGCCCCTACGGCGGCACGTTCCTGGTGTTCAGCGACTACATGCGCCCGTCGGTGCGGCTCGCCGCGCTGATGAAGCTGCCGGTGACCTACGTCTGGACGCACGACTCGATCGGCCTCGGCGAGGACGGCCCGACCCACCAGCCGATCGAGCACCTGACCGCGCTGCGGGCCATCCCCGGCCTGGACGTGGTCCGCCCGGCCGACGCCAACGAGACGGTCTGGGCCTGGCGGCAGGCGCTGGAGCACACCGACCGGCCGACCGCGCTGGCGCTCAGCCGGCAGGCCCTGCCGACGATCGACCGCACCGAGTTCGGCTCCGCCGAGGGCACCGCCAAGGGCGGCTACGTGCTGGCCGAGGCGTCCAACGGCAAGCCGCAGGTGATCATCGTCGGCACCGGCTCCGAGGTGCAGCTCTGCCTCACCGCCCGGGAGCGGCTGGAGGCCGACGGCACCCCCACCCGGGTCGTCTCGATGCCCTGCCAGGAGTGGTTCTACGAGCAGGACGAGTCGTACCGGGAGTCGGTGCTGCCTCGCGGGGTAAAGGCACGGGTGAGCGTGGAGGCGGGCGTCGCGATGTCGTGGCGTGGCGTCGTCGGCGACAGCGGCGAGAGCGTGAGCATCGAGCACTACGGTGCGAGCGCCCCGCACACCGTGCTGTTCGAGCAGTTCGGCTTCACCCCCGACCGGATCGTGGCCGCCGCGCACGCGGCGCTGGCCCGGGTGGGCGACGTCACCGGTTTCACGACCGGCAGTTGAGGGGAGCGGGAACGGTATGACAACTGACAGGCTGAACGAACTCACCGCCGCGGGCGTGGCGGTATGGCTCGACGATCTTTCCCGGGTACGGCTGAGCTCCGGCGGGCTGGACAAGCTGCGCCGGGAGAGCCACGTGGCCGGGGTGACCACCAACCCGACGATCTTCGCCAAGGCGCTGAGCGACGCCGACGAGTACGACTGGCAGCTCCGTGACCTGGCCGCCCGCGGCCTGGAGGTCGAGGAGGCGGTCCGCATGCTCACCACGTACGACGTGCGGTGGGCCTGCGACGTGATGCGCCCGTCGTACGACGGCAGCGCCGGGGTGGACGGCCGGGTCTCGATCGAGGTCGACCCGCGCCTGGCGCACGAGACCGAGCGGACGGTCGCCGAGGCCAAGGCGCTGTGGTGGCTGGTCGACCGGCCGAACCTCTTCATCAAGATCCCGGCGACCGAGGAGGGCCTGCCGGCGATCACCGCGACGCTGGCCGAGGGGATCAGCGTGAACGTCACGCTGATCTTCGGTCTGGACCGCTACTCGGCGGTCATGGACGCGTTCCTGGCCGGCCTGGAGCAGGCGCAGGCCAACGGGCACGACCTGTCGAAGATCGGCTCGGTCGCCTCGTTCTTCGTCTCCCGGGTCGACAGCGAGGTCGACAAGCGGCTGGAGAAGATCGGCTCCGACCAGGCCAAGTCGCTGCGCGGCAAGGCCGCGGTGGCGAACGCCCGGCTGGCGTACGAGCGGTACGGCGAGGTGTTCTCCTCCGCGCGCTGGCAGAAGCTGGCCGACGCGGGCGCCCACCCGCAGCGCCCGCTGTGGGCCTCCACCTCGACGAAGAACCCGGACTACCGGGACGTCATCTACGTCGAGGAGCTGATCGCCCCCGGCACGGTCAACACCATGCCGGAACCGGTCATCCATGCCTACGCCGACCACGGCGAGACCCGGGCGGACACCATCACCGGCGCGTACGACGACGCGCGGCAGGTCTTCGCCGGCCTGGAGTCCGTGGGCGTGGACCTGGCCGACGTGATCGCCACGCTGGAGCGGGAGGGCGTGGAGAAGTTCGAGGCGAGCTGGCTGGAGCTGCTGGAGGGCGTCAAGAAGTCCCTCGCCGAGGCGGCCAAGGGCACCGGTAACCCGCACCGGGCCGCCGAGGGCAACGCGCGCAACGCCCAGCAGGCCGGCGGTAACGCGTGACCGACGGCGTCCGACGCGTCCCGGGGTCCGGCCCCGGGACGCGTCCCGCCGTGCCGTGGAACGGGTGAGGTGATCACGTGGACGACCTGCTCGCCGGGCCGGCGGACGCCGCCGCCGGCCTGGCCGTGCACGGCGCGGACGCGGTGGACCGCTCCGCCCGCGCCGCGCTGGTCGCCCGCGACGTCCCCGCGCGGCTGGCCGCCCAGGACCCGACCCTCTGGGGCCCCGGGGCCGAGGCGGCGGCCCGCACCCGGCTGGGCTGGCTGGACACCCACTGCCGCAGCCGGGAGCTGCTCCCCCAGCTCGCCGAACTGACCGCCGAGCTGGGCGACCTGGACCACGTGGTGCTCGCCGGCCCCGGCGGCGTCACGTCGGCCGCCGGAGTGATCGCCGACTGCCTGGGCCGGCCGCTGACCGTGCTCGACACGGCCGATCCGGGGCCGGTCCGGGCGGCGCTGGCCGACCGGCCGGCGCGTACCGTGCTGGTGCTCGCCGGCCGGGACCTGGACCGGACCACCGACGCCCACCTGCGGGCGTTCCGGCAGTCCTGGCACGACGCCGGGCCGGAGGCGGCCCGGCACCTGGTGGTGGTCACCCCGCCCGGGTCGGCGCTGGAGGCGCTCGCCGACGAGCTGGGCGCGGTGCTGATCCCGGCCGACCCGCAGGTGGGTGGGCCCTGGTCCGCGCTCGCCGCGTTCGGCCTGGTCCCGGCCGCCCTCGCCGGCGCGCCGGTGACCGAGTTGCTGGACGAGGCGGCGGCGCTGGCCGGCGCGCTCGACCGGGAGCGGGACAATCCCGGTCTCGCGCTCGGCGCGGCGCTGGCCGGGGCGGCGGAGCACGGTCGGTCCACCGTCGCGCTGGTGCCCGACGGCACCGGCCTCGACGGGTTGCGCCACTGGGCCGGCGCGCTGCTCGCCGGCGCGACCGGCGGGCGGTTGCTGCCGGTCCCGGCGGAGTCCCCGGACGCGCCCGGCGTCGAGGGCCCGGGCGTGCTGACGATCGGCCTGGGCGGCGCGCTCGGCGCGGGCGTGGGGCCCGGGGTGGCCGCCGACGTGGCGGTCAACGGGCCGCTCGGCGCCCAGTTCCTCACCTGGGAGTACGCTGCCGCGACCGCCGCGGTGGCGCTGCGGGTCGACCCGTTCGCGGAGCCGGTGGGCACCGCCGAGGACGACGTGCCCGCGCCGGCGGACGGACCGCCGTCGTCGGTCGACGGCGCGGTCGAGGTGTACGCCCCGGCCGGCGCCCCCACCGACCTGGCCGGCGCGCTGCGGTGGCTGACCGACGGGCTGGCCCCCGACGAGCACCTCGCGGTGACCGCGTACCTCGACCGGCGGGTCGACGCGGCGGTGGCCGGGCTGCGCCCGCTGCTGGCCCGCGTCACCGGGCGGCCGGTGACGTTCGGGTGGGGCCCCCGCCATCCGGGCCACCCCGACGGGCGCGCCCGGCACCTCCAGATCACCGGTGCGGTCACCGATGATCTGGAGGTGCCGGGTCGCCCGTACACCTTCGCGGAACTCCAGGCGGCCCAGGCCGCCGGCGACCGGCGGGCCCTGACCGGCCGGGAGCGACCGGTGCTGCGACTACACCTGACCGAGCGGGCGGCCGGCGTCGCCCAGCTGCTGGATACGGCCGGACGGACACGTACGTGACGATCAATGACCTGGAATCAGTGGACCGAGATGCAGGAGGAGGTGGCCCGGTGAACCCGCTGCGCGACCCCCAGGACCGGCGGCTGCCGCGAATCCCCGAGCCGTGCGCCCTGGTGATCTTCGGGGTCACCGGGGACCTGGCCCGCAAGAAGTTGTTGCCGGCGGTCTACGACCTGGCCAACCGGGGGCTCCTGCCGCCCGGTTTCGTGGTGCTGGGCTTCGCCCGGCGCGACTGGGGCGACGGCGACTTCGAGTCGCTGGCCCACGACGCGGCCAAGAAGCACGCCCGCACCCCGTGGCGCGAGGAGGTCTGGGCCCGGCTGGTCGGCAACATCAAGTTCGTCGGCGGCTCGTTCGACGACGACGCCGCGTTCGACCATCTCGCCACCACGCTCGACGAGCTGCGCGACACGCACGGCATCCACGGCAACGCCGCGTTCTACTTCTCCATCCCCCCGGCCGCCTTCCCGGTGGTGCTCAAGCAGCTCGCCCGCACCGGCATGGCCGACAACGAGAAGTCCGGCGGCTGGCGGCGGGTGGTGGTGGAGAAGCCGTTCGGCAACGACCTGCCCTCGGCCAAGGCGCTCAACGACCTGGTCGACGACGTCTTCACCCGGCAGGACGTCTTCCGGATCGACCACTACCTGGGCAAGGAGACGGTCCAGAACATCCTGGCGCTGCGGTTCGCCAACAACCTGTTCGAGCCGCTGTGGAACTCCAAGTACGTCGACTCGGTGCAGATCACCATGGCCGAGGACGTCGGCATCGGCACCCGGGCCGCGTTCTACGACTCGGTCGGCACCGCCCGCGACGTGCTCCAGAACCACCTGCTCCAACTGCTCGCCCTGGTCGCCATGGAGGAGCCGACCAGCTTCGACGCCGACGAGATCCGGGCCGAGAAGCTGAAGGTGCTCAAGGCCATCGCCGTGCCCCGGGACGTCGCCCGGGACACCGTGCGAGGGCAGTACCTGCCCGGCTGGGTGGGCGGCGAGCGCGCCAAGGGCTACCTGGAGGAGGAGGACGTCCCGGAGGACTCCACCACCGAGACGTACGTGGCGGTGAAGCTGGCCATCCAGAACCGGCGCTGGGCCGGCGTGCCGTTCTACATCCGCGCCGGCAAGCGGCTGCCCCGGCGGGTCACCGAGGTGGCCATCATGTTCAAGAAGGCGCCGCACCTGCCGTTCAACCCGGCCGACATGGAGTCCCTCGGCGCCAACCAGCTCGTCATCCGGGTGCAGCCGGACGAGGGCGTGGTGCTGAAGTTCGGCTCCAAGGTGCCGGGCACCACCATGGAGGTCCGCGACATCGCGATGGACTTCCAGTACGGCGAGGCGTTCACCGAGTCCAGCCCCGAGGCGTACGAGCGGCTGGTGCTGGACGTGCTCATCGGCGACCGGACGCTGTTCCCGGACGCCGCCGAGGTGGAGCAGAGCTGGCAGGTGGTGGACCCGCTGGAGCACGCCTGGGAGGGCACCACGCCGGAGCCGTACCGGGCCGGCGAGTGGGGTCCCCGGGCCGCCGACGAGATGCTGGCCGACGAGGGCCGGGCATGGCGGAGAGCGTGAGCGGGCAGAGCGAGCGAACCAGGAGGCTCCGATGATCGGGCTGTGGGACACCACCGGCAACGAGGTGGTCAAGGCGCTGGCCGCCGAGCGGCGCAGCGCGGGCGGGGTGGCCAGCGGCATGGCGCTCACGCTCATCGTCGTGGTGGACGAGAAGCGGGTCCGGGAGGCCGAGGCGGCGGCCACCATCGCCGCCGCCGCGCACCCCTGCCGGCTGCTCGTGGTGGTCCGCTCCGACATCGAGCGGGACCGCAACCGGCTGGACGCGGAGATCGTGGTGGGCGGCCGGCTCGGCCCCTGCGAGGCGGTGGTGACCCGGATGTACGGCCGGCTCGCGCTGCACGCCGAGTCCGTGGTGATGCCGCTGCTGGTGCCGGACGTGCCGGTGGTGACCTGGTGGCACGGCGAGCCGCCGGAGGAGATCGCCACCGACTTCCTCGGCGTGGTGGCCGACCGGCGGATCACCGACTCGGCGCAGGCCGCCGACCCGATCGCCGCGCTGCGGCAGCGGGCCTGCGACTACGCGCCGGGCGACACCGACCTGGCCTGGACCCGGATCACCCCGTGGCGCACGCTTGTCGCCGGCGCGTTCGACACCACCCAGGCCCGGGTCACCGAGGCGACGGTGGTGGCGCCGCGCACCGACCCGACCGCGGCGCTGATGCGGGGTTGGCTGACCGCACGCCTCGGCATCGAGCCGGCCTGGGAGCACATCGACGGGTTCCCGCGCATGCGTGAGGTCCAGCTGCGCTGCGCCAACGGCGACGAGCTGACGCTCACCCGGGACGACAGCGTGGCCCGGTTCCGGCGTACCGGGCAGGAGGACCGGACGCTGCCGCTGGTCCGTCGGCCGCTCGGCGACGAGCTGGCCGAGGAGTTGCGCCGGCTCGACGCCGACCAGGTGTACGCCGAGGCGCTCGGCGCGACGGCCGGGCTGACCGGGCTGGAGCAGCAGGCGGCCCAGCGGGTGCACGTGTGGAAGGATCCGGCGACCGCCCAGCGGGCCGAGGCGGGCGTGACCGCGCACGCGGGCGCGACCGCGAACGAGTGACCGCCCGGACCGGGCGACCGGGACACACAGAGACACGAGGGCACGACGGATGACTGAGGCGAGTGTCGCCGTACACGCCGACCCCGACCTGCTGGCGCAGGCGGTGGCGGCCCGGCTGGTGGTGAAGCTGCTCGACGCGCAGGCCGAGCGCGGTCAGGCGTCGGTGGTGCTGACCGGCGGGCGGATCGCCGCGGCGGTGTACCGGGCGGTCGGCCAGCTCCCCGCGCGGGACGCCGTGGACTGGTCGCGGGTCGACGTCTGGTGGGGTGACGAGCGGTTCCTGCCGGCCGGCGACCCGGAACGCAACGAGACCCAGGCCCGGGCGGCGCTGCTGGACGCGGTGCCGCTGAACCCGGCCCGGGTGCACCCGATGCCGGCGTCGGACGGGCCGGCCGGCGACGACCCGGAGGCCGCCGCCGCCGGGTACGCGCGTGAGCTGGCCGCCGCCGCCCGGCCGGGGCACGCCACGCTCCCCCACTTCGACGTGCTGATGCTCGGCGTCGGTGAGGACGGGCATGTGGCGTCCGTGTTCCCGGAGCACCCGGTGCACCACGACAGCCGCCCGGTCAGCGCGGTACGCGGCAGCCCGAAGCCGCCGCCGGTGCGGACCACGCTGACGTTGCCGACGATCAACACGGCCGAGGAGGTGTGGCTGATCGCCGCCGGGACGGACAAGGCCCGGGCGGTGGGCATGGCGTTGGCCGGGGCCGGGTCGGTGCAACTGCCGGCGGCCGGCGTGCACGGCGTCTCCCGTACCCTCTGGCTGCTCGACCGCGCCGCCGCGACCAACGTCCCACCCCGCGCCCGCAGCCTCCGCTGAGGTGTAAGGAGGGGCCCCTTCTTAACGTTTCCGGTAGAGAAGGGGCCCCTTCTGGACGCCTCGGGTCAGGCGCGGCCTCGGCGGTGGCGCAGGGCGGCCAGGGCCTCGGCCAGCAGCGCCTCGCCCTCCTCGGGGGTACGCCGCTCCTGCACGTACGCCAGGTGGGTCTTGTACGGCTCGGCGCGGGTGCGGCCCGGCGGGTTGCCCGGGTCGGGACCGGCGGGCTCGCCGCAGCGGGGGCAGTCCCACGACGCCGGCGTCTCCGCCTCGGCGGCGATCAGGAACTCGACCCGGTGCTCGTGGCGGCACCAGTAGACGACCGGCCGACGCGGCGCCGGCTCGGCCCGCTGGTCGAAACGCTCAGGGGCGGACCCGATCCGGGTGCCGCGGATGACGTTGTTGCTGGGCACGTTGCGCGCTCCCTGTCGTCGGAGGGGCCGCCGCCGGAAGGGGTCGGCGGCGGGCGACGGGCGGCGGAACAAAACTGCGCGCGGTCCGTGACGGACCGCGCGCAGATTGTACGCGTAGACGCGCTCGCTCAGGTGCCGCTGGCCATCTGGAGGCGCAGCCAGAGGCCGAGCCCGACGATGCACGCGAACCAGACGATCCCCACCAGAACGGTGTAGCGGTCGAGGTTCTTCTCGGCCACGGAGGAACCGGCCAGGCTGGAGCTGACGCCGCCGCCGAACATGCTCGACAAGCCGCCGCCCTTACCGCGGTGCAGGAGGATCAGCAGGGTGAGCAGCACGCTGGTGATGACCAGCAAGGTGATCATCGTGTAGGCGAACCAGATCGGCATGGCGGGGGTCAGTCCTCTCGTTGCGATCACTGCCCGGACCTGTCGGGCACTGCGGCACCGACCGGTGGACGGGCAGCGTCAAGGATAGCGAGCGATCAGCGGGCCGTGTGCTCCGGGAACCGACAGATCCGCGCGAACTCCTCCGCGTCGAGGCTGGCGCCCCCGACCAAGGCCCCGTCCACGTCCGGCTGGGCCATGATCGCGGCGACGTTCGACGACTTGACCGACCCGCCGTAGAGGATCCGGACCTGCTGGGCGGTGGACTCGTCGTAGGTCTCCACGAGCCGCTTGCGCACCTCGCCGCAGACCTCCTGCGCGTCCTCAGGCGTCGCCGTCTTGCCGGTGCCGATCGCCCAGACCGGCTCGTACGCGACGACGACCTGGGTGACCTGCTCGGCGGTGAGGCCCTTCAGCGCGCCGTCGAGCTGGTCGCAGCAGTGCGGCACCTGCCGGAGCTGCTCCCGCACCTCCAAGCCCTCACCGATGCAGAGGATCGGCGTGAGCCCGTTCGCCAGCGCCGCCGCCACCTTCGCGTTGACAAGCGCGTCGTCCTCGCCGTGGTACTGCCGCCGCTCGGAGTGGCCGACCACCACGTACCCGCAGCCCAGCTTCGACAGCATCGGCCCGGCGATGTCACCGGTGTACGCCCCGGACGGGAACGGCGACAGGTCCTGCGCGCCGTAGCCGATCAGCAGCTTGTCGCCGTCCACCGCGGTCTGCACCGTGCGCAGGTCGGTGAAGGGCGGCAGCACCACGCACTCGACGTCGGTGAGCTGCTTCTCGGTCAGGCTCGCGGCCAGCTTCTGCACCAGCAGGTTCGCCTCGAGGTGGTTGAGGTTCATCTTCCAGTTGCCGGCCATCAGCGGCCGGCGGGTGGTGCTCGCCATTCAGTTCTCCAGAGCCGCGATGCCGGGGAGGGTCTTGCCCTCCAGGTATTCCAGGGAGGCGCCGCCACCGGTGGAGATGTGCCCGAACGAGGACTCGTCCAGACCCAGGGCGCGCACCGCCGCGGCGGAGTCACCGCCGCCCACCACGCTGAACGCGTCCGTCTTGGTGATCGCCTCGGCCACCCCGCGGGTGCCGTTGGCGAACGCCGCCATCTCGAACACGCCCATCGGACCGTTCCAGAAGATCGTCTTCGCCTGGGACAGCGCGGCGGCGAAGCCGGCCACCGTCTCCGGGCCGATGTCCAGCCCCAGCCGGTGGCTGGGGATGCCGTCGGCCGGCACGGTGTCGTGCGCGGCGTCCGGGGCGAAGGCGTCCGCGGCCACCACGTCGACCGGGAGCATGATCTTGCCGGCAAAGCGCTCCAGGAGGTTCCGGCAGGTCTCCACCATCTCCTCCTCCAGCAGCGACGTGCCCACCTCGTGGCCCTGGGCCTTGAGGAACGTGAAGCACATCCCGCCGCCGATGAGCAGCCGGTCGACGGTGGGCAGCAGCGCCTCGATCACGGCCAGCTTGTCGGAGACCTTCGAGCCGCCCAGCACCACCACGTACGGCCGCTCGGGCGCCCCGGTCAGCTTGCTGAGCACCTCCACCTCGCGCAGCACCAGGCGGCCGGCCACGTGCGGCAACCGGGCCGGCACGTCGTGCACGCTGGCGTGCTTGCGGTGCACCGCGCCGAACGCGTCGTCGACGTACGCGTCACCGAGCGCCGCGAGCTGGTCGGCGAACGTGCCCCGCTCGGCCTCGTCCTTGCTGGTCTCGCCCTTGTTGAACCGCAGGTTCTCCAGCAGCGCGACCTGACCGTCGGCCAGGTCGGCCACGGTCGACTGTGCCGAGTCGCCGACGGTGTCCTCGGCGAAGTGCACCGGGGCGCCGAGCAGCTCACCGAGCCGCCCGGCGACCGGGCGGAGGCTGAACTGCGGGTCCGGCGCGCCCTTCGGACGGCCCAGGTGCGAGCAGACGACCACCTTCGCACCGGCCTGCACCAACGCGCTCAGCGTCGGCAGCACGGCGCGGATGCGCCCGTCGTCCGTGATGTCACCGGTCTGCTTGTCGAGCGGGACGTTCAGGTCGGCGCGCACCAGCACGCGCCGACCCGACACCCCCTCGGCGAGCAGGTCGTCGAGGTTACGAATCGTCACAGCGAGGAACCCACCAGCTTGACCAGGTCGACGAGGCGGTTGGAGTAACCCCACTCGTTGTCGTACCAGCCGACGACCTTGACCTGGTTGCCGATCACCTTGGTCAGCGGCGCGTCGAAGATGCACGACGCCGGGTCGGTGACGATGTCGGCGGAGACGATCGGGTCCTCGTTGTAGACCAGGACGCCCTTGAGCGGGCCCTCCGCGGCGGCCTTGATCGCGGCGTTGACCTCGTCCACGGTGGTCTCCCGGCCGACCTCGACGGTCAGGTCGGTGGCCGAACCGGTCGGGATCGGCACCCGCAGCGCGTAACCGTCGAGCTTGCCCTTCAGCTCCGGCAGCACCAGGCCGATGGCCTTCGCGGCGCCGGTCGAGGTCGGCACGATGTTGAGCGCGGCGGCCCGGGCCCGGCGCAGGTCCTTGTGCGGCGCGTCCTGCAGGTTCTGGTCCTGCGTGTACGCGTGGATGGTGGTCATCAGGCCCTTGGTGATGCCGAACGTGTCCTGGAGGACCTTCGCCATCGGGGCGAGGCAGTTGGTGGTGCAGGACGCGTTCGAGATGATGTTGTGCTTGGCCGGGTCGTACTGGTCCTGGTTGACGCCCATGACCACGGTGACGTCCTCGTTCTTCGCCGGCGCGGAGATGATGACCTTCTTGGCCCCGCCGTCGATGTGCGCCTTCGCCTTGGTGGCGTCGGTGAAGAACCCGGTGGACTCGATGACGACGTCGACGCCGACCTCGCTCCACGGCAGCTTGCCGGGGTCCTTCTCCTCGAACACCTTGATGGCCTTGCCGCCCACGGTGATCTCGTCGGCGCTGGCCTTCACCTCGTGCGGGAGGCGACCCAGGATGCTGTCGTACTTGACAAGGTGGGCGAGCGTCGCGTTGTCGGTCAGGTCGTTGACCGCGACGATTTCGATGTCGGCGCCGGACGCCAGCACCGCCCGGAAGAAGTTACGGCCGATTCGGCCGAAGCCGTTGATGCCAACCCGGATGGTCACAGGTCCCATCTCCTCGCGTTCTGGTCCGCCGGCGTCAGACCACAGCCGGCGGAGGTGTGTGCGCCGACCGTTGGAGCCGGCCGTTGACGATGTCATCTCGGCCACCCCGCCGCGGTCCGTTCCAGACCTGACCGCCCGAGGCGGTGAGTGCGGCGAGGAGTGCCTGTGCCGGCCCCCTTGCCGTACGCAGCGACCCTATCCGAGCGCGTGGCGGCGCGCTGCGGCGGGTGGTGATCCCGGTCGCGTGACGTCGCCCCCTCCGTCCTATCAGACCACGAGCATGTCCGGCGTGACGGCCGCTTCCGTATCCGGGATGCCGAGGTCACGGGCCCGCTTGTCGGCGAGCGCGAGCAGCCGGCGGATCCGGCCGGCGATGGCGTCCTTGGTCAGTGGCGGCTCGGCGAGCGCGCCCAGCTCCTCCAGCGACGCCTGGCGGTGCTCCAGCCGCAGCCGGCCGGCCGAGGTCAGGTGGTTGGGCGCGTCGTCGGCGAGGATCTCCAGCGCCCGGGTCACCCGGGCGGCGGCGGCCACCGCGGCGCGTGCCGAGCGGCGCAGGTTCGCGTCGTCGAAGTTGGCCAGCCGGTTGGCGGTGGCGCGCACCTCGCGGCGGACCCGGCGTTCCTCCCAGGCCAGCACGCTGGAGTGCGCGCCGATGCGGGTGAGCAGCGCGGCGATCGCGTCGCCGTCCTTCACCACCACCCGGTCCACGCCACGCACCTCGCGGTTCTTGGCGGTGATGCCGATCCGGCGGGCGGCGCCGACCAGCGCGAGCGCCGACTCCGGGCCGGGGCAGGTGATCTCCAACGCGCTGGAGCGGCCCGGCTCGGTCAGCGAGCCGTGCGCCATGAACGCGCCGCGCCAGGCGGAGACCGCGCAGCAGACGTTGGCGGCCACCACGTGCGGCGGCAGGCCCCGCACCGGGCGACCCCGCACGTCCAGCAGGCCGGTCTGCCGCGCGAGGGCCTCGCCGTCCTTGACCACCCGCACGATGAAGTGGCTGCCCTTGCGCAGGCCGCCCGAGGCGAGCACGTGGATCTCACTCGGGTAGCCGTAGACCTCGGCGATCTCCCGCCGCAGCCGGCGGGCCACCGCGCCGGTGTCCAGCTCCGCCTCCACCACCACGCGCCCCGACACGATGTGCAGGCCGCCGGCGAAGCGCAGCAGGGCAGCCATCTCCGCCCGCCGGCAGCAGGGCTTGGGCACGTCGACCCGACTCAGCTCGTCCTTGACCGCAGCCGTCATCGCCATTCCAGCGCCCCCTCACGGACCGGTTCCGGCGTGTCGCCGGTGATTACGTACGTGTCTAACGATCGGCGCCCAGGACCGGCACCAGTGCGGCGCCCAGGGCGGCCGGATCATGACGGGGCGTGCCGTCGACGACGGCGACGGGGGCGAGGACCAGCCGGGCACCAAGCGATTCTGCCGCACGTTCGACCGCCGCGGGATCACCCACCGCCGTCGAGTCGGCGAGCACCATGTCCACCTTCAGCTCGGGCAGATAGCGCCGCAGGGTGTCCAGATGGTCGGGCAGGGAGAGCCCGGAGGTCTCCTTCTCGGCCACCAGGTTCAGCGTCACCAGCCGCCGCGCCGGGCTGGACACGATCGCGTCGGCCAGGCCGGGCACCAGCAGGTGCGGCAGCACGCTGGTGTACCAGCTCCCCGGTCCGAAGATCAACCAGTCGGCGGCGCGTACCGCGGTCACCGCCTCGGCGCACGCGGCCGGCGCGGCCGGGGTGAGCCGCAGCGACTCCACCATGCCGGTCGTGACCGCGACCTGGTGCTGGCCGCGCACCGTGCGTACCTCGTCGGGGTGCTCCGGGTCGACGCCGCGGACCCGGGCCTCGATGCCCACCGGCTGGCGGGACATCGGCAGCACCCGGCCGACCGCGCCGAGCATCGCCCCGGCGTGGTCCAGCGCGGCCACCGGATCGCCGAGCAGCTCGGTCAGCCCGTGCAGCAGCAGGTTGCCGACCGCGTGGCCGGCGAGCGGGTCACCCACCGCGGCGGGCGGCGCGCCGAGCGCCGGCGCGGGCGTGGCGGCGGCGAAGCGGTGCTGGAACAGCGCCGCGCTGCGCCGGGTCGCGGGATGGTCACCGGAGAGCGCGACGAGCGCCTGCCGCAGGTCACCCGGGGGCAGGCCGCCGCGCTCGGCGCGCAGCCGGCCGCTGGAGCCGCCGTCGTCGCCGACCGTGACCACCGCGGTGATGTCCAGGTCCAGTCCGGGTACGCAGTGCCGCAGCGCCCGCAGCGACGCGGACAACCCGTGCCCGCCGCCGAACGCGACCACCCTGGTCGGGGTCATTCCCGCCCCAGGTCCCGGTGCTGCGCGTTGGCGGCGATGCCGGACGCGCGCAGCCGCACGGCCAGCTCCTCGGCGATCGCCACGCTGCGGTGCTTGCCGCCGGTGCAGCCCACGGCCACGGTCAGGTAGCGCTTGCCCTCCCGCTCGAAGCCGGCCGTGGTGGCGTTGACCAGGTCGGCGTAGCCGGCGACGAACGCGTCCGCGCCCTCCTGCCCCAGCACGTACGCGCTGACCGCCTCCTCCCGGCCGGTGTGCTCACGCAGCTCCGGCACCCAGTACGGGTTGGGCAGGAAGCGGGCGTCCATCACGAAGTCGGCGTCCGGCGGGAGGCCGTACTTGAAGCCGAACGAGAGCACGGTGATCCGCAGCCGGCGGGCGTCCTCGCCGCCGAACAGCTCCTCGACCCGGCGGCGGAGCTGGTTGACGTTCAGGTGGCTGGTGTCGATGATCACGTCGGCCTGGTCACGGGCCTCCTCCAGCAGCGCCCGCTCCACCGCGATGCCGTCGGCCAGCCGTCCGTCGCCCTGCAACGGGTGCGAGCGGCGCACGCTCTCGAACCGGCGGATCAGCACCTCGTCGTCGGCGTCGACGAAGACCACCCGGGGGGAGAAGCCACGCTCGCGCAGCTCCCGGATCGCGCCGGCCAGGTCCGTGGAGAACGCGCGCGACCGCACGTCCAGCACCATCGCCGTACGCCGGGCCGCGCCACCGGCCTTGAACGCCAGCTCGGCCATGTCCAGCAGCAGCGCCTGGGGCAGGTTGTCGACCACGTAGTAGCCGACGTTCTCCAGCGCCCGCGCCACCGTGCTGCGCCCACCGCCGGAGAGGCCGGTCACCACCACCAGGGACGTCTCCGCCTCGGTCGGCGCCGGCCGCCCCACCGCTGTCTCCGCCGTCCGCGCCTCGCTCACCCGATGTACCCCCAAGCCGTGGCGCCGCGGCCGGTCGGCCGCGCATGGTCAGTCGACGACTCTAACGGCTGCGACCCCGGGCGGGATTCCACGGGGTGACCCCCGGAACACCTGCTCGTCCGTCTCCCCCGTGCTCCGTCTCCCCCGCTGGGGACCGGGTCGGAGGGTCAGTGGCGACGGATGAGCGCCTTGACCCGTTGACGGCCGAGCGCGGCGAGGTAGTCCCATGGCTCGTCGAGACAGGAGTCGACCTCGGCCGCCGCGATGATCTCGGCAAGCCGGGCCGCCAACTCGTCGGGATCCGGCTGCACCTGCTCGCAGAGGCGGACGTGGACCGCCCGTAGCGCGCCGCCGATCTCGGCCGGTTCCTCCTCGTACGTCTCCCAGGCGTCGTACAGGTAGCCGGAGAGGCCGTCCCAGGCGCGGGCGGCCCGCTCGACCAGCAGCAACGCCTCCTCCGTCGGTGGCCGCTGGGCGAGCACCTCGATCTCCTCGACGATCGCCCGGCCGGCCTTCTCCACGTCGTGCAGATCCCATTGCTGGCCGCCGGTCGCCTCACCGGCCAGGTCGTCGATCGTGCGACGGACCTGGGCCAACTCGCCGGCGGTGAGTGCCTCCAGTTGGCCGGCCTGCGCCCGCAGCCCGCTCTCCAGGACCCGATCCGTGGCCGCCCACTCGGCGACCAGCAACGCCAGCCGCCGTGCCGGGATGCTCCGCGCGAGTGCGGCCAGTTCAGCGACCCTGGGATCGACGGCCACGGCTGACGGCGGGGTGGCCGCCGAGGACCAGGACAACCCGCTCTCCAGGGCAAGGAGGGTCAGGGCGACCGCGTGGGCGCACAGCCGCGCGCCGGGCGAACACTCGCACTCGGCGGTGAAGCCGTCCGCCGTCACGCCCACCCAGACCTCGATCGGCGGCTTCCCGACCTCCCGGATCACGCCGGACGCTCCCCCGCCGACCGGCACGAACTCTGCCGGCTGACCGGCGGCTCGCCACTCGTCAGCCGTGGCACAGGCCACCGACCCGGCCACGTCCCGCAGGGCGTCGATGTCGATTTTCACCGCCATCCGGTCATCTAAACGGACAGGGGCGATGCCGCCGGCATCGGGGCAGCGAGCCGAGCCGCGATCGATCAGCCGCGCCGCAGGCCGACGACGAACGACGACCAGGCTCCCCGGTCGAAGAACAGCACCGGGCCGTCCGGGTCCTTGGAGTCCCGCACCACCGACACACCGGAGAGGTCTGCCACCTCGACGCAGTTCGAATCGTTCGCACCGCTCCGGCTGCTCCTACGCCACACAGCCTGTGCCAGATCCGAACGGTCCATCGGTTGCGCTCCAACGGTTGGAGTCAGTCCGGCACCTCGGCGGCAACCCGGGTGAGGAGGTCCGCAGACCGGTCAGGGTCGAGCGCCTTGGCCCGAAGGTGGTCGAACATGAGTCTATAGCGCGCCACCTGTCGGCTCTCCTCCAGCAACAGCGTGCTGGTGTCGTTGCTGAGGTAGACGACCGCCGGGTCGAGCACCGGATCGTCGTAACTCAGAAGGGTGAAGGCTCCGCCCATCGCCGCGTGCGCTCCGGCGGTGAACGGCAGGACCTGGATCTCCACCGTTGGCATCTCACACGCCTCGACCAGGCGCGCGAGCTGAGCCCGCATCACCATCGGGCCCCCGACCATCCGCCGGAGCACCGCCTCGTCCAACACAACCCACAACGAGGGCGGCAGGTCCCGGAACAGCAGAGACTTGCGAGCAAGCCTCGCCGCCACCACCCGGTCGGTCTCGTCCTGGTCGGCGGTGCTGCGGCCGGCCCGGACGATGGCGCGGACGTACTCCTCGGTCTGCAACAGGCCGGGCACGTACAGGCTCTCGAACGCGCTGATCGACGTGGCCTCCGCCTCGAAGCCGACGTAGTCGTCCGGCAGCACGTCGCCGTAGGCGCTCCACCAACCCTTCAGCCGGGACTGGCGGAGCAGCGCGGTCAGCGACTCTCGCTCGGACTCGGATGCCTCGTAGAGGTCGAGCAGCGGTGGCATGTCCTTCGGCATCACCCGGGAGTGCCCCTGCTCCAGGCGGATGACCTTGGTGCGGTGCCAGCCGAGGATCTTGGCCACCTCCTCGGCGGTGCGCCCGGCGCGATCCCGCAGGCGACGCAACTCCCGTCGCAGCCGACGGGCTCTGATCGTCGGGCTCGGCACCTGTGCCATCACCACCCCTTCCACCGTGAGTAGTCGATTCTTCTCCCCTCGCAGTCAAGAATGCAAGAGAAGTGCGACGTTGTGTTTTTTGGTGGCATGGCCCACGCTCTTAGCAATCACACGCCTACGGAGAGGTAGAACTCGGTGACTGACGATCGACCGCTGCGGCGGGACCGGCCCGAGCCCGACTTTCACCAGGAGTTGGCCGCCATGCTCGACGGTGCCGACGTGTCCGAGCGGGTCCGCGCCGCCATCGCCCACGCGCTGTCGACGGCCGATCCGCTCTCCCCGTACCTCAATGGTCTGCTCGCGTGGGCGACCGGGCGCGAGCGGCGGTCGGGCCGCAACGGGGCACCCGCCGGCGCCTACCGGATGCCGCGCCGCTGGACGCTGCACCTGACCTACCTGGCGGCCGACGCGCAGGAGGCCCGCGACCAGGCCGTCGTCTACACCGAAGGGCTGACCATCCTGCGGCCGGAGGTGCCCGCGACCGGCGCGCTGCTGTCCCGGGCCGACGCCTGGAACCACATCGAGCCGGTCTTCTGCGGCCGGGTCGGCCCCGACGACGAGGTCTGCGCGGACGTCACCGGGCACCCCGGTTTCCACCGCGCGGCCGGCCTCGACGGGCTCCGGTGGGGCGACGGGGACACCGAAGGCGGGCGGTGACGGCCCCGCCACGCCCCTCCGGTGGTGCGGGCCGTGTCGGCGGGCGCTCGTAGACTGCGCGGATGGTCTCCCCCACCGAGCAACGGGTCGAGGGCGCGCTGGACGTGTTGCGCCGGGTCTTCGGTTACGACGCGTTCCGCGGTGTCCAACAGGACATCATCGAGCACGTGGTGGCCGGCGGCGACGCGCTGGTGCTGATGCCCACCGGGGGCGGCAAGTCGCTCTGCTACCAGATCCCCGCGCTGGTCCGCGACGGCGTGGCGGTGGTCGTCTCGCCACTGATCGCGCTCATGCAGGACCAGGTCGACGCGCTCACCGCGGTCGGCGTGCGGGCCGGGTTCCTCAACTCGACCCAGGACGCGGCACAGCGCCGCCGGGTCGAGGCGGCCTACCTCGCCGGCGAGCTGGACCTGCTCTACCTCGCCCCGGAGGGGCTGGCCGTGCGCTCCACGCTCGGCCTGCTGGAACGCGGCAGGATCGCGCTGTTCGCGATCGACGAGGCGCACTGCGTCTCCCAGTGGGGGCACGACTTCCGCCCCGACTACCTCAACCTGTCGATGCTGCACGAACGCTGGCCGCAGGTGCCGCGCATCGCGCTGACCGCCACCGCGACGCGGGCCACCCGCACCGAGATCGCCACCCGGCTCCAACTCACCGACGCCCGGCACTTCGTGGCCAGTTTCGACCGGCCCAACATCCAGTACCGCATCGTGCCGAAGCGGGAACCGCGCCGGCAGTTGCTGAGCCTGCTTCGCGACGAGCACCCGGGTGACGCCGGCATCGTCTACTGCCTGTCCCGCGCCTCGGTGGAGAAGACCGCCGAGTTCCTGGTCGCCAACGGCGTCCCGGCGCTGCCCTACCACGCCGGCCTGGACGCGGCGACCCGCGCCGCCAACCAGCAGCGCTTCCTGCGCGAGGACGGGCTGGTCATGGTGGCCACCATCGCGTTCGGCATGGGCATCGACAAGCCCGACGTACGCTTCGTCGCCCACCTCGACCTGCCCAAGTCGGTGGAGGGCTACTACCAGGAGACCGGTCGTGCCGGCCGTGACGGGCTGCCGTCCACGGCCTGGCTGGCGTACGGGCTCCAGGACGTGGTGCAGCAGCGCAAGATGATCGAGACGTCGGAGGGCGACCTGGCGCACCGGCGCAATCTCGCCGCCCACCTCGACGCGATGCTGGCGCTCTGCGAGACGGTCCGCTGCCGCCGGGCCCAACTGCTCGACTACTTCGGTGAGACCGGGGCGTCGAACTGCGGCAACTGCGACACCTGCCTGGACCCGCCGGAGTCCTGGGACGGCACGGTCGCCGCGCAGAAGCTGCTCTCCACCGTCTACCGGCTCGACCGGGAGCGCAACCAGCGGTTCGGCGCCGGGCACAGCATCGACATCCTGCTCGGCAAGCACACCGACAAGATCGACCAGCACGGGCACGACGCGCTGAGCACGTTCGGCATCGGCACCGAGCTACGCGACACCGAGTGGCGCGGCGTGGTCCGGCAACTGCTCGCCGAGGGTCTGCTCGCGGTCGAGGGCGACTACGGCACGCTGGCGTTGACCGAGGCCAGCGCGGACGTGCTCGGCCGGCGGCGTACGGTCACCCTGCGCAAGGAGCCGGAGCGGCCGCTGTCCGGCCGGGCCGCGAAGCCACGGGGTGCGGCCACCGTCGTCGCCGACCTCTCCCCCGCCGCCGCACCGGTCTTCGAGCGGCTCCGCGCGTGGCGGGCCGCCACCGCCAAGGAGCAGGGCGTCCCCGCGTACGTGGTCTTCCACGACGCCACGCTGCGTCAGATCGCCGCCGAGCCACCGACCTCGCTGGCCGAGCTGTCCCGGTTCAACGGCGTGGGCGAGAACAAGCTCGCCAAGTACGGCGAGGCCATCCTCGCCGTACTCGCGGAGGGGTGACAAAAGGGCCGACCCCACTGTCGGGGCCGGCCCTTCGGGTGTTGCTCAGCTGGTGCTGTAGCCGCGGGTGGCGATCCAGTCGGCGAGGTTGTCGACGCTGATGCGGTAGGAGGCGGTGTTCGGGTTGGCGCTGTCGGCGA